>NZ_JBVYOF010000009.1:0-260 GCF_056133985.1 Chryseobacterium sp. L12 | reverse complement strand
TTTTTTTTAAAAAAAATTTTCTTTGGATTTTTTTTTTAACATTTTTTTTTTTTTTTTTTTTAAAAAAAAAATAATTTTTTTTTCTATTGTTTTTTTTAATAATAATTTTTTTTTTAAAAACTAATAAGGGAGTTATAAAATATTTATTTTTTTTTTTTTGATTTTTCCTTTTTTACAATGATATATTTTTTTTTTTTTTTTGTTTTAAACAAAAATATTTTTATTGAAAAAATTATGTTTTTTTTTTTTAATATTTTTTT
>NZ_JBVYOF010000008.1:0-126404 GCF_056133985.1 Chryseobacterium sp. L12 | reverse complement strand
TCCGCTATAAAACTTTTATTTAACCGCAAAAGTCACAAAAGATGAACTAAACTTCTATTTAAAGTTAATAGTTATAAATCAAAAAGATCACAATAGTTTTAAAAATCTTTGATTTTTATTCCTTTTGAGCGCTTCTATTATTATAGAAATTCAATTTAACATTTTTATTTGTGCCTTTTGTGGTTAATTCTGAAATAGTTTAAACAAGTTTTATATATAAATAGTAAGTTATTTTGTAAATCTTACAGACATTCTTCTGTCAATAGCTCTTTCATCATTGGATGCAGTAGCATCTACCGTTGCAAATTCGCTTCCATATCCGTCTGCAGATACTACCTGCGAAGCAACTCCTTGTTGTGACAACCAGTTTTTTATATAGTTCGCTCTTTCTTTAGAAAGTTTTAAATTTTTAGATTCATCACCTGTTTTATCAGTATAGCCCCCAATTTTAATTTTGGCTTCAGGAAAAGCTTTAAGAATAGCCACTAAATTTTGCAGCTGACTTTCTGATCCTGCTTCCAGCCTGTTAGCAATTCCAATTTTGAAATTAACATGGTCAAAATCATACCATTTGTTTTTTAAAGCTGCATCATCTTTAGCATCACTATATCCTCCTGATTTGAGAAAAGAAATCATTTGATCCTCCATTCCTCCTCTATAGCCTTTTAGTGAGGTTCCATTCAGATCAATGTCTTCATCAACTCTTCCGGAATTTACTGAATTGGTATTAGATGCAACTGTATCGGTATCTGTTGTCATAGAATCTCCTGCAACTGCAGTTGTAGTGGTGGTCTCTGTTTTTCTGCATTGCTCCCACAAGAAATATGACGCGGCAAGGAGTAAAAGTAAAGGCAGAAGCCATTTCCAGATTGATCCACCTTCAGCAGACGTAGGTCTGTCTGGGAACGTACCGGTATCGGTTGTACTTCTTGTTACTTCTATATGAGGCGTTTTTTCTTCAAATTTCTTAGTAGCAGGATTTTCATTACCTTCAAAACCGTAACCTTTTGCCCAGTCTCCAACGTTAAGGGAGGCCAGAGAAAGTCCCGGAGGAAGTAAGGTTGGAACAATTTCCCTTTGTTCATTAAGTAATGTTGAAATTCCGTTTCTGTCTAAATTGTTGTTGGAAGCATATTTTCCGATTGCACCTACAGTTGCTGCGGTAACAATATTAAGCAGTGAGGAAGATGAATTGCTGCTGATTCCTGCGTATGTAGCAATACTATTGATGATTCCGCTCAGTCTTTCACCAAAAATTGATGATAATAATCCTGCTATAAAAGAATTTCCAGATGTAACGCCTGTTAAATTGCTCAGAATCCCGTTGGATGAAGAATTGGCAATAGTATCTATAACGGTAGGGTTATCAGAATTATTGGCTAATCCGCCGATAATGACAGGAAGCATACCGGAAATTGCTTTGGAAACTCCTGCTTCGCTTTCTCCCAGTTGAGATGCCGTTTGTGAAACAAGCGCAGCGCCTAGCTGTCCTTTAATAAGATCAATAATGTTTAATGCCATAATAATTTATTTTGAATTTAATGTTATTATAAAATTAAACAAAAATTTATCCAAATTAGATCGAAAAATAAAAAATCTTTAAAAATTCTTAGAATTTTTAAAGATTTAATAAGTTATTGCATTGGATCTTAATATGCTTTGGCAAATAAAACTCTTCTTTTTGAAGGCTTACCGCTGATCATAGAAATTCCTTCTTCATGATCTTCATTTAAAGGAATACATCGTATTGTTGCCTTGGTTTCTTCTTTTATTTGTTCTTCTTCTTCCGCAGTTCCGTCCCAATGAGCATAGATGAATCCGCCTTTTTCCTCCAGAACTTTTTTAAATTCATCATAAGAATCTACTTTTGTAATATTCTCATCTCTGAACTGTAGGGCTTTTTGGTAAATGTCTTTCTGAATAGTTTTTAACAAATCTTCGATATAAGAATCAATACCTTCTAATGGTCGGGTTTCTTTGGTTAAATTATCCCTTCTCGCAATTTCTACCGATTTGTTTTCGAGATCTTTCGGTCCGATAGCAATTCTTAAAGGAACTCCCTTCAGTTCATATTCAGCAAATTTCCAGCCTGGCTTATTTTGAGTGTCATTATCAAATTTTACAGAAATTCCTTTCAGCTTTAATTTACTCTGAAGATCTAATGCTACTTCACTGATTTGATTCAGTTGTTCTTCACCTTTAAAAATAGGAACAATAACCACTTGTATAGGTGCTAAAGTTGGCGGAAGTACCAATCCCAGATCATCAGAATGGGTCATAATTAAAGCTCCCATCAAACGGGTAGAAGTTCCCCATGAAGTTGCCCATGCATATTCGATCTTGCCTTCTTTATTGGTAAATTTTACATCAAAAGCTTTAGCAAAATTCTGACCCAGAAAGTGAGAGGTTCCGGCTTGGAGTGCTTTTCCGTCTTGCATCAAGGCTTCAATACAGTAAGTTTCATCTGCTCCTGCAAATCGCTCGGAAGGGGTTTTTAAACCTTGTATAACGGGCATTGCCATAAAGTTTTCAGCAAAGTCTGCATAAACTTCATTCATCTTTTCGGCTTCTTCTATGGCCTCATCACAGGTGGCATGAGCGGTATGACCTTCCTGCCATAAAAATTCAGACGTTCTCAGGAAAAGTCTGGTTCTCATTTCCCAACGCACAACATTTGCCCATTGGTTGATAAGAATCGGTAAATCTCTGTATGACTGAATCCAGCTTTTATAAGTATTCCAGATAATAGCTTCTGAAGTAGGTCTTACAATAAGTTCTTCTTCAAGTTTAGCATCAGGATCCACAATCAGCTTATGCGGGTTATTTGGGTCGGTTTTAAGTCTGTAATGCGTGACAACAGCACATTCTTTAGCAAAACCTTCGGCATTTTTTTCTTCAGCTTCAAATAAGCTTTTGGGTACAAAAAGAGGAAAGTAAGCATTCACGTGACCGGTTTCTTTGAATTTTTTGTCCATTTCGTCACGCATTTTTTCCCATATTGCGTAGCCGTAAGGTTTAATTACCATAGAACCTCTTACACCTGAGTTTTCGGCTAAATCAGCCTTTACAACCAACTCATTATACCACTTGCTGTAATCTTCACTTCTTGAAGTTAATTTTGCCATTAATTTTTTTTTAATATTTTAACTTTTGTAAAATTATGTAATCTAAAAATAAAAATCTATTTTTGATAGATTTTTTATACCGAATTATTGGTATATTTTTGGTACAGAATGCAAATATAATTTAATTTAAAAAAAATATACATTATCATGAAAAGAAATATACATAAAAATTTATTTGGAATACTAAAATCTAAAGGTATTTTAGCTATTTCAGGTGGTTTGCTGTTGGTGTCTTGTGGTGCGCAGATGGGTGGTTACAGTGAAACGGATGGTGTTTACTATGACCCTAATAAAGATACGTTACCAGAAGGTGTGATTATTAATAATCAGGGAAACAGAGTAGGTGATTATTATGACTATTATAATGACAGTAGTGTTATAGAAAATGCGCAAATAAATCAGCAGCAGCAAAGTAACCGTTATAATAACTGGAGTGATGCTAATTTCAACTCTTCTGCCACAGATTCTGACTGGGGTAGTTTTGCAGGAAGTGAAACCAACTACTATGATAACTCATGGGGTTGGGGATGGGGAGGAATGATGGGTTGGGGCTCACCTTGGGGTTGGGGCTATAATCCATACTGGGGCTGGGGCTCTGGCTGGGGAATGGGAATTGGTTTTGGCTGGGGTAACGGCTGGGGCTGGGGAGGCTTTAACCCTTATTGGGGACTTGGCTGGAACAACTGGAATAGTCCTTTCTGGGGCGGATGGGGAAATCCTTACTGGGGCTGGGGAGCCGGCTATTGGGGTGGAAGTTTTTATGCTCCTGCCTATAGAAGAAGCGGAGCCAACGGACGGTCTGGTTTTACCGGAAACACATTATCAGGTTACAGAAATGTAAATAACGGATCAGGATTCAGAAATAACACCAATGGTTTTAGATCCGGAAATAGCAATAATGGTTTCAGACAAGGAAATACCAATTCAGGCTTCAGACAGGGAACAATGAACGGTGGTTTTAGAAATCCATCGGGAATGAGAAATCCTAATAGCGGTATTAGATCTCAAAGACCAAATTATGATTACAGACCACAGCAGTCACAACCGAGAAGAAACGATAATTACAACAGACCAAGTGATAATGGCGGATTCAGATCAGGTGGTTTTAATTCAGGAAGCAGCGGTGGCTTCAGAGGTGGTTCTTCAGGCGGCGGCGGATTTAGATCTGGCGGCGGAGGCGGTGGCTTCAGATCAGGTGGCAGATAATATTAACTATAATAACTATTCTTAAAAATAATGTTAAAAAAATCTTTAGTATTAATGGGTGTTACTGCAGCATTTTATCTGCAGGCTCAGGACATATCTGTAATTAGAAATTCTGTGGACGTGTATTCTAATACACCAATGACTGGGAATTCAAAATTCAATGCAATGGCTGGTTCCAACGGAGCATTGGGAGGTGATGCATCTTCATTACTTACCAACCCTGCCGGTTTAGGTGTGGCTATTGCAGGTGATGTTTCTGCAACACTATCTATAGAAAACAATAAAAATACGAGTTCACTTGCAGGAAACTCCATTAACTATAACATCAGCAAAGCTAATATAGGTAATGTAGGAGGTGTTGCAGTTTTCCAGCTTATGACAGAAACTCCATGGAAATTTATTAATCTGGGAGCCAATATTTCTACAACCTCTCTTGAAAATTACGTAGAATCTCCGGGGAACACTAATGTTGTAATTGCTAAGAATCTTGTTGATGGATCAGGAAATAATGTTGTAGGAAACCTATCGTATTTAGGACAGGCTTATAATCGTTACGGAACTCAAACCAAATTTAATTTGGGTGTAGGAGCGAATTACAACAATTCATTATATCTTGGTGCAAGTATCAATATGCACTATGTAGATTTAGAGCAATATGACAGTGCCAGTTTTGGATTAGATTTAGATAATACTGCTTATACATTTGATAAACAGTACACGCCTTTTTCTGAAAAGTCAAACGGCTTCTCGGCAAGTCTTGGGGTGATCGGAAAAGTAACCAATCAATTGAGATTGGGAGCTTCTATCGAAACACCTACATGGTGGTCTTTAGATAGAATTTATACTGATTATTACACAGGAACAGACGGATTTATCTATGCTGATAGTTTTGTAGAGGACAGAAGGTTCAGGTCCCCAATGAAAGCTACTTTAAGCGGAGCATTTGTTCCAAGCAAAAATTTTGCTTTAAACGTAGATTATACATTAGGACTTACAAAACCAAGATATAAAGTACAGGGAGATGCTGAAACAGAACTGAACTCTTTCTTTAATGACAGTTACAAAAATTTATCTGAGATAAAAGTTGGAGCTGAGTACAGAATTAAAGCTTTCCGTTTGAGAGGAGGATATGCTTATAGTTCAAGTCCGTTTGATAATATGATTGTGAGTGCATTTACCAATACAGGTTCTGTAGCGCAGACAAACTTCAGTAATCTGATTTTAGGTGACAGAAATACGATTGGTGCAGGTTTAGGTTATGATTTTGGTAAGTTCTATGTTGATGCATCATACCAGAATATTACTTCAAATTATAAAAATCCGTTCCTTGCAGGATACGAAGATTTCGGAACAGGATATTATTCAGCAGATTTCGATGTTGCAACTCCTAATTCTGTAGTTTCTGATGTGAAAAATGTAAGAAATAATTTCTTCCTCACCGTAGGATGGAAATTTTAAAATAACTGATTTGTATAAAAAAAGGCTTCAAAATTATTCTGAAGCCTTTTTTTATTTTCAATGTATATGTCCGGAATCAGGGTGAGTGTGAAAAAGATGAATCACCAATGCTAAAGATACTCCCAAAATAACCAAACCTATTTTAGACCAATTGATGTTGTGATTTTTATTGCTTTCAAAAATGATAACAGATGAAATGTGAAGGAAAATTCCACCTACGACAGCTAAAAAATAAGGCTGCCATTCCGGGTTGAAATAATTTCCTAAAAACATTCCGAATGGTGATGCTAAAGCAAATAAAGCAACAATTAAAATAGACGGGTACGATGCTTTGCTGCCTTTTCTATTGAATAAAAAAGCTCCCAAAATAAATGAAATGGGAATATTATGAACCAGAATTCCCATCAGATAAGGAGAAAATGGGTTAGTCTCGTTAGCGAGCGGAATTCCTTCAATAAAAGCATGGATAAAGAGTCCGACCATTAAAGCCATCGGAAGGATATTACTTTCATTATGATAATGAAAATGACCATGTTCAAAACCTTTGGTGAGTGCTTCAAGAATCATCTGAAGCAAAACTCCGGCAATTACAAAAATTCCCAGATTTCCTGCTTCGGCATAATATACCTGCGGAAATACTTCATTAAGGCAGATTGTAATAAGAAACCCGGCACTTATAATCAGGAGATTTTTAGCAAATTTTTCTTTTTTGCCAAAATATTTTCCCAGCAAAACTCCGGAAATGACGCTTAGTATTAGTAGAATAAAAATCATATTATGTGAAAATAGGTGAGAGGCAATATAAAACTATTGTTAAATTGAAAAAAACGATGAAGAGATTTATTATGTAATTAAATTTGCTTTTAAATAATTTTTTTCTGAAAAAGCACACCATTATTCCTGCAATTATAAGAAAAGCTGAAATTAAAAAGGGTGCTGGTGGAGTATGGTTGCCAGAATATCCGAATCTTATTCCGCAGAATATTGAAAGCATTGTACCGGATAAAAAGATAATATTGGTAGCCATTCAGATTCGGAAGATTATTTCTTCTTAAATAAATTGATGCAGCGTGGAGATTTTTCTTTCTCAAAATCATTGAGCTGATAATCGCCCCATATTTTTATTCTTTCGAACCCGCAGTCTTTTGCGTAATCTTCGATAGTTTCTAATGTGTGTAATTTTACTTTTTCAAAGAAATGGTGAGATTTTCCATCTGCTTCAAATCTTATATCTTTTATGATATGTTTTCCTTCAATTTTTTTTGAAATATTAAACTCAATATTTTCTCTGGTAATCGTCACTTCTGGAACCAAAGTATTTCTTACAAACACCTCATTAAGATAGTCTAAAACAAAGTAACCTTCTGGTAAGAGGGCATTGTAAACCGATTCAAAAACCTTTCGATCATCTTCTTCATTATCAAAATATCCAAAGCTGGTAAAAAGATTAAAAACAGCATTTACCGGTTGATAATTGATTGGATTCCGCATATCATGAACTTCAAAACGGAGTGCCGGTTCTGAAGAATCAGGAATTTTTTCAAACTTTTTGTTGTGCTCAATACTTTGGCGTGAAAGATCTAATCCCAAAACATCGTATCCAAGTTTATTCAGAAAAACGGAATGTCTTCCTTTTCCGCAAGCCAGATCGATAATTTTAGCCGATTGTGGAAGCTGCAGCTCCGATGTAAGTGCAGTGATAAAGTTTTCTGCTTCTGTATAATCTCTGTTGCTGTATAACAAATGATAATAAGGGGTATCAAACCAAGATTCAAACCATTCCATCCCGCAAAAGTACGGAATTTTGTTGGATGCAGAATGCGATGTATGATCTCTGATTATTGTTTTTGAGACAAAGGTGGCGGTAAAAAAATCATAATATAATTTTAAATCTATAATATTTTAAATCATCCGGCATCCAACTTCCGTCGCCACGCAAAAAAATCGCTATTTTTGCAGAATGGATACAGACAATCTCAAAATTCAGATCAAAACATTCTTCGGACTGGAACCTATTCTTGCAGAAGAAATAAAAAAACTCGGCGGAAGAAACGTGGAAATTAAAAACCGTGCTGTCAACTGTGAAGGTGATCTTGGTTTTTTATATAAAATTAATTATTCTGCGAGAACAGCTTTAAAGATCATTATTCCTGTTTTAGAATTTAAAGCTTTTAACGAAAGTAAGTTTTACGATAAGCTTTTTAAATTTGAATGGGATCAATTTATGGATGTTGATCAGACTTTTGCGATAGATTCTACCGTCAATTCCGAGAGATTTAAGCATTCTCAGTTTATGACTTTTAAAATGAAGGATGCTATTGTAGACTACTTTCAGAATAAATATCATAAAAGACCAAGTATAGAAACCAAATTTCCGGACATAAAATTTCATTTACATATTGACCGTGAACTGGTAACCATTTCCTTAGATTCGTCGGGAGATCCTTTATTCAAAAGAGGATACAGAAAGGAACAGGGTGAAGCGCCAATCAATGAAGTTTTGGCAAGCGGAATGCTGCAATTGACAGGTTGGGACGGGAAAGGAAATTTTCTTGACCCGATGTGTGGTTCTGGAACGCTTTTGATAGAAGCGGCAATGATCGCTTTAGATCTTCCTGCACAGATTTTCAGAAGAAGATTTGCCTTTCAGAACTGGAAAAATTATGATGCTGATTTATTTTCTAAAATAAAAGAAGTTCGTGTAAACCGCATAAAAGAGTTTAACGGGAAAATTGTAGGCTATGATATTGATGCAAGAATGCTGAATGCAGCAAGAACGAATATTGAATCTGCCGAAATGGAAGATATTATTGAAGTGAGAAAACAGAATTTTTTCGATTCCAAAAAAGAACTTTTTCCTTTGCTGATGGTTTTCAATCCGCCGTATGATGAGAGAATTTCGATTAATGATGATGATTTTTACAAAAAGGTGGGAGATACATTTAAAACAAATTATCCCAATACTTTAGCATGGCTCATTTCTTCGGATCTTGAAGCGGTGAAGAAAATAGGACTTCGGCCTTCCAGAAAAATAAAACTGTACAACGGAAAACTGGAAACTAGATTTTTGCAGTACGAAATGTATGAAGGAACGAAAAAAGTGCATAAATTGGATAACAAATAGAAAAAATGCCCTTTGATTTTTTACACGGAATCAATTTTTTAGCAGATTTATTAAGTCTCAACTTTTCTGGAAGTTCAGATCATAAAAATGATGATGATTCCAATAGATCAGCAAAAAAATGGAAATCCGGAACCTTTTTTGATCAGCTATATTCTTATTGATTGCTTTGGTAACTTTTCTCACAGCATTCAATGATTTTAAGGCTGAAAATAATCTGACAGCTTTTGCAGTCTGCTCAATTATTGGAATAGCTTTTTCTTTTGTCTTTTTTTTTGGTCTTTATCATATAGGTTGGTATTATTTTCGGAACGTATGGATGTTTTTACTTTTTAATGCATCGGTCATTCTGATGATGATTTCATTTGTTCTGTTTTTTTACGTACAATGGATGATTTGATGTGGTCAACATAAACATTTTTGGCAGACTTTTTACATATATTTTTATCCGATCAAAATATTTATTATGAAAAATGAAAACTTCTTTGATGTCATTATAGTTGGCGGAAGCTATGCCGGACTTTCTGCAGCTATGTCTCTGGGTAGATCACTCAGAAAAGTACTGATCATCGACAGCGGGAAACCCTGCAACAGGCAAACGCCACATTCTCACAACTTCCTGACACAGGATGGCAAAGCACCTGCAGAAATTTCTGAAATAGGTAAAGAGCAGGTTGAAAAATATGAAACAATTACCTTTTTCGATGGTTTGGCAACAGAAGGGATAAAAACTGAAAATGGCTTTAAAATTAAAACTGAAAGTGGTGATGAATTTGAAGCTCAAAAACTGATTTTTGCCACAGGAATTACCGATGATGTTCCCGATATTAAGGGTTTTAATGAATGTTGGGGAATTTCTTTGATTCATTGCCCATATTGCCATGGCTATGAATTCAGAAATAAAAAAACAGCAATTATTGCTAATAGTGACAGAGGATTTCATCTTGCTTCACTGGTGAAAAATCTCACCGATGATCTTGTGATTTTAACAAGAGGAAAATCTGACTTCAGTGAAGAACAAATCCAAAAACTTTCGCAAAACAACATTTCGGTTATCGAAACTGAAATTGAAGAAATGATTCACGAGAATGGAAATGTCAGATCTTTGGTATTGACTGATGGAAGTATACTTTATCCTGAAGCGGTTTACGGAGCTTTTCACTTTAAGCAGCATTCTGATATTCCGGGTTCTTTAGGCTGTGAATTTACAGAACACGGTCATCTCATAATTGATCATAAACAAACTACGACAGTTCCGGGAATTTACGCCTGTGGTGATAATTCCTGCCTGATGCGCTCTGTGGCTAATGCAGTTTACACCGGAAACTTTACCGGAGCCATGGTCAATATGGAGCTTGCAAATGAAGTTTTTTAAAATTAATGATCCGTTGATGGGATTTTTAATGCATTTTGTGGTTAAAATGGTTAGTACGATTTAATATTAAATAATACTTTAAAGATTAACGAATATTAATTCTTTCTGATACGCTTGCATTTTATAATTTTGCGGCAATGGAAAGAGTTGCTTTTATCATTAATCCGTTTTCTGCGAAAAAAAATTACCATCCGTTTCTGAATGATCTGAAAATGAAGGTGCAGAATCCTTTATTTTATATATCAGAATCTATTGCAGGAACAGATGAGTTTATTCAGAATCATTTTAATGATATTGATATTTTCGTAGCTATTGGAGGTGACGGAACCATTTCTACGGTTGCAAAAAACCTGATTGATACAGAAAAAATTCTGGCGATTTTTCCTGCCGGTTCCGGGAATGGCTTTTCCAACGAAACGCATTTCAGCAAAAATCTGGACGAGCTTTTGCAAAAACTTCACGATAAAAAATCCAGAAAAATAGATACTTTTACTGTTAATGGCAGACTTTCTATCAATGTTTCAGGAACAGGGTTTGACGGGAAGGTCGTAAAAGAATTTGAAAAAACTACCAGAGGATTTAAAAACTACATTAAAGTCTCACTAAAAACTTTTTTCAGTTACAAACCCATAAAGCTGAAATTTTTTGACGAAAATTACAAACAGTACAATGGTAAATATCTGATGGTAAATATTGCCAACACCCGTCAGTTTGGCAATAATGCCTATATTGCACCGATGGCGAGTAAAAGTGACGGCTTAGTCGATATGGTTTTGGTAAAAAAGTTTCCCATTACGTATTCTCCATTGTTTGCGTTCAGAATGTTTACCAAAAAACTGAAAGAAGATGATTATATCACCTATCTTCCAATTTCAGAAATTGAATTTAAAGTAAATACCAAAAACTGGCATCTCGACGGAGAATTCAACAAGATAAAATCCCCGATTCATATAAAAGTTCAGCCTTCAAGCCTGAATATTTTGATATAGAATATTGTGAAAGGAGCCGCCTCACACTTGAGACGGCTTCTTAGTTTATGGTTTTGTCAATATAATATCAGGATTTAGAATAGTTCCAATATAGCGAGGAATCAACAACTAATAACAACTGGTATCTAAAATATTATTCTTTTATACTTTCTTTAAACTTATTAATTCTGCATACTTCTACCTTATTTTATAAGTATAAGCAACATATCAATACTATTGCGAACGATATACCTTAATATCCTTTACAAGTTTACTGCCATAATAATTTCTCTCATCATTAGTGAAGAAAAACCCATTTTTATTTTCATAATAATCTGTCTCTGATGCAGGTAAAGGAGTTTGCCATAGGACAACTAATATAATATTGCTTGAAAAAGATTCATCCATTTCACAGAATAAAAATTGAGAGAAGGGAGTAACATTTATATTTTTAGCATTGACACCAGCCCATACAGATACCGGCTGTATCTGTGTCATAGCATTTACTAATTTAGAGAATGGTTGGTTAATATAGTTTATTTTATTAGCTTCAAACTGCTTGAGATAGTTCAATGTATCTAACTGAGCCGACAATTTTAGATTTATTAATAAAAGCGAACAAAAGAGTATTTTATATAAGTTTTTCATTTATCTGTCATTTAAAGATTACAATTATCTGTTTTATTATAAGTTTTCTTTTTAGGATTATTGGGATCTTGCAGTTCTTCAACAAAAAGAGGTTTAAAATCACCATTGCCATCCCTTTTACTTAGTCCAATTCCTGAATTATACTTTCTCAAAACGAATGCCATTCCAAGCTCATAAGCTTCATTTTTTGATTTACCTTGCTTTTTCAATGACCTATAAACTTCATAAAAAGTAACGCCAATTTTTTCAATGTCTTTCCACGCTTTTGTTTCAGAATCAATATGCGTATTGGGTGGATAATTATCCATAAATTGGTCAAAAAGAGTTTGATTCGTAATTGTATAAACATATTCACTTCCATCATAAGCAATTGTAAAATAATGATCAAAATCATTATTAATTTTATTGGCGCTAATAAAAGTATATACATCTCCAGCAGATGGTCCTGCAAATTCACCGGGAGGATGAGTATGTACACCTGCCTTTACCTTAAAATTAGGACTTTGAGCAACTATACTGGTTTGTAGACCCGAATGATCTTCAAAAACTGAAGTTACTTGTTCAGTACCATTTGCATCTACGCCTAATGAAAATGATTTTTCGTGAGGATAAGTAGTAATATTTACTTTTACTTCATTTAATCTTCCCAATGCTTTTGGTTTTGACAAAAGTTCTTTAGCCTTAGTGCTTTCGGTAACAATTTTAGTACATGGCATCTGCGAAGGTCTTACAATTGTTTCCGTTGGAACTCCGATATTACATCCGGTTGAACTTACCAAGCCTACCTGCGATGGGTTTGTAGCAGTTGTGCTGCAGTCATCGGGCGGAGTTCCAGGATTAGTATTGTTATCGTTTCCTCCTGGTCCTGCTTCGGGAGGGGCAATCACATGATCTACAGGTTCAGCCACATATTGGCAGTCCCAAAAAACGCCTGTTACCCAATGAGCACGATTATCCCCTGTATAAGGACAGCCCGGCTGTCCCGGCAAATGCTTTTCAGGACCGATGCATGGTACAGGATAAGAATAGTACTGCGGTGTACAAGACGTTCTTTGCGAAAGAGATGAGAGATTACTGATGCTCGCCAACTCAGTCACCTGTTCTTTGTTTTTAAAATCTACATATTCTTTATTGGCAATCTTGGCTTTGTCTGCTTCGGTAAGATTCAGGACAATATGAAACACCCTGTAGCTACCGTCTGTATTGGGAGTGAGAAGAATATTTTCTATCGGTGCATTGGCAGATGCGTTGTCACGGATGACGCTGAAGGTGTAGGTGTGATAATCGGGACCGTTTTCTATGTAAACGACCTCATCGGTATCAATGGTAATTCCGTTTCCGATGTTTACCGATTTACCCTGCACTTTGAGTGCTTTTTTCTCTATTGCTGTTTCTGCTTTTTCAAGATCGGGAAGAAGCTGGGTTCTGTGCTTGGCTTGGTTAAGAGAAATTCTTTGAGAAGTCAATCGCAAGCCCGTGTTGCCGTGCGTTTCTTCTTCGTTGTGAAAGTCTTCGGTGCGGCAGGAGAACGCCGAGACACCGACTAAGAGCATCAGGCAGAGCCTGAGAAATAATTTTTTCTTCATGCTTTGTAGTTTTTTAAAGGTTTAAATATAGAAATTATTTGGTAATCAAAAACAAATTGATTATCAGATTTCAAAAATAAAACAAATATTACATCTACCCAACAACCTTTAGTTATAATAATATAACTGTTAGTTATGAATATAAATTATTTTATATTTGTAAAAAAGACTTTATGAGTTTAGGAACAAAATTGAAACAGCTAAGACAAAACCGAAATTGGTCTCAAGCTGATGTAGCTTATAAATTAGATATTTCTCAACCAGCGTATAATAAATGGGAAACAGACCAGTCAAAGCCAAATTTAGATAAATTAGGAAAAATTTCAGAAGTCTTTGAAATTGAGATACAAGATTTATTTGATAGCGATGGAAATGTAATTATTTCTAACAACACTTTTGAAAACTCAAATATTGTTTATCCAAAGGATTCGACAGTAAATATTCAATCTCCAGAATTACTACAAAGTATAATGAAAAATCAAGATCAGATTTCAAAACTAATTGAAGCACAGAATAAGCTTATAGAAAGCCTTTTGAAGAAATAAATAAAATGATCTTCTGATCTTTTTTAAAATTTAGACGTGTAAACCGATAAATTTACACGTCTAATTTGTTTAAATGAGACGTATCATTTCCTACAATGACACGTCTTATTTTTTTAAGCATCATTCGTATGGTGTAGATTTTTATCTACAGGGCAATAATAGGAGGTTATTTTTTGTTACATTAGTATATACAATAACAAATGTTTAACACTAAAAACGAAAAAAAATGCCAATTACATTTAATGTTATCCAGAAGAGAAACCCTCAGAATCCCACAGCTTCCCAAAAATTCTACGCTGATATTGTAGGCAATGGGCAGACTACCCTCGAAGATCTTGCCAAATATGCTTCTACCGTTTCTACCGTATCCAAAGCCGATATTCTTGCCGTACTCGAAAGCACGTTTTCCAAAATTGCCGACGATGTAGCCGATGGTAAGATTGTGTATGTAGGTGAGTATTTCACCCTACAGGCAGGCGGTTCCAGCGAAGGAAAAGATACGGCAGAAGAAGTAAACGCTTCCAGCATCAAAACCGTAAAAACGATATTCCGACCGGGGAAGATGATCAAAGATGCCCTGAAGCTCGCCGAGTTTAAAAAGAAAGCATAAACCAACAAAAAAATCCTCCTGAAAATTCGGGAGGATTTAGTTTAATATCAAAATAAACCATAGAATTATTTAGACTTCCAGTTTCTCTTCAATTTCATTGGGATTTTCAAGGCAGTATTTCAGCTGGTCTTTATCCAGTTGTTTTTCCCAGTTAGCTACTACAACCGTTGCCACAGAATTTCCGATCACGTTGGTTAAAGCGCGGCATTCACTCATAAATTTATCAATTCCTAAAATCAATGTCATTCCGGCAATGGGACTTTCGGGAACTACGGCTAAAGTTGCGGCTAAAGTTACAAAACCGGCTCCGGTAACACCGGCAGCTCCTTTTGAACTCAGCATTGCGACCAAAAGAAGCATGAGCTGTTTTTCGATGGAGAGATCAATGTTTAAAGCCTGCGCTATAAAAAGTGAAGCAAGTGTCATATAAATATTGGTTCCGTCAAGATTGAAAGAATATCCGGTAGGGACAACCAAGCCTACAATGCCTCTGGAACAGCCTGCTTTTTCAAGCTTTTCCATAACGCCGGGAAGTGCAGATTCAGAAGAGCTTGTTCCCAAAACAAGAAGCAATTCTTCTTTCAGATAATACATTAGCTTAAAAATGTTAAAACCATTATACCATGCAACTGCTCCCAATATTACAACCACGAATAAAATTGAGGTAATGTAAAATGTTCCGACAAGAAAAATTAAATTGAGAACAGAGGCTAAACCATATTTGCCTATGGTAAAAGCCATTGCACCAAATGCTCCGATGGGAGCCAGTTTCATGAGCATATGAACGATCTTGAAAACGGGAGCGGCAAGTGACTGCAGCAAATCTGTAATTTTTCCGCTTTTTTCTTTGGTTAAAACCAAGGCAACACCCATCAGAATAGCAACCAGAAGAACCTGAAGAATATTATCACCGATCAGCGGACTGAATAATGTTTCAGGAATAATATTCATCACAAAACCGGTAAGTGTTGTGTCGTGTGCTTTTTGCTGATATTGCGAAATATCACCTGATAAACCCGCCGGATCAATGTTCAGACCGGAACCCGGCCTGATAAGGTTTCCAACAATTAAGCCGATAATCAGAGCCAAAGTTGAGAAAGTGAAAAAATAGATCATTGCTTTTATGGCAATTCTTCCAACTTTTTTCAAATCGGTCATGTGAGCAATTCCCAAAGTCAGGGTAATGAAAATCACTGGTGCGATAATCATTTTTACAAGTTTAATAAAGCCATCACCCAGCGGTTTCATTTTCTCTCCGAGTTCGGGATAAAATTTTCCTAATAAAATTCCTAAAGTAATGGCAATAATTACCTGAAAATAGAGTTGCTGATAAAGTTTTTTGGTTTTCAAGAACGTATTTATTTAAAAATAATCCCGAAATGTAATCAATTTTGTAATAATTATTGATATAAAATTATATTCTGAAGCACAAGATCAGCTATTGTAAAAACTCATTCAGGCTTTTAAACCGCTGAAAATAAAACATATAAAATACTTACATTTGTGTAAATCTAAATAATAATCAAATTTTGATGTTAATTCATCATTTTGTTTTCTTATCGCAGTCAAAATTTTTACTTTTGCTTTTCATCAACTAATAATAAATAAAAATGGAGTCCTTCACGGAAAAAATACTTATTACAGGAGCTTTAGGACAGATCGGGACTGAGCTTACCAACAGACTTGTAGAAATTCACGGGGCAGAGAATGTGGTTGCTTCAGGCTTAGACAGATATCAGCAGGGTATTACCTCAGCAGGATATTATGAAAGAATGGATGTTACCAATACTCAGCTGGTAAGACAGGTGATTAAGGATTATGAAATCACCACGGTGTATCATTTGGCTTCTCTATTATCCGGAACTTCAGAAAAACAGCCAATTTTTGCATGGAAGCTCAATCTTGAGCCTTTGCTGCATTTTTGTGAAATGGCAAAAGAAGGACTCATCAAAAAAATATTCTGGCCAAGCTCTATTGCTGTTTTCGGGAAAGGAATTCCTAAGGAGAACGTAGGGCAGGATGTGGTGCTGAACCCTACCACGGTATACGGAATTTCTAAAATGGCTGGTGAAAAATGGTGCGAATACTATTTTGATAAGCATGGTGTAGATGTAAGAAGCATTCGCTATCCAGGATTGATTTCATGGAAAACTCCTGCAGGCGGCGGAACTACAGATTACGCTGTTGAAATTTTTTATGAAGCCATTGAAAAAGGAAAATACACAAGTTTTATTTCAGAAAATACCGGAATGCCGATGTTGTATATGGATGATGCCATTAATGCTACTTTGAAGCTGATGGAAGCTCCAAAAGAGAGTGTAAACGTCCGCTCTTCTTATAATCTTGGCGGAATGTCTTTCACTCCTAAAGAATTGGCAGTAGAGATCAAAAAAGAAATTCCTGAGTTTGAAATTGATTATCAACCGGATTTCAGACAGGCAATTGCAGATTCATGGCCGGCTTCTATTGATGATTCGGTAGCGAAAAAAGATTGGGGACTTTCTTATGATTTCGGAATTTCTGAGATGACAAAAGATATGATTAAAAACCTTAAGGTTAAATTAAATAAAAACTAATAGTTCTGATACCATCCCTGCATGATATTACTTACTTTCAACATCATTTCTATTAAAGCTGAAACTAAAAAAGGTTTTCAGATTTCTGATGAAGAGAGATTAAAAATAACGGAAAGTAATACCAGAGCAATTCTCAGAATATTGGATCTTTATGATCTTAAAGCGAGTTTTTTTATAGAAATTTCTATTGCTGAAAAGCTGCAGAAACTTTTAAAGGCAATTTCGGTTCAGGGACACGAAATTGCCTTTTATTATCAGGGCGGCTCACTGGAATATGTGGATGAAATCAAGAAAAGCACTCAGGATTTTCTTGAAAAAAATATACGCGGAATCCGTTATAAAAACACCGGTCTTTCTGTGGATGAATTAAAGCTTTGCGGATTCAACTATGTTTCTGGTATTGATCATGCCGATATACTTTTTCCTTTTAAAAGACTCAAAAAATCTCTGGAAATTATTGAAGAAAATGGCTTAAGTATCATCCCGGAGAGTATTTCTCCTTACAGTCAGCTTCCTTACAATGATTTTGTATTTCAGGTTTTGCCGATGCAGTATTATCAGAATATGGTGTATGAAACACTGAAAAAGGATGATTTTGTTTTGATTTATTTAGACTCATGGCAGTTTACAGATGTAGAAAAATATCATTTTAAAATACCTTTTTACAGAAGATGGAATACGGGAAAGAAAATGGAAGATAAATTGGAATCTTTTCTCAGCTGGATTAATGAAAAAGAACTGGCAACATCAAGAGTTAAAGATTATATTTTTTAAATAATAAATTAAAGTCAAGCTCAATGAGAAAATACTTATTCGCTATTGTCACTTTTCCTTCTATTCTTTTTGCACAGGAAATTCCAAAACTTTCAGATGAAATGGCTGTAAAATTAGCAGAGAAGCCGCTTCACTGCATCAATCAGGAATATCCCAACAAAACGGCACATATTATCAATAATGAAAGTGAGGTTGCTCTAAGTCCGAAAGATCTTCATCCCAGCTTTTACGGATGTTTCGATTGGCATAGCTCTGTTCATGGTCATTGGATGTTGGTAAGACTCCTTAAAACAAAACCCAACCTTTCGATAGCGAAAAATATTGAAGAAATTTTGGATTATTCGTTTAAAAAAGAGCATCTTCAGACTGAAGCAGATTATTTTACTAAATATCAGCTTACCGGAACTTTTGAAAGAACCTACGGATGGGCGTGGCTTTTAAAGCTTGACGAAGAACTTACTGATTGGAATCATCCAAAAGCCAAAATATGGCATCAGAATTTAAAGCCGTTAACCGATAAGATTTTAGCTTCATGGAAAACTTATCTTCCCAAACAAACTTATCCTAACAGAACTGGAGTACATCCCAATACCGCTTTTGCGATGGCATTTGCGATAGATTGGGCAAGAGCAAACAAAGATTCGGAATTTGAAAAGCAGCTTACAGAAAAGGCAAAATATTTTTATCTGAAAGATGAAAAAACACCGGCATATCTGGAACCTGATGGTTCAGATTTTTTTTCTCCGAGTCTGGAAATTGCAGATTTGATGAGAAGAGTACTTCCTCAAAAAGACTTTGTACAATGGCTGAATAAGTTTTACGATAAAAGAAGTCTAGGAAATATTGAAAAAATTCCTGTCGTAAGTGATTTGAGTGATTACCAGACTGTTCATTTGGTAGGTTTGTCATTTTCAAAAGCATGGTGTATGAAAGGCATTGCGAAAAGTCTTCCTCAAGATCATCCTTTGAAGAAGGATTTCATAAAAACAGCCAATATATTCCTTCATAACGGGTTGCCTTTACTTTTCCAGGGGAATTATGGTGGCGACCACTGGCTGGCAAGTTTTGCCGTTTACGCATTGGAAGATTGATGAAAACAGAGTTTAATATTTTTTTGAAATACAGCGTTTGATTTTTGTCTGAAGGTTTATATAATCACTAAAAATTCTTATTTTTAAATAATTAAAGATGATTATATGAAGTTAATACAGCTTGCAAAAGAACTGGATGTTTCTCCCGAAGCCATTAAACGTTTTATTCAGGATTTTGATCTGGTTTTAACAGATTGTATCTCTGCCAACTTTGAGGTTAAGGAAGATTTCGAAAAATTTATTCGGGAAAATGTTGATTTTCTAAAAGAATACGAGAAAGATTTAGACAAAAAGAAAACCGTTGAGCAGATTGCCGAGAAAATCAATCAGCCGAAAGAACAGATAGAAAAAGCCATAAAGGAAAAAAACATCTTCGATAATGGTTTTTACCGTTCCTCCGTTTCCAGCTACGGAATTGATAATAAATTAGGCGGAAACTATAAATTTGTCTACGATTATTTCGGAAATAAAACCAGTCTTCAGCAACGTGATTTTATTGGTTACAGAGATTTATTCTTTTATATTTCGAGTGTTCTGGAACCTTTTTTAAATCCTCAGCAAATCAAAGATTGGGGCATTAATAAACCTGCCGGAATTATTCTTTACGGACCTCCCGGAAGCGGAAAGATTTTCTGGGCAAATAAAATTGCAGAAATTATTAATTATGAGTTTAAGGAAATCAAAAAATATTATCTCGGAACTTCTTTTGTAGATGGAAATCAGACAAGCTTCAACGATTTTCTTTTAACCATGATGAAGAATGATCGTGTTTTGATGTTCCTTGAAGATTTTGATGAAATAATGATGCAGCGAAAGGCAGAAAAAGATGTTGCCTATGCTAATCTGGAAACTCAGGAAATAGTTTTGCATCACATTTCTAAGTTTGAAAGCGAAAATCTGCTGATGGTGGGCTCGGCAAACTCTGTTGCAGAAATTGATGAGGAAATACTTGCGCCCGGCAGATTTGATGTGATGATTCCCATTTTTCCGCCAAATGCAGCTGAAAGGGCAGAAATCATTTTGTTCCATATTACCAGAAATCTGGATAAAGATTCACTGCTTTATAAAATCCTGAAAAAAAATCATGCAGACAAAGTTCCGTTCTGGAGTGAAGTTGCCTCAAAAATGAAAGTATTCAGCAATACTATGCTGATAGACTTTACGCAAAGTCTTAAGAAAAGAATTAAAAATGCTTATCAACGTACCAGAAATGAAAATCTTATCATAGATGAAACTCTTCTTCATGGTGCTTTGAGGGATGCTGCTGCCAAACTTACACAGGAATATCTTAATCTGGTTGCAAGATTTTTAACTGATGTTGTAATCAATAATTTTGATGATTTTCAGAAAAGAGTTCAGGATATAAAAACAGAGCTTCAAACATATCAGGTAGTGGAGGAACCCAGAAGAGCTATCGGTTTTCAAAGTAAACAAGAGAAAGACTAATAATATGCCTTAGAATTACCATAGCTTTAAGGAATGTTATAATCGTTATAAGATATTGATTTTTAAATGTTTATAGTTTGTTAAGTTGGTGAATATTGATGATTTTCGTTAATTATGTTAACTTTTAAGGGTTTTTTTTAACATTTTTTAACAACATCTCTTAAGTTGCCTGTTTATAGGTATTTATAAATATATTTAACTTTTATTTTGCATTTTGTTAACATTTGTTAACATTTAAAATAGGCGGATAAAAAGTTTCATTATACTTTTGCCTCGTCAAACAAGTAAAAGTTCAAAATGATGAAAAGATTCATTCTCGTAATCATAATGATGATTTCAACCTTCGGTATTTATTCTTTCAAATATGATGCCGCAGAAGCGAAGAAAACAAGTTATGCATCGTACTACCACGATAAGTTTAACGGTAGAAAAACAGCCAGCGGAGATGTTTTTGATAATTCAAAACTCACTGCAGCACACAGAACGATTCCTTTTGGAACTGAAGTAAAAGTTACCAATCTGAATAATGGAAAAGAGGTGATAGTGGTGATTAATGATAGAGGACCTTTCCATTCGTCAAGGGCATTAGATATGTCTAAGGCGGCGTTCGATGAGATCGGAGATATGGACCACGGTACCATTCCGGTTGAATTTGAAATTGTCGATTAATTTATGATTTAAATTAAAAAAAATAGGTCTCAATTATTGGGACCTATTTTTTTTACAGAAACTTTTCTTTTTAATAAACTTGTTCTGTTTATTGTATTTTCAACTTGTTGCCATGTATATATTTATGTTGATATAGTTTTTCATCAATCATCATCTTTGATGGTTTCGATAAAAAAATCACTAACTTTGAAGTTCAATTTTAGAAATGGAAAATTTATTACAGGATACAACCGTTCAAAAGCCAAAATGGATCAGAGTAAAACTTCCGACAGGAAAAAATTACCGTGAACTCCGAACTTTGGTTGATAAATATAAATTAAACACCATTTGTCAAAGCGGAAGCTGCCCTAATATGGGAGAATGTTGGGGCGAAGGCACTGCAACATTTATGATTCTTGGGAATATCTGTACAAGGAGCTGCGGATTCTGCGGCGTAAAAACAGGAAAACCTCTTGATGTAAACTGGGATGAGCCGGAAAAAGTGGCAAGATCTATTAAGCTGATGAAAATAAAACATGCAGTGCTTACATCGGTAGATCGTGATGATCTGAAAGATATGGGATCTATACTTTGGGCCGAAACAGTGAATGCTGTAAGAAGAATTTCTCCGGGAACAACTATGGAAACTCTTATTCCCGATTTTCAGGGGATTACAAAACATATCGACCGATTGGTTGATGTAGCTCCCGAAGTGATTTCTCACAATATGGAAACAGTAAAAAGACTTACCAGAGAAGTAAGAATTCAGGCAAAATATGAGAGAAGTCTTGATGTATTGAAATATCTAAAAGAAGCCGGACAAAGGCGTACGAAGACAGGAGTAATGCTTGGTTTGGGAGAAACGAAAGATGAGGTTTTTCAGACCATTGAAGACATTAGAAATGCTGATGTGGATGTTATTACTTTAGGACAATATCTTCAGCCGACGAAAAAGCATTTACCGGTAAAAAGATTCATTACTCCGGAAGAATTTGATGAGTTGGGAGATTTTGCGAGAAGTTTAGGATTCAGACATGTGGAAAGCTCACCTTTGGTAAGAAGTTCTTATCACGCAGAAAAGCATATTCACTAAAAATAATGACAGCTCAGAAATTTTCTGAGCTGTTTTGTTTATACTGCTGATGTTTCTGTTTCTACTTCATTTCCGTTTTGACACCAAAATAATGCGTTATATAGATTCTTTTTAGGGAAAGATTTGAATTCTCCCGGCATCAGTACACTAAAAATTTCTGTGAAATTCTGAACGCCTTCTTTATCCGTTACGATGGCAGCCCGGTTCCATCTTGTAAGGTTTTTAATTCCCAGTAAAGCATCCTGAAGCCATGCTCCTGCGGTAAAATTACCAAGGTCGGTATCTAAATACAGCAAATAATTAAGTTCATTAAACTGCTCTACCTTTTTCTTCACACGCGGAATTACAATATTTTCGAAATCTTCTTTGGTTATTTCTCCTGTAGCGCAGAATGCAGCTACGTTTTCCGGTGCATCATTAATAATTGTGATCATAATTTAAATTTTAAATGGTGTATGATAGATTAATTTATCAATAATTAAACCATAATTATATATTAACACAGTTTAAGGCGCAATTATTGATAAGTCTCTGAAAAATATTTTTTATGAACCTTAAATCTAACGAACCTTTTTGGCTGATAAAAAATGGTTTGGTATCTTCTTATCCATCGCTGAAATCAGACGAAATATGTGATGTACTCATCATTGGCGGAGGAATTACAGGGAGTCTTATTGCTCATCAGATGATTAAAGATGGCTATAATACTATTTTGATTGATAAAAGGGAAGTGTGCAACGGCAGTACTGCTGCAACCACTTCAATGCTTCAGTACGAAATTGATACTCCGCTTTACAAATTAATAGAACTGATTGGTGAGAAGGGTGCCGTAGAAAGTTACAAAGCCTGTTCAAAAGCAATAGATCAGCTGGAAAAGCTTACGAAGGAAATTAAATCACGGGCGGGCTTCAGGAAAAAGCAGTCACTTTACTATGCTTCTAAAAAAAAAGATGTAAAATGGCTGGAAAAAGAGTTTGAAATCAGGAAAAAAGCAGGTTTTGAAGTCTCGTGGCTTGGAAGTGAAGACGTAGAAGATAGGTTTGGCTTTCAGAATACATACGGAGCTATTCTGTCTAAGCAAGGCGCAAGTATTGATGCATTTAAATTTGCACATGAACTGCTGAGATTTAATGTGAAAAAAGGTCTTAAAGTTTATGATAAAACAGAAATGAAATCTGTAAAATATCTGAGAGATCATAATTTAGCCCTAACAACAGAAGGATTCAATATTAAAGCAAAAAAAATCATTTATTGTGTTGGCTATGAAAGCAGTATGATGATTAAGGAGCATTTTGTAAATCTAAAGGTTACGTATGCCGTTGTTTCTGAAATAGATCAGGATCAGTTTAAAAATATAGAAAACACATTAGTCTGGAATACAGATACTCCTTATATGTACATGCGTTCCACAGATGACAACCGGCTTTTGATAGGAGGGGGTGATGAAGATTTTTCTAATCCTGAAAAGAGAGATTCACTACTGAATAAAAAGGAGAAAGAGATTCTAAGGATATTAAAAAAGATTAAACCAGATTATCCTTTTTACACGGATTTCGTGTGGGCAGGAACCTTTGGCGAGACAAAAGACGGGCTTCCTTACATTGGAACTCACGGAAATTTTAAAAATTCATATTTTGTTTTAGGCTTTGGCGGAAACGGAATTACCTTTTCGGTGACCGGAATGGAAATGGCTTCGGCATATTTAAAGAACAAAAAACATCATCTCACAGAATATTTCAAATTTGGAAGATAAATTACTATATAAATGTTTCGAGGTTCGGCGAAGCCGAACCTCGAAACTGATAAACAATATTAACCTTAAGTAAGGTATTAAAAACTATATCCGTTTTTCCTTGCAATTTCGGCAATAGATTGCTCAATTGCTTTCACCAGATCATCGGTGTCTGAATTTCCTCTTTTTTTCATCTCCAGATCTATAAATTCCTGTCTTTTTTTAGCTAAAATCTCAATCTCTTTTTGAATTTTTTCCCGCTCTGAAGCTTTTTGAGCAACAATTTTTGTAATTTCAGCTTTAGTTTTACCTTTCAGTTCAGAAGGCAGTTCCTCTTCTTTTATGGATGAAATATAGGCTTTGTCTTTTTCAACTTTATCCACCAGATCCCAATGATCATTTTTGTATGCATTTTTTTTAGATTTGCTTACAACTCTCTCTACAGCATTTGATGAAGACAGCGATTCAGCATTTACATCCTGCAAAGTTTGTTTATTTTTCATTTCATACCCGCGATTTCCGTAAGAAATATAAGTGTCATTAAGCTGAGAGTTATATTGGGAAATTTTTATGTCATAAGGTGTTTCAATATAAATAACCTTCTGATTGCTGTCAATATTGAAATATCTGCCGTTCCCCAGGTTTGCTCCATTTTGCCAGAAACTTCTGATTCCTTCTTCTCTGTTTCCGCAAAAAATAGTGTTGGTATAGATATTTTTATTTTTGGCTTGAGTAACAGCATCTTTATAATTGATATTTCCCTGATCGAAAGGCTCATTTCCGGCAATGTAAATCAGTTTCATGCTCTTTTCATTTCCGTCCCATTTAAGATTATTGGCTGCATCCCGAATGGCCGCTCCGCAATATTCACTTCCGCCGTTGGTTCTTAATGCGAAAAGCTTTTCAGAAACAAGATCCAGATCCTGTGTAAGAGGCGTAATCTGTCTTATGTAGTTTTCATCCTGCAATCCGTCATTTCCGTATTCATAAAGAGAAATTTCTATCTGAGGAGATTTTCCGTTATATTTTAAAGTAGTTAAAGTATTGACGATATTCCAAAGCCTTGATTTTGCCTGATCAATCAGACCATCCATACTGTTGGAAGTATCAAGAAGTAAAGCCACCTGAATTTTATTATCCTTTGAAATCTCTATCGGTTTTGGGAACTCTTCGCTTTTACTTTCTGTTACATTTGTTGCAATCGTTTTGTTACTGCGTTGATTATCGGATAATTTTCCTGTACTTAAAAGAGCAGCCACACCGGCTGTAATTGTTAAAATTTTTAAAGTATTCATGTCATTTGCTTTTAAAGAATCTCATATTTTGTTTTGATGCTGTACTTAAGCTTGATGTTTTCGATATTCTCAAACGAATAGTCAACAACTTGGTCTGCGATTTCCAGCTGTATATTTGCTATTTTACTTTTATATGCGACAGGAAGAACAGAATCACTCATATAATCTTCAATCTCAATGATTTCAATTGCATCTCCTGTTTTTTTGCTGATGCTCCCTAAAAGATAATCTGCTTTTTCCTTAGCTGATTTTAATGCATTAATTTTAACTGCTTTTCTGAAATCTGCAATTTTTGTGTTTTTAACTTCAGCAATATTCAGGTTGCTTACCCATTTCTGGTTCAGATCTTCAAAAAGCTTGCTTATATTGGTTTTAGCATTTGCTTTAAACTGAAAACTTTTGGTAAATTTTGTTGTTTTTGAATATAAGTTCTGATGCATTGACTTAAACTTGATGTCTTCATTTTTCACACCACTTTTTTTAAGGGTTTCAAATAAAAGCTTTTCATTGTCTGCCAATTGATTTTTGTTTTCGGCCTTGATTCCGATATTGAAAACAATTTCATCCGGCTCTACTTCCATTTCTGCAACTCCTGTTACTTCGATGAAGTTTTTCTTTATTTCCTGCGCATTCATTAGACTTCCTGCAGCGAAAATTCCTGCTAATAAAAGATGTTTCAGTTTCATAATGTTTATTATTTAAATTTCTAAAGTAAAATTACCACGAATGAAAGCTGAAATTTTGAACACTTGGTGAACGGATGTTTTCACTTGGTGAAGGTCAGAGAATAAAAAAAGACAACTCGTGAGAATTGTCTTTTATATTGAATAATGGATATTGTATGAAACAATACATCTTTTATAAAGATGCAAAGTAGAAATATAATTCTCTACGGATTAGTAGAAAAGATAGAACCATTGGCGATCATTGCTCTTTTGTTCATTTTAAGAATATCTCTTACCCATTCTGCAAAATCTTCCGGTTGAAGTACTTTTTCCGGATTTCCGTCGGTAAGACCTCCCTGAATCGACATGTCTGATGCAATAGTACTTGGTGTTAGAGTGATGACTCTTATATTCTGTTTTCTCCATTCTGCCATCATAGACTGTGAAAGTGAAATTACAGCAGCTTTAGAAGCAGCATAAGCAGACATGTTGGGACCACCTTTCAGACCTGCAGTTGATGCAACATTGATAATGTCACCCTGTCCTTTTTCTTTCATATAAGGATATACTGTCTTTGCAGCATAATAAACTCCGAAAAGATTGGTCTTTATTACCTGTTCCCAGGTTTCTGTCGGCATTTCTTCAATAGAACCAAAATCACCGATTCCTGCATTATTGATCAGAATATCTACACCGCCCAGCTGTTGAGCTAAAGAGTCTAATCCTGCTTTTACCTGAATTTCGTTATCCATACTGAAAACTGCATAATGTGCATTTACACCCAGTTTCTGGATCTCGTCCACCGTCATTTTCAGGTTTTCTTCATTTCTTCCTGTGATTCCGATATTTACACCTTCGCTTGCAAGAATCAAAGCAACTGCTTTTCCCAAACCTCTTCCACCTCCTGTAATGATGGCATTTTTACCCTGTATTTTCATTAATAATAATTTTACAGAACAAATTTACGTAAGATTAATTTTAATTATGTTAAATGAAAAATCAATTTATCAATTGAGCTTAAAAGTATTTTCAATTATTAGTTTTTTATCCATTTCCAAAGCTCTTTCATTGTTGCCTTGTTTCCATACATCAAAATTCCGACACGGTAAATTTTACCTGCAAGGAAAATCATAAAAACAGTAGTTCCTAAAAGAAGAGCAATAGAAAGTGCAATTTCCCACGCCGGAACACCAAAAGGAATTCTTGCGATCATTGCGACAGGAGAAGTAAACGGAATCATAGACATCCAGAATCCTACCGGACCGTCTGGATTATTCAGAATAGAAAAACTTCCGTACATTCCTAAAGTAAGAGGTAAAATTGCAAATAAAGTAAATTGCTGTGTTTCAGTTTCGTTATCTACAGCCGATCCGATAGCGGCATATACAGAACTGTAGAAGATATATCCTAACAGAAAATAAACAATAAAAACAAAAATGATCAGCGGGAAATTCAGTTCCAGCAGACCATGAGAAATCTGCGTGGCAATCTGAGGAATATCCAGTTTGCTGAGAACTGTTTCATCTCCGCCGGGAATATTTTTCTGAATAGAATTGAAGCCTGTATTTAAAATAAGCGCACCAACAACCGACATAGAAATCCAGACAATAAACTGGGTAAGAGCAACCATTGTTACACCCAGAATTTTTCCCATCATCAGTTCAAAAGGCTTTACCGATGAAATGATAATTTCTACCACGCGGTTATTTTTTTCTTCCAAAACGCTTCGCATAACGCGCACACCGTAGATGATGATAAACATAAATGTAACATACATAAGGATCATGCTCAGTCCGCTTTTGATCCCTACTGCAAGATCAGAATCTTCTTGATTGTTCTCAGAAACATTAATGGTTTTCAGGCTAAAGCTTTTATCAAGATTTTTTAGCTGGCTTTCCTGTATTCCCAGCTTTTTTATTTTCTCTTTTTTGATTACGTCAGTAATGTCTGAAACAATTCGCTGCTTCGTATCAAACCCGATTTTTGTATTGATTACAAGGCGGGTGTTTTTTTCAAGATCATCAAAATTATTTGTCGTTAAAGCAGGTAAAACCAAAATTCCGTCAAGATTTTCGTTGCCTTTTAAAGTTTTGATTTTTGACTGTTCTTCGGCTGAAGATATAAATTCATAGTTGATTTTATCATCAGACTTCAATTGGTCTTTAAAAAGTCCGCTGTTGTCCACTACCTGTATTGCCACATGAGACTCATTGGCTTTAAACATCATCCCGATGACCGTCCCAAAAGCAATAATCATCAATGGAGCTAAAAGAGTAAGTATAATGAAAGATTTTTTCTTAACCTGCGTAAGAAATTCTCTTTTGGTAATTAAAAAAATATTATTCATAATCTAAGAATGATTGCTTACGGCATTAATAAATACTTCGTTCATGCTTGGAATTTTCTCATCAAACGATCTTACTTTGCCTACATTGATAAGATCCGATAAAATAAGATTCTGATCGTTTTCATTCTTCAAATCAAATGAAACAAGCTTATTTTCATTGCTAATATTAAATATTTCGTACCTGTCTTTAAAATAATTAAACTGCTGCTCATTCACATCAGATAAAGTTACTCCGAAAATATTCTTTTTGAATTTTTCGCGAACATCAAAGACTCTTCCGTCAATAATTTTCTTAGAATTGTTGATTAAAGCTACATAATCACACATTTGCTCTACACTTTCCATTCTGTGGGTAGAGAGAATGATGGTAGTACCATTATTCTTGAGCTCAATAATCTGATCTTTGATAAGATTTGCGTTTACAGGATCAAATCCTGAAAATGGCTCATCCAGAATCAAAAGATGAGGTCTGTGAAGCACCGTAACAACAAACTGTATTTTCTGAGCCATCCCTTTGGAAAGTTCAGACAGCTTTTTCTTCCACCATTGATCAATGTGAAGTTTTTCAAACCATTTTTTAGCTTCGTTTAGAGCATCGTTTTTTTTCATTCCTTTTAGCTCACCGAAATATAGAATCTGATCTCCGACACTCATATTTTTATAAAGTCCTCTTTCTTCAGGCATATAGCCAATATCTTTGATGTGTTCGGGATTTAGTTTTTGTCCGTTGATTAAAACTTCTCCTGAATCTGCCTGTGTAATCTGATTAATGATTCTGATAAAAGAGGTTTTTCCGGCTCCGTTAGGTCCCAGAAGTCCATAAATGCTTCCTTTGGGAACATGGATGCTAAAATCATCCAAAGCAGTTTTTATTCCTGCATTGTAAGTTTTAGTAATGTTTTCAGCTTTTAACATGCAATTGTTTTTACAATTAGTTTAAAAATAATCCGAAAGTTACGGAATAATTGAAAAAAATATTGCCAAAAGAAAAAATCCTGATGATTATCAGGATTTAAGTTTTATTGTTTCACTATTTGGGTAACCTTTTGGGTATTATCACTCAGAATATATCTGATGAGATATTTCCCGGGCTTCAGTTTTTGGATATTAATCTCTGCGCTATTGCTGTTGATATTGTAACTCGCAACCTGTGTTCCTAAAATAGAGTAAAAGCTTACATTTTTTATTTTTAAAGAGGCATCTTTAGCTTTCACCATCAGAAAATCTTTAGCAGGATTAGGATATGCCGTAAGCACACCATCATCCGACTTCTGGGATAGTGACGAAGGCTCTCTTGTCTGAGCTTTTGCTCCGTCGGAAAAAGCGACAGAAGCATTGATTAATATAATTAAAAGTAAAAATTTTCTCATCAACAAATAATTTGCTTAAATATTACTAACAAAAATAATATATTCTATAATACAATGCAACAGTTTTTTGCTTAAGTTGTATTAAATTTGCAATAAATTATTCAAAAAGTATTCCAAAAATGATATATTCTAGAAACAGAAGGCTGAGAGTAAACGAGTCTGTGAGAAGTTTAGTAAGAGAATGCAGTCTTTCTGTCAATGATTTTGTAATGCCTGTTTTTGTGATGGAAGGTGAAAATAAAGAAGAAGCCATTCCTTCAATGCCGGGAATTTTCAGAAGAAGCATTGATCTTACGGTAAAAGAATGCAGAGAACTCTTTTCTTTAGGTGTAAAAGCCGTTAATCTTTATATGAAAGTTTCTGAAAATCTAAAAGATAATACCGGAAAAGAAGCCTGGAATAAAGACGGACTTATGCAGAATACCATTAAAGCGATTAAAGATGCTGTTCCCGGAATGATCGTAATGCCAGATGTTGCTTTAGATCCTTATTCTATATATGGTCATGACGGAATTATAGAAAACGGAAAAATTGTAAACGATGCTACCAATGATGCTTTGGCAAGAATGGCAGTTTCGCAGGCTGAAGCAGGAGCTGATATTGTGGCACCGAGTGATATGATGGATGGCAGAGTTTTGACTATCCGTGAAGCTTTGGAAGAAAACGGTTTTCAGGATGTTGGTATTCTGAGTTATGCCGCAAAATATGCAAGTTCATTTTATGGGCCTTTCAGAAGTGCATTAGATAGTGCACCAAAAGATACGATGGAAATTCCTAAGGATAAGAAAACATATCAGATGGATTTTCACAATTCCCGTGAAGCCCTTAATGAAGTTTTCAAAGATGTAGAAGAGGGAGCAGACATTATTATGATCAAACCCGGACTTCCGTATCTGGATATTGTTTCTAAAGTTCGTGAAGCGATTGATCTGCCTATTGCGGTTTATAATGTAAGCGGAGAATATGCAATGTTAAAAGCGGCTGTCCAAAACGGCTGGCTTGATAATGATAAAGCGATTATTGAAAGCCTTACGTGCTTTAAAAGAGCCGGAGCTGACATGATTTTCACCTATGCTGCAAAAGAAGCGGCAATGATTCTGAGTCAATAAAGAAAGCTGAAAGAATAAAAATCCTTAGAAAATATCTAAGGATTTTTTTAATTTATATTTCAAATATCTTATAACATTGATTTTGTACAGTAAATCATCTTCCATCAAGAAACCGTAAATTTGCTTTAATTTACTACAAAAGATCTTTATGGAACAAATCATAAAAATACTTCAGTCGGGCGGAACGATACTCTATCCTACAGATACCATCTGGGGCATTGGCTGTGATGCAACAAATGTTGAGGCAGTCAAAAAAATTTTTGAGATAAAAAAAAGGGAAAAAAATAAGTCGATGATTATTCTCGTCGAGTCTGAAAAAAGGCTGCAGGATCTGGTAGATGTTCCGGAAATGGCTTGGGAAATCATTGATCTCAGCGAAAAACCGGTTACCATCGTTTACGAAAATCCCAGAGGATTACCCAAAGAATTATTGGCAGAAGATGGCAGCATAGGAATTCGCCTTGTAAAAAATGATTTTTGCAAAAAGCTTATTTCCAGACTCAACAAACCTTTGGTTTCTACTTCTGCAAATTTCAGCGGCGACAAAAGTCCGTTGCAATTTTCTGATATTTCTCCCGAAATGATTAGTCTTGTAGATTATGCGGTAGAGGAAGACAGAGAAAAAGTTTCAAAATATTCAGGCTCATCTGTTATAAAGATCTGGAATAATAACCGCATTAAAGTTTTAAGAGAATAATGATTTCAGCAAAAGCTTTCGAGGCGTAATCATCAACTGTCTTTTGTAGTTTTTGCCTTAAATGGTTATCTTTGCCATCCTAAAACCATTAAGAAACCGGAGATTTAGTTAAAAACTATCTAAGATTTCTTAGTGGTTATATATTTGATGAAGGCTTTTTAATTAAAAATATCTGAAGTCAATATCTGCAGTCAAAAAATTTAACATCCAAAAAAATGTTCATTAATCTAGCTCAAAATAAAAATCTTACACTTTTTAAGCTCATTTCTGAAGCTGCATCACAGAATAATCAGTCGGTTTATATTGTCGGAGGATATGTGCGTGATCTGCTTATGAAAAGAAAAGCTTCTACCGATATTGATTTTGTTACTGAGCAGAGCGGAATTGAACTTGCTCAAAATGTAGGAAAAGAAATTGATCCTAAAATGAAGGTTTCGGTCTTTAAAACTTACGGAACAGCGATGATCCGCTATAAAGATCTGGAACTTGAATTTGTTGGAGCCAGAAAGGAAAGCTATACTGAAAACAGCCGCAAGCCCGAAGTAGAAGGCGGAACAATTGAAGATGACCAGAAAAGACGTGATTTTACCATTAATGCAATGGCAATTTCACTTAACAAGAATAATTTTGGTGAATTGATTGATCCTTTCAACGGAATGGAAGATTTAAAGAATGGAATCTTGAAGACGCCGCTTGAGCCTGAACAAACCTATTCGGATGATCCGCTGAGAATGATGAGAGCCATCAGGTTTGCCTCTACTTTAGAATTTCAGATTGAAGAAAATTCGCTGAATGCCATCAAACAGGAAGCAGAAAGAATCAAAATTGTTTCTATGGAAAGAATTATGGTGGAATTTAATAAAATTATGCTTTCCAGAAAACCGTCTGTGGGGCTAAAATTAATGGCGGAAGTTGGCTTAATGAAAATTATTATCCCCGAACTGATTGATTTAAAAGGAGTAGAAGAAGTAGAAGGACAGACTCATAAAGATAATTTTTATCACACTCTGGAAGTTGTTGATAACATTTCTGAAAATACTGATAATCTGTGGCTGCGATGGTCTGCTTTGCTTCACGATATAGGAAAAGCGCCTACCAAAAAATTTGTGGAAGGAATAGGCTGGACTTTTCACGGGCATGAATTTTTAGGGTCAAAAATGGTAAAAAATCTTTTTCAGCGATTAAAACTGCCATTGGGAAATGATATGAAATATGTTCAGAAAATGGTGAAACTTTCTTCCAGACCCATAGCTCTGATTACAGATGATGCTTCAGATTCTGCATTGAGAAGACTGCTTTTTGATGCAGGTGAAGATATTGAAGATCTTTTTACGCTTTGCAAAGCTGACATTACCACCAAAAACTCCAGAAAACAGGAGAAATTTAAAAAGAATTTTGAATATGTTGCGGTAAAAATAAAAGAGGTTGAGGAAAAAGATCAGGTAAGAAATTTTCAGCCGCCTATTTCAGGTGAAGAAATTATGATGATGTTTAATCTGCAGCCGGGACGTGAAATTGGTATTTTAAAGGAGAAAGTAAAGGAAGCTATTCTGGAAGGTGAAATTGCCAATAACAGTGAAGAAGCCCGGAATTTTGTGATTTCAGAAGCTGGGAAGTTAGGTTTGAAATTAGCTTAGAAGTTTGGTCATAAAATAAATTCGGCGGCATCTTTGATGCCGCCGAACTTGTTAAAAGACGTTTTACAATTAGTTAGAATAAACTCCGTTTGCGCCCATTCCGACAGTAAATTTCTTGATTAAAGTTCCTGATGTGGTGTACACATTCATTTCACTTGCCTGAGAAAATCCTTTCACATCAGAAGTGAAAATTCTTCCGTCCATTACATTGAATCCGTATAAAGTATAATACTGTCCGCCGTCAACTGCTGTAATGATAGGAGCAGTAGGAGCAGCTGTTGCATTCAAATCCATAGAATAGATTTTGTTTGCTGAGCTGAAGAAGAATTTTCCACCATCAATCTGCAGATTGGTTGCATTGGGAATATTGGTCAATGTTATATTCTTTGTAATGGTACCTGCAGGGGAAATTTCATAAAGGTAAGAATTGGCAGTTCCTTCTGCAATTACATACACATTGTTGTTATAAGCAATTGTTTTGTTGATGTTTCCGTTGGGAACAGGGATAGGTGTGCCGTCAATTTCGTTGGTTGTGGTATTAATTTTAGTAAGTGTATTTCCAAAGCCGTAAGTGGCATTTTGCACGAAAATATTTCCACCTGCTGATACAACTCTTTCCGCAGTATCAGAAAACGTGATTTTTTTCACAAAAGACAGATCTGAAGTTTTATAAACACTTACATATTTAGCACCTAAATACTGATCATTAGAAACATACAGCATATTATTAGCAGCTGCCATGTAACGAGGCTGATTGATCTCGCTGGTAATAGTCCCGATTTTTTTGAATGTATAACGGTTGACAACCTGAATTTTATTGGAATTGTTCAATAATAAAAATGCTTTATCTCCGCTGACTACCATGGTTTGAAGAACGTCTCCCAGATTTTCGTTATTGTTGTTCGCTTTGTAAATGTCATTTTGAAGGAGATTCAGATCTTTTGTAACGAAACTAACTTCGGCATTCGGCTGTCCGTAATTTCCTTCATTAGTAATGAAATATCCGTTTTGGTAACTAATTTCGGTTATGGTTTCTTCGTATTCTGAGGTACAGGAAAGTGAAAAAAACAGTACGAACCCGCAAATAATCTGTAGTAATTTGTTAAATTTCATAAGTATATATTTTAAATATTTTAAAAATTAATTGTTGCATAAGCGCTGTAGTTTCTTTTAGGCATAAAATAATACGCTACCGTTTCGTAGATGGTATTGATAATATTATTCACTCTTAATCCTATAGTGTATTTTTTTGCTAATGTTGCCGAAGCTCCTGCATTCATTACAAAATATGGGTAGATTGCATATTTTTTACTTTCATCGGAAGTGGTGTAAGTCAGTCCGTTAAACAATCCCTGTGCGTATATTTTCACAAAATCATATTCATAATCAATATTGGCAGAAAACTTATGCAGCGGAACATACATGAGCTGTTTGTGTGTTTCCAAATCAGTAGATTTTGCGTAGATATATCCTGCGGTTAATCTTAATTGATGATGATTCAGTTTTTTTTGATACATCAATTGGGATTCTAAACCATAAGATTCTACTTTTTGAGTGTTAAATGCAGACCAATAACCAAAAGGTGTCGGAAGCCAGCGGATCATCTGGTCGATTTTCATGTAATACGGACTTACTTTCAGCGTAAAATCAAAGACTTTAAGCTCATGAGTCATATCAGTTTGAATGGAAGTTTCAGGTTTCAGGTTGAGGTTTCCGCCTTGTTCCCAGTATAAATCATTAAATGAGGGAAATCTGAAGTTTTTTGAAAAATTCATTGTAAGCCGATACCATTTGTTTGCATTCCATTTCCCTGAAAAAGAATATAAAAACGGCGAATTGATATCCTCTACAAAATCCTGCTTTGCACCAGCTTCAAAAGAAAATTTTGGTGAAATAAAATATCTTAATAATACCGCAGCAGAACCAACATTTCTGCTTACGTTTGCAATTCCTGATTTATATCCTTCTCCTTTGTTATGCTGAAATTCTCCAATAAAGTTAAGATTCAGTTTTGGGATGATATAGAAATTAAAATCATTTTTTACAATATAATTTTTCCCTGTTCCGCCGCTGGTTTCAGGGGCTTTTTCAATCCCGAAATATTGAAAATTTTCCTCAGTGTATGCTGCTTTCAGACTGTTGGATATTTTTTTGTGATTGAAATCCCAGGCAAGCAGACTTCTTACAGTCTGAGATTCATATTTTGTACGGTTTCCGTTATCTTCAAAAACCGGATAGTTCTGTACAGCGTTATACCATTGGCTTTGCCAAGAGACTGCATTTTTTTTGGAAATCCTGTATGAAGCTCCGATATTGAAGGTGGTATTGTAAAATTTCCCGTTTCGGTTGATATAATTTTCTTCCTCTACCTGATAATTGTTTTCGCTAATCAGATAATTTCCGGAAACTTTAAAACTAAATCGGTCATTGCTGAAAGATACTTTTGCCAGGTTATTATAGGTATCAAACGAGCCAAGTTCAGAATGAATCACTCCGTTAAATCCTTTGTTAAAACTCAGCTCATTATTAAGGTGAATACTTCCGCCAATAGCACCGCTTCCATAGATCACACTTCCGCCACCGGATTTTATTTCCAATTGGTCATATCCGAAAAGTGCAATATTGTTTACATCACCTTGTCCGAGAAACTGAGAATTGATATTGATTCCGTTCCATACAAATGCAGTCTGTTGTGCGGTAGTTCCTCTGAATGAAGGTGAGGAAACAGCTCCACGACCATTTTCTTTAATGTAAACTGGAGACTGAAATCGTAAAACTTCAGATAAATTAGAAGAGTTTTTTTGAATATCTGATGCAGTTAATGTAGTAACCTCATGAAAAAGTTTAGCCTTTTTCATCTGATTATCAAAAATGTAAACCGTATCAATTGGGGTTTCCTGACCGAAATACAGGTCCAGACAGAAAAACGCAGAAACGAAGACGAATGATTTCTTTAAACTCATAATACATTTGCCTTTCCTCCGAAAGCAATTCTTTTTATATTTAAATTCTGGCAGGTCTCCTGACTTTCGTTTTTCTGCACCTTCCCGTTGTACACAGTGGTTTTTTGCAGAAAATTTTTTATACGATTTACAGTTGCGGGGACAGTCTGGGATTTTCGCCCAATTCCCTCTTAGTTCCAATCTCTTGGAAACCAAAATTTTTGCAAAGATAAGTTTTTAAATGAATTTGGCAAATGAGGTAGTACACATATTAAAGAGTTTTTTGTTACAAAACATCTGTCAATAGAATATTTAGTACATTTATCATTTAATACTCTTTACCGCAGTTTAAAAAGTGTATAAATGACTTTGTCAGATTAAATAAATGATATAAAGCTTATTAATAAAAATTAAATTTCGTTTTATCAAATTAAATGATGAATAACTAAATCAATATCTATGGAAAATTATCTCGAAATCAATAAAAACTCATGGAATGCAAAGGTAGAAACGCACCTTCAATCTGATTTTTATTTTGTTGATGAATTTATAAAAGGACGTACTTCTTTAAATTCAATAGAACTGGAACTTTTAGATGATCTTAAAGGCAAATCTGTTTTGCATCTTCAATGTCATTTTGGACAGGATTCCATTTCACTTTCAAGAATGGGAGCAAAAGTCACGGCGGTAGATTTGTCTGATAAGGCCATTGAGGCAGGAATAAGTCTAGCTGAAAAATGCCATGAAAAAGTTGAATTTATTTGTTCTGATGTTTATGAATTACCCAATATTCTGCATGAAAAATTTGATGTTGTTTATACCAGCTACGGAACTATTGGTTGGCTGCCCGATCTTGAAAAATGGGCAAATGTGGTTTCGCATTTTTTGAAACCAGACGGACATTTTATCATGGCGGAGTTTCATCCTGTGGTTTGGATGTATGATGATGATTTTACAGAAGTATCTTATAATTATTTTAATGAAAAACCAATCTCAGAGACGTATGAGGGAACTTACGCAGATTTTTCTGCCGATATTGTTCAGGATTATGTAATGTGGAATCATTCTTTATCTGAAGTTTTACAGAATTTAATCAGCAAAAATTTAGAAATCAAAACTTTTAAGGAGTTCGACTGGTCTCCTTATCCTTGTTTCAAACATATTGAAGAATTTGAAAAAGGAAAATGGCGCACTAAAAGATTTGGAAATAAAATTCCTATGGTTTATTCTATTAAAGCACAAAAAAAGTCATCGTGATGATGACTTTCTTTGTATATGAATGTTTTGAATAATATATATGTCGCTTTTTAAATGTTGGAAGCTGTATCTTCTACTTTTGTTTTAGCTTCGTCCATTTTATTTTGTGCCTGAGAAACAACTTCATTGGCTTTATCTTTTAAATCATTTCCCCACTTGTTGATATTATCTTTCGCATTATTGATTTTGTCTTTTACAGCTTGTTGTTCTTCAGGAGTAGATTTTTTATACTTCCAGTAAGCTAATGCACCTAGTCCTAATAAAGCTAAAAGTCCGCTTGTTTTATTTCCCATGATTTCTGATTTTTAAAATGTTATAATATTAAATTTGTTAATATTAAGTATGTAAAATACGTGCCAAAAAACCAGAAGACAGTAATAAAAATATGTTAATTTTTATTCAAAAATCTCAAAATCAGTTCCGTCGAAACTTGCGAAAACCATTGTGGGATGAGAATCCTGATGAAAAATATTTCCGTTTTTATCAATTGCGATAGCACCTGCAAAACCGTCGATGAGCTTTAATTCGGAGAATGTTTTACCGAAAGCATCTTTTAAGCTTAAACCGTCTGTTACACGAGTTACTATTTTAGCTGCCGTTGCATTGCTTACAATATCTTCACCCACACCGGTACAGCTTACTGCACAAAATTCATTGGCATAATTTCCTGCTACAGTAGCAGAATCTGAAATTCTTCCGGGAATTTCAAAGCCTTTTCCGCCTGTTGAGGTTGCCACAGCAAGTCTGCCATCTTTATCCAAAGCTACACATCCAACAGTTCCTTTTCCGCCATTTTGCAGTTTTGCCTCATACTCGCTTCTGCGTTGTGGTATTTCTGTAGAAAAATTTTCAAAACCATGTTCGGAAGCATATTTTTTAGCTCCGATTCCTCCCAGAACTCTATCTTCTTCTTTCATTAATTCCTGAGCAACAAAAACAGGATTTTTTACATCTTCAATATTGATAACACCGCTCATTTTCTGGGTGCTTCCGTCCATTAAGGCAGCACTCATTCTTATGATGCCGTCACTTTGAATCTGTGAGCCTATTCCTGCATTATACAGTTCGTCATCTTCTAAAAGCGAAACTGCAAAAGCAACCGTTTCTACAGCCGAATGATTTTTTAGATAGTCAAAAGATTTTTCAGCAATATCTTTCAAAGAGTTTTGCTTGGCGATTTTGGTATCCTTGCTTTGGTCGCTTTCGGAAAAAAATCCGCCGTGTATGATGATTTTCATAATGTAGTCTGATAAGATGATAATTGATAAGCTGTTATTAATCAATAATTGCTTTTAAGTTTGTGGAATCGGGTTAAACTGAGAATTTTCAATCGTTAATGTTTTTGTCTTCAGGTCATAGTGATCATTCATAGACATTACATGAACGGTAAGATTATCAATTGAAATAGGCTCTCCAAGATTAATATTGGTAAGATTGGTATCTTTTATGAATCTTCCGTCAACAATGATCACAAGTCCGGATCCCACTGCAGTCATGACATCGTTATGAATAAAAAGACCCGTATCTTCCCCAAGACCAATTCCCAAAGTTCTCGGATTGCTTACGACAGCCTGAAAAAGCCGTCCTATTCTTCCTCTCTGAACGAAATGCGTATCAACGATGACATTATCAATAAGACCTAATCCCTGCGTTGTTTTTATTTCTCCTTTCAGCAAAGCTTCAGAACTGCTTCCTTGGTATATCATGTTTTCGGAAGCTGCTGCTGCACCTGCGGAAGTTCCGGAGTAGATAAAATCCTGCTCCTGATATTTCAGCAAAATAGCATCGTGAAATCTTGTCCCGCCAAGGATAGAAGTCAGTCTGAGCTGATCACCGCCCGTAAACATTACCACATCTGCTGCGTTGGCTCTTGCTACAATAGCGTCAGAATTGGCTTCTTCACGGTTATGAATATCCAGAATATTTACATTCTTAGCTCCCAAAAATTCAAAAGCTTTCTTGTATTCTGCTCCTACGATTTGGGGAATCTGTGAAGCGGTAGTTATCACTTCAATAATAGAATTTTCTTTGTTTTTAGATTCAGTAATGATTTTTCTTAGAATTCCTCTTTCGAAAAAGTTAAGATTTTTTTCAACATTCTGATCGTAATCTGTTTCGGTAAAGCTGCCTTTATTCACCGCTCCGCCGATAATAATTAATTTTCCAACAGGTTTCATGCTTACAAAAGTAGAAAATTATTCATTGTTGATGAAATTTAATAAAGTTTTTTAAAGTAATTAGTTTGATTTTAAAGATCTTAACTATTAAATATTTTTTTTCATAAATCTTCAACGGTGGTACGTATTTTTTTCATGTTTTGCATTATCTTTGATTTGAAATGATGTATTTATTAATTAGAAAAAATTATTTGAGCTAAACTATGAAAATTGAAAAAATACAGGCGCTTCGCGGTCCGAATATCTGGAGTATAAGAAGAAAAAAGCTGATCCAGATGAGACTGGATCTTGAGGAGATGGAAAATTTTCCTACCAATAAAATTGATGGTTTCAGAGAAAGAATAGAAAAGCTTCTGCCCTCGCTTATCAGCCATCGCTGTTCAGAAGGCGTTAAAGGCGGTTTTTTTCACAGAATAGAAACCGGAACATGGATGGGACATGTTATTGAGCACATTGCTCTCGAAATTCAGACTCTTGCAGGAATGGATACCGGTTTTGGACGAACCCGGGAAACAAAAACTCCGGGTGTTTACAATGTTGTATTTGATTATATAGAAGAAAATGCCGGAATTTACGCAGCCGAACAGTCTGTTGCCATTGCCGAAGCTCTTATTGAAAATAGAGAATACGATATTAATGCCTGTATTCAAAAGCTTAAGGAAATCAGAGAACGTGTCAGATTGGGACCTTCTACAGGAAGTATCGTAGAAGAGGCAGTTTCCAGAAAAATTCCCTGGATAAGATTGGGAAGTAATTCATTGGTGCAATTAGGATACGGTGTTAATCAACAGCGTTTTCAGGCAACAATTACAGGGAAAACCAGTTCTATTGCCGTAGATATTGCGTGCAATAAAGAACTTACAAAAAGAATGCTTCATGATGCTGCTATACCTGTTCCGATGGGAGATTTGGTAATAGATGAGGACGGATTAAGAAATGTTATCAGAAAGATTGGTTTTCCTGTGGTGATCAAGCCTTTAGACGGCAATCACGGAAAAGGGTCTTCTATTAATGTAAATGATTTTGACTCTGCATTAATTGGTCTGGAGCATGCTCAGAAATATTCTAAAAAAGTAATTGTAGAAAAATATATTACAGGCTACGATTTCAGAGTTTTGGTCATCAACAACAAAATGGTGGCTGCCGCAAGAAGAGTTCCTGCTCATGTGGTAGGAGATGGTGAGTCTAATATTCAAATCCTTATTGATAAAGAAAATCAGGATCCTAGAAGGGGATATGGTCATGAAAATGTCCTAACAGAAATCAATGTTGATAAAGACACGCTGGAATTATTGGAAAAGCTTCAGTATACGCTGGAAACAGTTCCTCAAAAAGGAGAGGTCGTTTATCTGAAATCCACAGCGAATCTTTCTACAGGCGGAACTTCTATTGATGTAACCGACATGGTACATCCTGAAAATATCACAATGGCAGAAAGGATCTCGAAAATTATCGGGCTTGATGTATGTGGAATTGACATCATGGCGGAAAATCTGACGCAGCCATTGAAAGAAAGCGGCGGTGCTATTATTGAAGTTAATGCGGCACCTGGTTTCAGAATGCACCTTGCACCGAGCGAAGGACTGCCAAGAAATGTCGCTGCTCCTGTTGTTGATATGCTTTATCCGCCGGGAAGACCTTTTACTATTCCTATTATTGCAGTAACGGGAACTAACGGAAAAACAACCACAACCCGACTTATTGCCCATATCGTTAAAAGTAACGGCTACAGAGTAGGATTCACAACTTCTGACGGAATTTACATACAGAATACGATGCTGACAAAAGGAGATACAACTGGTCCTATTTCAGCTGAATTTATTTTAAAAGATCCAACGGTGGAATTTGCTGTCCTGGAAACTGCAAGAGGAGGGATTCTTCGTTCGGGCTTAGGTTTCGGACAATGTGATATCGGTGTATTAACCAATATTAAAGAAGATCATTTAGGAATGAATGATATTCACAATCTTAAAGATCTTACAAGGGTAAAAAGGGTAGTGCTTGACAGCGTGAAGAAAAACGGATGGAGTGTAATGAATGCTGATGATGAATATTCTATGCGGATCATCAATGACTTACCGAGTCAAGTGGCTATTTTTAGTCTGGACGAAAATAATGAGCATATCAAAAAATTTGCAAAAGAGGGAAGGACTACCTGTGTTTATGAAGAAGGTTTTGTGACCATCAAAAAAGGTGACTGGAAAATAAGAATCGGAAAGGCTAAAGATTTTCCTATTACAATGGAAGGTAAGGCTAAATTCATGATTTCTAATATTTTAGCAGCGAGTTTAGCATGTTATCTGTATGGTTTTGGAATTGAGGATATTTCCAACTCTCTGCGCACTTTTATTCCCAGTGCACAGCTTACACCCGGAAGACTGAATGTTTTTAAATTTAAAAACTTTAAAGTTTTAATTGATTTTGCCCATAATCCTGCAGGTTATGAAGCTATTGAAGATTATCTGAAAAATGTAGAGTCAACTAAAAAGATAGGAATCATTTCCGGAGTGGGTGACAGAAGAGATGAAGACATTAAACTTTGCGGAAAAATTGCCGGAAGAATGTTTGATTATATCATCATCCGTAACGAAAAACATCTGCGCGGAAGAACGGAAGATGAGATCAACGGTCTGATTATAGACGGTATTCAGCAATCAGGTCGAGATGTAAGCTATGAGATTATTCCAAAAGAAATTGAAGCACTAAAACATGCAATGAGTATGGCTGAAGAAGGAACTTTCATCACCGCGTTGAGTGATGTTATTTCGAATGCTATTGATCTGGTACAGGATTATCAGGCAAGAGAATTGCTTGAAGATGGCAAGATTTAATTAAAAATAAAAGAAGTTAAAATTTTCGGCGGCATCGAAGATGCCGCCGAAATTTATTTTCAACATATGATTATTCTTCAGCAAAAAAAGCATTAGAACTTCCGATCCAGATAGCGTCTTTTTTATTGAAATCTACATTTACCATTGCTGCTTTCGTCATTCTTCCGAGATTTTCCAAAAGAACAGGGCGGTCTTCATTTTCTCTCCAAATGTACAATAAACGGATTTCAGCTTTTGAAAATTCACCGTTGATGTCTTCAAAAATCGGTTCGTAGTTTACTTTTCTTTGTAAGATGTAATTTTCTTTATCCTCAATAGCATCAGTAATTTCTGTTGTCGGATTTAGATTGACTCCGCTTCCTGCAAATGAAAATAGAGGTTTCAATACAAAATTTTCAAGATTTTCAGTTTCCGGAAACTCATGCAGAAAGTAACTTTTCGGTACAAACTGATGATTGAGCATGGGTAAAAGAAATTTTGAAATTTTGAAAAACCAGTTAGGATGGGTGATCCACTTTACATCTGCCTCTTCACGAAAATCAAATTCTATTTTAAGATCCGGAATCTTGTCCAGTTCATCAAAAATTACACGGTTATAAATACGTTTGATCTCAGTTTTCTTTCCTTCATTTTCGTAGAAAAGTTTTTTGCCTTCTTTTTTTACTTTAGTAAGGCAAACCGTTTTGATTCCTAAAAGTTTTTCAGTTAAAACAAAATCAATCAACGTTTTTTGTTTTTCGGGAAAAATTTCAAGTAAAATAACATTTTCGGGATTTTCGTCTCCGATGATTAATTCTGTTAAATGTTGTTTCAGTTCTTCCGAAGTCATTCTGTTTTTAATTTCGGAAAGAAAAGGGTAGACTTCACAAAGAGTATCTTCAAAAATTTTCTGAAAAGCATACAAAGAAGGGAAAGCCTGAAGTTCTATCAATTGAGGCTCAATCTTACCGTTCTCGCTTCTGCAGATTCCAAAATCTATGGTGAAAAAATGGGGTTGTCTGGTGTCATTCGGTACTTTACAGTTCTCTGGAATTGCTTTTTCCAGAATACCTTCAGGTAGATTTTTGATTTGGTCGATAATGCTTTCGCTAGCATCCAGAAGTTTGGCTTCAAATTCTTTCGTTAGAAAAAGAGGGCTTTCTGACAGCCGAAATCCTGATTCGATCCCGCTTTTTTCTTTAATTAAATTTTTTACCTTTTCGTATTTTTCCTGAGAAAATTCCTGATTAAACTGTTTTCTGTATTTTGAAATCATATTCTTTTTCTTTTTTGTGATTTAAAAAATCGAGCAGTTATGCTCGATTTTCATTGTTTATTTTTAATTTGTTCAGACTAAAACTTCATTTTTTTTTAAAATATTCTTTTTTGCTGAACGTAAAAATCTCGGTAAAATCTGAGCCTGTGTTAAGACAATCTTATCTTCATCATTCATCCGGTCAACCGTCTCAAGATATTTTTCCATTCCGTAGTTTTCAATCATCGCTTCTTTATTTTTTTCATCCTTGAGATTTTCAATCATTCCAGAAGGGTTTGCTTCAGGATGGAATTGGGTTCCGAAAATCTCATCAGAAAAACGAACTGCCATTACCGCTCTTTCCAGATTGATATGCGGTCTGAATTTTTCAATCGCAACAATCTGCATTCCCAGTTCTTCAAAACGGTCTGCATCCGATTCTATAAACTGATATGCTCTGGAATCTACTGCATAGAAAGGATCCGGAAGGTTTTTAAATAAAAACTCGTTTTTACCTTCTTCGGTTTTATGAACGGGCATCACGCCAAAGGAATAAGATTTTCTTTTGCAGATATTGCCCAATTTCCAATGAATACTTGCCAATTGAAAAGAATGACAAATCAGGAAAAGATATTTTTTGTTTTCGTTTTGAAGATTATGATTATACACAGCATCCAGAAAATCTGCAAACTGATCTTCCCATTCATGACCTTCTCTGTGAGGGTTTCCTGGACCTCCCGAAGAAATAAATATGTCAAAATCTTCTATTGCCGGAATTTCATTTTTGTATCTTACATCAAAAGTCCGGATGGAAATTTCTTCTTTTGACTCTTGCTTAAAAGCTTCCGAAATTTCTTTAATATTTCTAAATCCTTGATTGACATGGTTGTTGTTCATATCCAGCAACGCAATTCTTACCTCTGTCATAATTTTAAAATTTAGGCAAAGTTATTAAAAAATTACAAAGCATTTTCGCTGTGAGTGATTCCGTATTCTGTTTCAGAAATCATATAATCAACTACTTTTTTCAGATCTCCTGTTTCCTGATATACTTTAAGCTGTCTGTCGGCTCCTGTTCCGTTTTCCAGTATTTTCCATGCATATTCTACTTCTTTTCTGCATCCTAAGTCATCTACTACATCATCAATAAACTCAAGAAGTTCTTTCAGCAGATCAGGATAAGGTACAGATTCTTCTTTACCAAAATCTATAAGTTTAGAATGAATACCATCTTTGGAAGCGCGCCATTTGTTTTCATTCAGAAGCAGTCTTCTGTAGCTTCGGAAGCTTAAGTTTTGTTGATGAAGTTTGTAAATTTTTGCGACAAGACTCTGCATGATGGCAGCAAGACATACGGTTTCCTCAATTCTTAAAGGCATATCGCAGATTCTGAACTCAATGGTTGGGTAAAAAGGGTGAACTCTGAGATCCCACCAGATTTTTTTGGCGTTATCAATAGTTCCGGTTTTTACCAAAAGATCTACATAGCTGTCAAACTCAGCCAAAGAGTTGAAAAAACTTGGAATACCCGTTCTTGGAAATTTCACAAAAATTTCCTGACGGTAAGATTTAAATCCCGTATTTCTTCCGATCCAGAAAGGTGAATTTACTGAAAGTGCATAGACATGAGGAAGAAAATAACGCATAACATTCTGAATTCTCACCCCTTCTTCACGATTTGGAATCCCAATGTGAACATGCAACCCGAAAATTAGGTTTCCTCTCGCCACATCACCCATATCATCAACAATTTTATTATATCTTTCGCCATTGGTGATTGTATTGTGTTCCCAATTGGAAAAAGGATGGGTTCCACCTCCGGATACACGCAGTCCCTGTTCGTGTGCGGTTTTAATGAGATGTCTTCTCAGGTTGGTAAGCTCAGCTTTTGCCTCCTGAATATTCTGGCAGATTCCGGTTTCCATCTCAATCATAGATTCGTGCATTTCATGCTTTAAGTTTTCACTTAAAACAGATTTTCCGCCCTCAATGATTTTCGAAACATGAGATATTAAATCGCGGCTTTCAACATCAATAATCTGATATTCTTCCTCAATTCCGATAGTAAACTGATGCATTTTTGTGCTTTTTTTTATGGTCTGATTGAATTATTTAACTGAGTTTTTTACAAATGTTCCCCAAGAGATATTGGGTTTTCCCGGAACATATTCTTTAGCTTTTTCAATAGCTAATTTGGCAGCATACTCTACAATCCATGCGAAATTTTCTTCTCCTACAGAATTTTTGTCAGCATCCGGAGCAGGATTACAGAAATCAATTGCGTAAGGAATGCCATCTCTCACAGCAAATTCTACAGTATTGAAATCATATCCTAAAGCCTGATTCATTTTTATGGTATAGTCATGTATCGTTTTCAACAGTTTTTTTAAATCCTCACCTTCTGTCTGGTGTGTTGTAGCATATCTCAAATGATGCGGATTTCTTGGTTCGTAAGGCATAATATGAACGTATTTCTGTCCTAGACAGTATACTCTGTAATAATCCTGAAAGACGATTTCTTCCTGAACCATCATTACCAGTTGCTCGGTTTCGCTAAGTTTATCCCAAAGATCTTCAGGGTTTTCCACTCTATAAACGCTTTTCCAGCCTCCGCCATCATGCGGTTTCATATACGCCGGAAATCCTACGTAATTAAAAATATAATCCCAGTCATGAGGAAATTTCAGATTTCTGAAAGATGTTTCTGAAGTGTTGGTCGGTCTTTCATGGGAAGGCAGCAATACTGTTTTAGGTAACGGAATTCCCAGTTTTGACATTAATGCATTGTTGAAAAACTTTTCGTCTGCGCTCCACCAAAAAGGATTATTGATCACATAGGTTCCGTTGAGTGCTGCGTTTTTAAGGTATGCTCTGTAAAAAGGAACATCCTGAGAAATCCTGTCGATAATGACTGCATATCCGTAATCTGCGCCTTGCTCAAGTTTATCAATATTTACGGGTTCTGCAATGATTTCTCCGCCACCCATTTCGTTCACTTTATCAATAAATGCCCAGGGAAAAGTATCTTCCATTCCGAATAATATTCCTACTTTCTTTGCCATAATTTTTTATTTTTAATGTTTTTATTTTAAGTTTATTTTTAAGAGAAAAAAGCTTCTATATAATTAGGGAAAGTCATTCTCCACAAAGGCCAGTCGTGGTTGATCCATTTTTTTTCATCATACCAGAAATCTATTCCTTTTGAAGCTAAAATTTCCGCCATTTCAATATTTTTATCTTTACAGATGTCTTCGTCTGAAGTGCTCAGAACAATATGCATATGTTTGTATTTCCATGCTTCATCATTTCTTACAAATTCGCGCGGACAATTAAAATACACCAGCTCATCAGAATATCCGTCCATAAAATTTCTGATGCTGAAAGCCCCCGAAAGACAAAATAAGTGCGACACAACATCAGGAAATCTGAATGCAAAATTAGCCGCATGATAACCACCAAAGCTTGCTCCTGCAACGGCAACTCTGTGTGCCTGATGGAGTTTCTGAATATAAGGAACAAACTCCTGTATTAAGAACTGTACATATTTTTCATAATTTCTTATTCTCTGCTGTGGAGATATTTTTTCGTCATAGAAACTCCATGCATCAATGGTTTGAATGTTATAAAGTTTTACTTTCCCTTGTTCTACAAAATAATTGATGCTGCTGTTAAGGTTAAAGTCATGGTTTTGGGTATATTGTCCCTGTGAAGTCGGAAACATGATGATCGGATAGCCGTAATGTCCCGTAACTTCAATTTTCAGACTTGTTCCAAGGATGTGGGAATAATAATCAGTGTGTTCTATTTTTGGCATATATAGTTTTAATAATATTTGATTTTTAATAACGACAGAATATATTGAAGCACTAAAAAATAATTTTACTAACTTCTAACTTGTTAGCTTGTCGGTTTGTCTTTAGGGGGGATAATATTAAGAAGTTCCGCATGAATTTTCTCCGCAGTAGTATCCAGTCTTTCCTGAACGATATTGGCATCGTTAGATTTGTATACGATCCCGACATGATAATCAATAGGGATAAATTTTACGGCTTCTTCACATTCAAAGTCCTTATAGTTCGGAGATATATCTTTGATTAAGGCAACAATCAAACCGGAATAATAGCCTGTAGGTTTAGCTACTTCGTAATCTTTTCCTTTAAGGAGGGCATCTTCTATTTTTGCCCATTCACGCCAGATATTGATGTTGCTTGAAGCTTCCACAAGATCTGGAATATGTGCTCCGCCTACACGGGACGAAGTCTCAAGGAAATACCATTTTCCGTTTTCTTTACTACGGATAAACTCGGTGTGAGTAGCTCCGTTTTGCAGTCCGAAACTTGATAAAACTTTAGCATTAACTTCGTCCAAAGCCTTAAATTCTTCTGAATATCTTCCTAAGGTTTTAGTTCTGAAAACTCCGCCTTCATGCGAAACCTGCATAGGCGGAGCAAGATATTTTGAAGCTGAAGTAAATACTGTTTTTTTGTTAAAAGTAAGGCTGTCAACATGATAAACATCACCGGGTTTAAAACTTTCTAAAAGAAACAAATGTCTTTCTTCTCCTAGTTCGTCCAATGCTGTCCATAGCTCCTCCTGATTTTTTAATTTTTTTATTCCTGATGCAGAAGCTTCAGATCTTGGCTTTAAAACCCACGGAGCGGGGACTGTTTCAGTAAAATCCCTTACTTCCTGATCATTGAAAATAGCCGTAAACTCAGGAACATTAATTTCCGAATCTTTTGCTTTTTGGCGCATAGCAAGCTTATCCCTGAAATAACGGTGGGTAGTCTGTCCCATTCCAGGAATCCGGAAAGTTTCTCTCACCAAAGCTGCTTTTTCCACATCATAATCATCCAATGCAATAACAGCATCTATTTTGCGGCTTTTCATCAGGTGAGAAAAGCCTTGTACAAGATGATCAAGATTCCATACTGAAGGTTTTATTTCGGGCATATAGAAAACTTCATCTATTGCATGCCACGGCCAGTTTTTTTCTTTTAAATTTTCGGATGTTATCAGGATAATTTTATTGCCGAGATTTTTCATTTCGTCCATAAAATCGTATCCTTTATAATAGCACGAAATACATACGATAGTTTTCTCCTTCATATAGTGATTTTTAAATTTTGTTAAATTTTAAAAAATAAAAGCTTTTATTTATTGATTATTTAATACTAAATTTTAATAATAACTGAGCTTTTGAAAATTTACTAATCAATTATACAGAGAAATTTTGAAAAAAACTAATTTTTAATGATAATTTTCAATTAAATCGGTTAATAATTGCACTCCGTAGCCTGTTGCAGCCTTATCTTTTGCATATACTACATTTCCAAAAGCAACTCCGGCGATGTCAAGATGCGCCCAGTTGGGATGATTTTCTATAAATTGCTCTAAAAATTTTGCTGCGACAATACAATCTCCGATAGGTTTCATTGAAATATTTTTAAAATCTGCAACATCTGATTTGAAATCATCCATCCAAATATCCCAAAGCGGCAGATTCCAAAGTCTTTGGTTGGTTTTATCTCCACTTTTGATCAGAAGGCTTTTTAGGTCATCATTATTGGAAAACATTGCGCCACAAGTATCGCCAAACATTCTTACGGAACTTCCGGTAAGCGTTGCCAAATCAATCAAAACATCAGTTTTGTAATTTTTAACCATATATGATAATCCGTCTGCTAATGTCATTCTGCCTTCTGCATCGGTGTTAAGGACTTCAATGGTTTTACCGTTGTAAGCGGTAATTACATCACTTGGAAGATATGAGTTTTCTGAAACCGCATTATCGGTGATCGGTAAAATAGCTGTAATATTTACCGGAAGCTGCATTTTTGAAGCGTAGATCAATGCTCCTATTACGGCTGTTGCGCCGCCCATATCGGATTTCATGTAATGCATATTGTCGGAAGGTTTAATAGAGATTCCTCCCGTGTCAAATAATACACATTTCCCAACCAGCCCGAAAGTTTTTGCATTTTTTTCTGAAGATTTGTATTCCAGAATAGTAAAGGCGGCATCATAAGCACTTCCCTGATTTACGGCCAAAAAAGCTCCTAGACCAAGTTCTTTACACTTTTTTCTATTGAATACGGTATATTTCAGGTTATTTTTTGCTGCTATATTTTTTAGATAATCGCTAAGTGCTTCAGGTTTTTTAAAATTAGCAGGTTTGTTGAGCCAGTCCTGACAAGCAAACTGACCTTCACAGATTGCAAGTGTTTTTTCTGAAATTTTATCTAGTTTTTTCTGACTCAAGTTTCCGAAATGCAACTCAAAAGAGTCGTTCCAAACGGGATGGTTTTTTTGAAAAGGAAAGTAATAAGTTCCTAAATAAAGTCCTTTGATGAATTCTGCAGCCTGTTTTTCTGAAATGAAATCTGCGCACAAAAGTGTGGAAACAGGTTGGATATTATTTTTCTGTGATTGAGAAAACTTCAAGCCTGCTTGCTGAAACTCAAAATTTTTAAGATCCTCCTTTCCTAATCCAATGAAGTAAGTAACACTGTCTTCACTGGTTTGGATGAAAATTTCATTTTTTTTTCCCGAAAAAAAAAGTGCTGTATTATTATTGTATTTTTTTGAATTACTGCTCCATGATTCTTCAGTAAAAAGCTGGAATATCTGATTGTAATGCTTGTTTATCTTATTGTATAATTTCATTTTGTAGTTATTTTAGTATTTCTTGCTGATGAGGTTTTACTTCTACAGGATTTTCTGTATTATTATAGAAAAGCCATTCTACGGCTCTCGGAAACTCCTGTGACCAGAAAAATTCGCTGTGTGAACCATCGGGATTGATGCTTGTTTTAAATTCAAAATCAAAAAGATTTTTTTCTTCCCATTTTTTAAGATAATTTTCAAAGATTTTGATTCTTTTTACCATTTTCGATCCTTCCTGCTCACCTCCATAAAGATAAATTTTTGTCTTGTAGGGAGTTCTGAAATTCATCATCGGGAAATTATTATTAGGTTCTACCCAAAGCGAAGGTGAGAAAATCAGCAGTTTAGAGTAAACTTCAGGATAAAGAAATCCGCTGTAAATACTTATAAGTCCACCCAAAGAACTTCCGCCGATTCCTGTATTGTCACGATCTTTTTTTGTACGGTAATGCTGGTCTACAAAAGGTTTCAACGTGTCGGTAATAAACCGGATGTATTTTTTTCCTTCAGAACCATTCGCAACATGGTCATTGTCAAAAATATATTCTTTTATACGGTCTTCGCTGCCATGTTCTACGGCAATTACGATGAGATCACCTCTTCCGTATTCAGAGAGAATGGAAAGTTTTTTGTCAATTTCCCAATTTCCGTAAGGGCTGCCTTCATTAAACAAATTTTGAGCATCCTGAAGGTATAGGACTGGATATTTTTTTTCTGATACATAATAATCATACGGTAAAAGCGCCCAGACTTTACGGTATCGATCCAGTTGCGGAATATAAAATTCTTCAGAAATAACTTCAACAATAGGAAAAAACTCATCTTTAAAAGGTCCCCAGTTGAGCCTCCATTTTTCTACAAAATCTGTAGTTTCATTGTCTGTTTTGTTTACTTTTCTGTTTGTTGTGATGTTTCCGTATTTGTCCAGTTCCACATTTTCCCATCCTCCTTTGGTAAATTTATAATCAATAATTTCAGGGAGTCTTTCATTATCTATTTCAATACAGAAAGTGTTGTCTTCCGTTTTTTTCAGCTGATAATCATAATCTTTGGGATTCCAGTTGTTGAAATTTCCGGTTATGAAAACAGGTCTTGCATCATTTTCAGCAGTTGTGAGTATAAACTTCATCTCGTGTTTTATCTGTTATAAACTTATAAAAGTATAAATTTTTTTTAAATAAATGCTTTTAAAATTGACTTAAAAACACATGGGTAAAACTAAAATTTTGTATATATTTGATTGTTATCGCATGATTTTGGAAGATATGATGTTGTGCAGAATGTAAAAACCAATTATGATGAATTTTGTTAAACCTTTTACCCTTTTTACAGATCAGGATATTTATCTCTTTAAAGAAGGTAAACATTATAAACTCTACGAAAAATTCGGGTCGCACTCGGTAGAAAGAGAAGGTGTAAAAGGAGTTTATTTTTCAGTTTGGGCTCCGAATGCTAAAAAAGTTTCTGTTGTAGGCAATTTTAATAACTGGAATCACCGTGAGCATATTCTGTTCCCGAGATGGGACGAATCTGGTATTTGGGAAGGTTTTATTCCTGCGCTAACATGGGGAACGCTGTACAAATATGCGATAGAACATCAGGGGAAAATATTAGAAAAAAGTGATCCTTATGCACTGAGCTGGGAGCAGAACCTACAGGCAGCTTCTATGGTTTCTACCAATTGGTATGAATGGAATGACGCTGAATGGATGGAAAAACGCTGGAAAAAAAACAGTATGGAGTCGCCAATTTCTGTTTACGAAATGCATCTGGGTTCGTGGCTTAGAAACGAAGATAATCCGGAAAAATTTCTTAACTACCGGGATATTGCTTCAAAACTTGTTCCGTATATTAAAGAAATGGGTTTTACTCATGTTGAGTTTATGCCGGTGATGGAATATCCTTATGATCCGAGTTGGGGATATCAGATTACGGGTTTTTTCGCTGCCACTTCACGGTTTGGTTCTCCACAGGATTTAATGTTTTTAATTGATGAGCTTCACAGAAATGATATTGGAGTAATCTTAGATTGGGTGCCTTCACATTTTCCGGGCGATGCCAATGGTTTGCACAGATTCGACGGTTCTTACCTTTATGAGCATGAAGATCCAAGAAAGGGCTTTCATCCCGACTGGAAATCATATATTTTTAATTACGGACGAAATGAGGTAAAATCTTTTCTTATTTCTAATGCGGTTTTCTGGCTGGATCGTTATCATGCAGACGGACTCCGTGTAGATGCTGTAACTTCTATGCTGCATCTGGATTATTCTCGAAATGAAGGAGAATGGGAACCTAATATTTTTGGAGGAAATGTGAATCTTGAAGCTAAAACTTTCCTGCAGGAATTCAATACTGCTGTTTATAAAGAGTTTGGGAATAATATCATGACTATTGCAGAAGAAAGTTCAGATTTTCCGCTGCTTACAAAACCTGTTCATGATGGCGGAGTCGGTTTTGGCATGAAATGGATGATGGGCTGGATGCACGATACACTTTTTTATTTTAAAGAAGATCCCATCAACAGAAAACACCACCATCATAAGCTTACTTTTTCGTCTATATATATGTATAACGAAAATTACATGATTCCTCTTTCTCATGATGAGGTAGTGCACGGAAAAGCGAGTCTGATTTACAAAATGAAAGGTGATGAATGGCAGAAATTTGCTAATCTTCGCGCTTTGTATGTATACATGTTTACGCATCCGGGAGCTAAGCTTCTATTTATGGGCGATGAATTTGGGCAGACCAGCGAATGGAATTTTAAACAAAGTCTGGATTGGCATTTACTGGAATATCCCGTTCATAAAGGTCTGCAGACATTGGTGAAAGATATCAACCATTTGTATCGAAGTGAAACTGCTTTGTTCGAAAATCAGTTTAAAGCCGATGGTTTTGAGTGGATAGAAGCAGACGATACGGATCGTTCTGTTTTTATTTATTTAAGAAAGGGAAAAAAAAGGGATGATGTTTTGATGATTGTCCTGAATCTCACCCCTCAGGTTTTAGATTATACTATCGGAGTTAATAGCGGAACATCGTGGGAGGTGATTCTGAATTCTGATGACAAAAAATATGGCGGCAGCGGTGTAGATGCCCATATTTTTAAGGAGAATCATGAACCCTGGATGAATAGAAATCAATCAATATCTATCAACCTTCCGCCATTGGCAGGAATTGTTTTGAAACAAAAAAAAGATAGAAAGTATAAATTAAACAGAATTAAACAGCATAAAAAATAAAAATGACAATATTTCATCTCAGCACAGAATGTTATCCTGTTGCTAAAGTAGGTGGACTTGCAGACGTTGTAGGAGCACTTCCAAAATATCAGAACAAAATAAAAGATATTGATGCAAAGGTGGTAATGCCTTGGTATAACAAACATTTTGTTTATGATTATGATTTTGAAACTGTTTTTGACGGATTCATTCACCAGGGACCTAATATGCTGCAGGTTCAGGTCTTGAAAGAGCGTACAAATGTTTTAGGATTTGAACTGTATATGGTGAAGATCCCGGGATTGCTTGACCGTGAAAATCCATACGGTTATCAAGATGAAAATTTTCAGTTTCTGGCTTTTCAGCATGGAATTCTGCATTGGCTTTCTGCTATGAAAATCCGTCCCGATGTATTGCATTGTCATGATTACCATACAGGTCTGGTTCCGTTTATGATGGAAAACTGTCGCGAGTTCGATTTTCTGAAGGGGGTAAAAACTATCGGAACCATTCACAATGGAGAATATCAGGGAATGATGAGCTGGGAAATGGCAAGGTATATGCCTTCTTTTGATCAATATAAATGGGGACTTTTAGACTGGAATGGTTTAATTAATCCTTTAGCAAGCATGATTAAATGCTGTCATGCTTTTACGGCAGTTTCTGAAGGTTATCTTGAAGAGCTTTTTGTAAGCTTCAGAGGATTAGAAAGTCTTGTAAGGGAAGAGTTTTCAAAAGCTTTCGGGATTATCAACGGGATTGATACCGATGTCTGGAATCCGCAGAGTGATCCGATGATTGATTTTAATTTTAATATTAAAAATGCACTTAAAATTAAAAGAAAAAACAAAGAAAAACTTTGTAATGAATATGGTCTTAATCCTAACCTTCCCCTTTTTGCATTTATCGGAAGGTTTGCTACCGAAAAAGGGGCAGATTTACTTCCGGATGTAATATGGCGAAGCATCAAGCAAACTTTTGGTGGTTTAAATATTATCGTCTTGGGTTCTGGGAATACTTATCTGGAACAGCAGCTCAAAGAATTAGATTCCGTTTACTCTAATTTTGCATCAGATATTGGCTATAAAGAATATCTTTCCCATAAAATATACGCTTCGGCAGATTTTTTGTTGATGCCTTCACGGGTAGAACCTTGCGGACTCAATCAAATGTACGCCATGAGATACGGAACCGTTCCTGTTGTAAGTTATACAGGAGGTTTGAGAGATACGGTAAAAGATATTTCTACAGGAGGTTCAGGGCTTAATTTCACTTATCCGGGAGTAGATGATATTGTTCATGCGATGAGCAGAGGCCTTCAGATTTACAAAGAAAAAACAAAAATGGATGAATTGGTAATTTCTAACATGAAATTTGATTTTGCATGGGAGAAATCAGCAGAAAAATATATAGCTTTATATAAAAACTAAAACAAATTAATGAGTTCCCGACTTTTGTCTGTTACTGCATTTTTGCTTTTATCCAAAGGATTAATGGCTCAGAATCATAATACGGACAATATGATGCGCACTATGCAGCATCAAAACCGTATGATGATAATTAATGAAGAACAGAGAAGATTTAACAGGTTTATGGCTTCACAGCCACTGATGGCTTCGGAAAAACTGTTGAAATTTTACAATAAATATTTGGATAACCTGAATGAGAAATCAACCAAAGTCCAGTCAGAATTATCGGAACTGAAAATACAGTATGAAAAATCTAAAGAGAAAAAAATACTGAACCAAATAGAAAAGAAAGAACAAAAGCTGGAAAGCCTCAACAAAAGCAAAAAGCTAGCAGAGGACGAAATAGGAAAGCTTGAAGCAAAAAAATTACCGGAAAACTAATAAATAATAATAAACCATATAATAGATTTTAAATCTAGAAGTAAACCACAAATAATTTATGAACCGAAATGTTATTTCAATTGTTTTAGGAGGAGGGAGAGGAACCAGACTTTTTCCATTAACGTATACGAGATCAAAACCTGCTGTGCCGATTGCGGGAAAATACAGATTGGTAGATATTCCAATTTCCAACTGCTTAAATTCAGGATTAAATAAAATTCTTGTATTGACACAGTTTAATTCGGCATCATTAAATTCACATATCAAAAATTCGTATCATTTTGATATTTTCAGCAAAGGTTTTGTGGATATTCTGGCTGCTGAGCAGAATGTTGACAGCGACAGCTGGTTTCAGGGAACTGCGGATGCCGTAAGGCAGTCTATGAAACATTTGGAAAAGTACGATTATGAATATATTTTGATTCTTTCGGGAGATCAGTTATATCAGATGGATTTCAGAGAAATGCTGGATTTTCATATTGAAAAAGGAGGAGATGTAACGATTGCAACGATTCCCGTGAATGCTAAAGATGCAACTGGCTTCGGAATTTTAAAATCTGATGATGAAGGGAATATCACTTCATTTATAGAGAAGCCCGGCTTCGATTCACTAAATGGTCTTCAGTCTGAAGTTTCCGAAAACAACAGAATGCAGGGTAAGGAATACCTTGCTTCGATGGGAATTTATATTTTCACCAAATCCATTCTCAAGAAAATGTTTGAAGAAGGAGCTGGTGATGATTTCGGAAAAGATATTATCCCGAGTTCTATAGGGAAATACACAACTTTGAGCTACCAATACGAAGGTTACTGGACAGACATCGGAACTATAGAGTCTTTCTACGAAGCCAATCTGGATCTTTGTCAGGATTTTCCGCAGTTTAATCTGTTTTCTTCCTCGCCAATTTTTACCCGTGCAAGAATGCTTCCGCCTTCTAAGGTAAATGGTTCTTATGTAAGTAAAGCGGTTTTTGGTGATGGCTGTATAATTTTGGCAGATAAAATAGAAAATTCTGTAATAGGAAACCGTACAAGAATTGATAAAGGAAGTACGATTGTTAATTCCTATATCATGGGAGCCGATTTTTATCAGAATACAACGGAAATTATCAATAACGATAAGAAAGGTCTTCCTAATATGGGAATTGGAAAATACTGTTATATTGAAAAAGCGATTTTAGATAAAAACTGCTACATTGGTGACAATGTAAGAATCATTGGCGGAAAACACCTGCAGGATGGTGACTATGGAACGCATTCTGTGCAGGACGGAATTGTTGTTGTGAAAAAAGGAGCGGTATTAACTCCGGGAACACATATAGGATAAAGGCAGGAAGCTTAATGCTGAAAGCTGGGTGCTGTGAGAAATAATGATTTTATTTTAATTATTAAAAAATTTTACAGCCGAATCTTAAGCATCCAACATCAAATTTCTATCACCCAACAAAAATAAAAAACAAGAGTGATCATATATTGGTCACTTTTTTTATTTGTATTACTTTTGTGCGATGCGTTTTATCAAAATTACAACGGTTATTATAGCTTTGCTGATAGGAGTTTATGCAGCTTCTATGTATTTTTTTGTGGATGAAAGCAAGAAATTTACAATTGAAAAAGAAATTGATTTTCCATTGGAAAAAGTTTTTAATCAGTTTGATAATCTTCAGAATTTTACCCGCTGGAACAATTTTTTTGCAAGCTCAAAAAATATCGTAATAGATTATTATCTCCCTTATGAGGGACAGGGAAGTGCGATAAGCTACAATGATCCTACAAGTAAAGACGGAGGTGAAATGTTTATCAGATATTCAAATCCTAATAAGACTTTGAGGTATCAGCTTTTTGAAGATGAAGACGAAAATCCAACATTGATAGATGTTAAATTTACTCCGATTTCCACCGAAAAGACAAAAATAACCTGGTTTGTGCATACTCCAAAACTGCCGCTTTTGTCAAGAGCTCAGAATTTTTGGACAGAAGATAAATTTGCCGATAATATTGATAAAAGTATGCTCAACCTAAAGAATGTTCTGAGCAATAAAGTTGAAAAAGACAATATGCTTGCTACCATCAAATACGACAGTGTGATGGTGGAAAAAGAAGATGAAAAAATGATTCTGGGTGTCAATGTCAGTACTTCAAATAAAAAAGATGCTTTGTATAAAAACATCGTCATGAATTTTAATAAAGTCAACAACTTTGTGACGATGGATCTTGGTAAGAAAAATGATGAAATAGGGTATCCTGTTCTCATTACAGATGCAGACAATTTCAAAGATAAGGAGGTTTCTTATTTTCTGGGAATCCCGTTGTCTAAAAAAATCGGAATCACCGACAATAACTTCAGCTTCAGATCTGTAAGTCCAACCCAAAATTATGTGATTTATTATAAAGGATCTTATGAAGGAAGAATAAAAGCGATCCAGCAGCTCATTCAGCAGGCTAAGAAAGACGAGATGAGATTTGGTGATGTTTATCAGACTTTTATAGAATCTCCATCCGAAGGAAATGCAGTCAATATGAAACTTTCATTATCGGTTTACAAATAAAATCCGGACAAAAAAATTCAATATTATTTTTGTCATTCCCAAGTCGGTTTTTTTTATTAAATTTGAGGATTAATACGTTAAACAAAATTTAATAATAGATAAACTGTAATAATGGACAGATTTTCATTCCTAAACGCAGCTCATTCTCAATTAATTGAGGATTTATACCAACAATATTTAAAATTTCCTGACTCTTTAGAACCATCATGGAAAGCCTTTTTTCAAGGGTTTGATTTTGCACTGGAAAACTACGGCGACGATGAAAGCATCCAGTACGTACAAAATACGGGAAATTCTGCACCGGTGGTACAGCAGGTATCTCAGGCTGCATCTAATGGTGAAATTCCTGATCATATCAAAAAAGAATTTAAGGTAGTAAACCTTATCGAAGCATACAGAACAAGAGGTCATTTGTTTACCAAAACAAATCCCGTTCGAGAAAGAAGACATTATACTCCGACTTTAGATATCGAAAATTTTGGATTAAGCAGTGCAGATCTGAATACAAAATTCAACTGCGCTACTGAAACAGGGATGAAAGAACCATCAACGCTTCAGGATATTATCACTCACCTGCAGAATATTTACTGTGATTCAATCGGGGTAGAATATATGCATATCAACAATGTTGAAGAGAAAGATTTTATCAAAAAGTGGATTCAGGTAAATGAAAATCATCCAGTACTTAATGCCAATGAAAAAACTGAAATTTTATTAAAATTAAATCAGGCAGTTGCGTTTGAAAACTATCTGCATACAAAGTTTGTCGGACAAAAAAGATTTTCACTAGAAGGTGGAGAAACTTTGATTCCAGCATTGGATCAACTTATTTCCAAGTCTTCTATGCTGGGAGTGGATGAGGTTGTACTAGGAATGGCTCACAGAGGAAGGCTAAATGTATTGACAAACATTTTCGGTAAATCTTACAAACAGATTTTCTCAGAATTTGAAGGAAAAGAATTTGAAGAAGATGTGTTTTCAGGTGATGTGAAATACCATTTAGGTTCATCCAAAATAGTTAAAACAGCTTCAGGAGAAGAGGTTTCTATCAATTTAACACCGAATCCGTCTCACCTTGAGACCGTTGCAGCTCTAGTGGAAGGAATCTGCCGTGCAAAAGTAGATGATAAATACAAAGGAGATTATTCTAAGATATTACCGATCGTTATTCACGGTGACGGAGCAATTGCAGGACAGGGAATTGCTTATGAAGTAGCTCAGATGATGACATTGGAAGGCTATAAAACGGGCGGAACTGTTCATATCGTAGTAAATAATCAGGTGTCGTTTACAACTAATTACATGGATGCAAGGTCTTCTACCTATTGTACGGATATTGCAAAAGTAACAGAATCTCCTGTAATGCATGTAAATGCAGACGATGCAGAAGCGGTAGTTCATGCTATTCATTTTGCGGCTGATTTCAGAGCGAAGTTCGGAAAAGACGTGTATATTGATTTATTAGGATATAGAAAATATGGACATAATGAAGGTGATGAGCCAAGATTTACACAGCCTAATTTATATAAACTGATTTCCAAACATCCGAATCCAAGAGAAATTTACAAAGAAAAGCTCCTGAAAGACAGCATTACGTCTAATGATGTGATCGCAAAAATGGAGACAGAATTTAAAGCTCTTTTAGATGAGAACTTCGATGCATCAAAAGAAATTGAGAAAAATGTGATGGATGTTTTCATGGCAGAAGACTGGACGAATTTTCCGATTGCTAAAAGAGGAGCAGTACTAGAACCTGTTGATACAAAATACAATCTTGACAAGCTGAAAGAATTGGCAATTAAGATGTCTACACTTCCGGCAGATAAAAAGTTTATCAATAAAATTACCAGACTTTTTGAAAACAGAATAAAAGCAATTGAAGCCAATAATCTAGACTGGGCTATAGGAGAATGGCTGGCTTATGCAACACTTTTGGTAGAAGGTCATAATATAAGAATTTCTGGGGAAGATGTAGAGAGAGGAACATTTTCTCACAGACACGCTGTCGTAAAAACTGAAGATTCAGAAGAAGAGTACATTCCGTTAAGACATGTATCTGAAAGCAGATTTGATGTTTATAATTCTCATCTCTCCGAATATGGAGTTTTAGGGTTTGATTACGGTTATGCCATGGCGTCGCCAAATACACTTACGATCTGGGAAGCTCAGTTTGGAGATTTTGTGAACGGAGCTCAGATTATTGTCGATCAATATTTAGCAGCAGCAGAAGAGAAATGGAAGATTCAGGACGGTTTGGTTATGCTTTTGCCGCACGGTTCGGAAGGACAGGGAGCAGAGCACTCATCTGCAAGACTTGAACGATTTTTAACGCTTTGCGCCAACGAAAATATGGTGGTTGCCAATGTTACTTCTCCGGCAAACTATTTTCACTTACTGAGAAGGCAGTTAAAATGGTCATTCAGAAAACCTTTAATTGTAATGAGTCCGAAATCTTTGCTTAGACATCCTAAAGTAGTTTCTCCGCTTGAAGATTTTGCAAATGGAAGTTTCCAGCCTGTTTTGGATGATCCAAACGCAGATCCTAAGAAAATAGAAAAATTAGTGCTTTGTTCAGGTAAATTATACTTTGAACTTTTAGCTAAGCAGGAAGAGTTAAATTGCGAAAATATTGCAATAGTAAGACTTGAGCAGCTGTATCCTTTACAAAATGATGCAATAGAAGAGATCTTTACGAAGTATAATCATGTAAAATCAATTATCTGGGCACAAGAGGAACCGGAAAATATGGGAGCATGGTCTTATATTCTTAGAAACTTCAGAGATACAGGAATTCAGGTAGTTGCTCCGGTTCCAAGCGGTGCACCTGCTCCGGGAAGTCATAAAATGTTTGAGAAAAATCAGAATTTAGTGATCAATCGAGTATTTGACAGAGATGACGCTCCTGCAAAAAGACCTGTTACAGCTTAATAATTAGAAGGTAGAAATTAGAGGTTAATCTTTTATCTTTTCCTTAAAGTTCAAAAAAATAAAATTAAAAAAATAAAAAATACGATATGTCAGTTTTAGAAATGAAAGTTCCTTCACCGGGCGAATCAATCACAGAAGTTGAAATTGCAACCTGGCTTGTAAAAGATGGTGATTATGTTGAAAAAGATCAACCCATCGCTGAAGTAGATTCAGATAAAGCAACTCTTGAATTGCCTGCTGAAGAAAGTGGTGTAATTACTTTAAAAGCTGAAGAAGGTGATGTTGTACAGGTAGGGCAAGTGGTTTGTTTAATCGACAGAGATGCTGCAAAACCGGCAGAAAGTTCAACTCCTGCAGCTGAAGAAGCTCCAAAACAGGAAACGGCTCCGAAAGCTGCTGAATCTGCAAAGGAAGAAACTCCAAAACCTGCTGCAGCAACCGCAACTCAAACGTACGCTACAGGAACTCCTTCTCCTGCTGCTAAAAAAATTCTTGATGAAAAGGGAATTGATGCCACTCAGGTTTCTGGTTCCGGAAGAGATGGAAGAATTTCTAAATCTGATGCAGAATTAGCTGCTGTTCCTGCATTAGGAGGAAATCCGATGACGGCAACAGGTTCTAGATCTACTACCACTACTAAGCTTTCAGTTCTTAGAAGAAAAATTGCTCAGAGATTGGTTTCTGTAAAGAACGAAACTGCAATGCTGACGACTTTCAACGAAGTTGACATGTCTGAAATCTTCAGATTGAGAAAGCAATATAAAGAAGAATTTGCCCAAAGACATGGAGTAGGACTTGGTTTCATGTCATTCTTTACAAAAGCAGTAACAAGAGCATTACAGATGTATCCGGATGTAAATGCATCAATTGATGGTGACTTTAAAGTAAATTATGACTTCTGCGATATTTCAATTGCGGTTTCCGGTCCGAAAGGATTAATGGTTCCGGTTTTGAGAAATGCAGAAAATATGTCTTTTGCAAGTGTTGAGGCTAATATCAAAGATTTGGCTACAAAAGTAAGAGACGGTAAAATCACGGTTGACGAAATGACAGGCGGAACCTTTACGATTACCAATGGTGGTACATTCGGTTCTATGATGTCTACACCAATTATCAATCCTCCTCAATCTGCTATCTTAGGTATGCACAATATTATCCAAAGACCGGTTGCGGTTGACGGGCAGGTGGTAATTCGTCCAATGATGTACGTTGCGATGTCTTATGATCACAGAATTATTGACGGTAAAGAATCTGTAGGATTCCTTGTTGCAGTAAAAGAAGCGATTGACAATCCTGTAGGAATTTTGATGAACGGTGACGAAAGAAAAGGTCTAGGTTTATAATAGATTATTTCTTTTATTATTATTTAATATAGTCTCGCCCTTAAAAAGGCGAGATTTTTGTATCTTTTACCTCAAATTGAATGAGATGTTTTCTAAAATTACTTCGAATATAGTGGTTTCGGTAGTTCCTGAATATGATATCAAAAACAGTTATCCATCAGAAAACCGTTTCGTTTTTAAATACAATATTATTATTGAGAATAAAGGAGATTTCCCTATTAAAGTTCTCAAGAGAAAGTGGCTTATTTTTGATGTAGGCTTCGGTTTTACTGAAGTTGTAGGTGATGGTGTCATAGGACTAACTCCAGATATAGAACCTGATGCGGATTTTGCTTACTTTTCTAATGTAATGCTTCGTTCCGGAGTCGGGAATATGTCGGGTAAATACCTTGTGAAAAATATGGAAACAGACGAAACTTTTGAAATTGATATTCCTAAATTTGATCTTCTCTCGGAAGTATTGAGCAACTGATCTAAATGGATTTAATTTTCCCTTTCATAAAGTCGGATATCTCTTCATTGGTTGTCAGAAATAGCTTCTCAAAAGCTAAAAGAGAGATTTTTGCGCATGCTTCTGCGTCATCTCCGGCTCTGTGGTGTTTAAATTGAATGTTATGGTACTCTGCTAAATGTTTTAATCCATATCTGGGTAAATAGTTCCATGATTTTTTGGCAAGCTGAATGCTGCATAAGTAATTAATTTTAGGAGCAAAAATTCCAAAATGATTGAAACATCCTTTTAACACTCCTGCATCAAAACTCGCATTGTGAGCAATCATTAAAGTTCCGTACATCATCTCTTCAACTTCGTACCATATATCCTCAAAAGTGGGAGCATCTTTTACATCATCAGGATAAATACCGTGTACATCAATATTTCTCTGATGAAAATATGGAAAACTGGGTGGTTTAATAAGCCATGTTTTTGTTTCAACGACAGCAGAATTCTGAACTACGCAAATACCCAGTTCGCACGCAGAATTTCTCTCGTGTGTTGCTGTTTCAAAATCTAATGCACAAAAATCCATGTTCGGGTTGATATAAGTTTTTAAACTGTATTATTTCGCAAAAAATGCCTGAAGATAAGCCATTTAGACTGATAGAAATTTGCAATTTGCTTTTTTTGACGGCGTTTAATCGTTCCAGGAATATGGATGTAAAATCCGTAATGGGCTCTTGCTACCGCCCAGAAATGAGCAATTCCGTATTTATATCCAAAATAAAAAGAGGCGGCACCATCTAATATCATTCTGAAAAAAATGACTTGTAGAAGTTTAGGAAAAGGCATATTTTTCAGCATCATGGAAAGATTGTTTCTCATATTAAGAAAAGTCTTTCGGGCGCTTTGTTTGTTTAAAGTTCCTCCACCAATATGGTAAACTTTTGATTTTCCAGTATAGTATATTTTTTTTCCAGAGTTAATTAATCTCCAGCAAAGATCTATTTCTTCCTGATGGGCAAAAAATCTCTCATCAAAGCCATTTTGGTTCCAAAAATCTATTGAGCGGATAAAAAGACAACATCCTGAAGCCCAAAAAATTTCTGTTTCATCATCATATTGTCCCAAATCTTCTTCTACATCATCGAAAATTCTTCCTCTGCAGTAAGGATAGCCCAGATTGTCAATCAATCCGCCTGCTGCGCCTGCAAACTCAAACTTACTTTTGTCTTCGTAGGATAAAATTTTAGGCTGAATTGCTGCAATGGAAGTGTTTTGCTCAAATAAATTTAAGACTGGCATAATCCAGTTTTCAGTAACTTCCACATCAGAGTTCAGAAGACAGTAATATTCAGCATCAATTTTTTTTAAACCTTCATTGTAACCGCCTGCAAATCCTAAATTTTTATTATTAATAACAATTTGTACGGTAGGAAATTCTTTATGTAATAATCCAACGGAATCATCGGTTGATTGATTATCAATAACATATATGTCTGCTTCCGAAGAATGATTAATTACACTAGGAAGAAATTTCTGAAGCCAGTTTTTACCATTCCAGTTTAAAATGACAACGGCAATTTTTTGATATTTTTGTGTCATTATTCTTCGTCATAAGTTTTTATAGCATCCTGATATTTCCATTTTCGGTGAGACCAAAGGTAATTGTCTGGATTTTTATGGATCGTGTTTTCCAGCAAATGATGGAATTTTTTTACCACTTCGTTATTGACGAATTTCTCACCATCCGGATATATTCTGTGATAATTGACCTGATAAAAACCTCTTTTTACTTTTTTCATTTCGCAGTAGATGAAAACCAAATCCATTCTTGTTGCCAGTTTATCATAACCAATGAAAACAGGAGTTCTCTGATTGAGGAACTTCAGACCATAATTTACACTTGTCACATACGGTGTCTGATCTGCAACAAACATATAAACAGACTCGCCATCATTTTTTTTGCGAAAAATATTGATGATAACTTCATTAGCTTCCAGCGCTTCGTTTCCAAATTTGTTACGCACTTTTTTCATTTGATTTTCCCAAAAACTGCTGTTTACCTTTCTGTAAACGGGATGTGTGTTTTTTTGCGGAGTTAAAGTTGCAAGTGCGTTGATCCATTCCCAATTGAAAACGTGACCGGCAAGAAGGATAACATTCTTTCCTTCGGCTTTTGCATCATGGAAAATCTGCTGATTGATATGCTGCATCCGCACACGCGATTCAGTTTGGGAAATACTGAAAGACTTTATCGTTTCTACCAGATAATCAGAAAAATTAAGATAAAATTTCTTTCTTATTTCTTTTATTTCTTCATCAGATTTTTCCGGAAATGAATTTTTTAAATTTTGAGTAATGACCTTTTTTCGGTATCCCACAATATAAAAATTCAGGAAGAAAATGATGTCCGAAAAAATATATAATATTCTTAAGGGCAATTTAGAAATCAGGTAAAGTATTTTGATCAGAAAATTCATAAAACAGACAAATTTAGTGATAAAATTATTATGGTTTTAAATTTGCTTATAATTACACTTATTTTTTTATTTTTATAGTATGAAAAAATTGTTTTTAACAGCGTTTTTGGGTCTGGGAATCTTTACTTATTCTCAGCAATTAAAAGACACGACAGATAAGAAGGAAACTGATAAGGCTTTATTGATAAAAACGGAACATGCAGAACTTGAAGCCAAGAAAAAAGCGGCTGAAGAAAAAGTGAAATTACCCAAGCCTTACAATCCGAAAGCTGACGCAGAAAAAGATCTGGAAAATCTTATAGCAAAAGCAAAAAAAGAGAAAAAGAACATTATGATACAGGCAGGAGGAAACTGGTGTATCTGGTGCCTTAGGTTTAACCAATTTGTGCAGACCAATGCTGAACTGAAAGAAATGGTAGATGCTAATTTTTTATATTATCATCTAAACTATTCGCCGGAAAACAAAAATGAAAAGGTTTTTGAAAAATTTGGCAATCCGGGTGAAAAATTTGGCTATCCTGTTTTTATAGTTCTTGATGAGAGCGGAAAGTTGCTTCATATACAGCAAAGCGATGTTCTGGAGGAAAACAAAGGCTATAGTTTGGATAAAGTAAAAGATTTTTTTGAACAATGGACTGTAAGAAAATAAGCCTGTCTTATTGCAGTAAAAAAAGAAGATCCGGTCTGCATAAAGTAGATCGGATTTTTAATTCAGATTTTTATAAACCTTCCATTCTTCAAAACGGTAATCAATCATCTGCCGCATCAAAAAGTAGTTTTCATGGGTGTCTTCTATATGATAAAAACTTTTGTAAGATTCTCCATTTTGTTCTGCTTTTGTATCAAAAAGATTGATATAATCATCAGCAAAAGAACTGTATTGATTTCCAAAATCGGTATCGTCTGCATAGTAATCTTTGGCAAAACTGTTTCCGAATTTATTCAGATCAGATTCTGACAATTTTCCATCCATTGCTGTAAGGATAAATTCTGCTCCGGTGATCTTTCTCTGGATTAATTTTTCAATTTCATTGGCAGTTCTTTCTTTTAGGCTATCCGAGATCAGATTGTTTTCCATGCACCAGCTCAGAAACATTCCTATGTGTGTGGCGCAGTTTTTACGAGGCACATCTTCAGGGAAATTTTCTCCGGAATGCCATGAAGCATCATCATATTTTAGCATAAATAATTATAATAATTGTCTGTTGCATCCAAAGATATAAAAAATCATTTTCTTTTGTCTGCAAAGAAGAAATTTACGTCATTTGCATATAAAATTAATGTATGAAAAGTGCCGTACTTATTACCATCGGAGACGAAATTCTTTCAGGAAACACCATTGATACCAATTCCAATTTTATCGCTACAGAGCTCAAAAATATAGGAATAAAAGTGGTACAGATTTTTACTATTTCCGATGAAATACAAATAATAAAAAATACCCTTAAATCGGCATTTGAACTTGCTGATCTGGTGATCACAACAGGCGGTTTGGGTCCGACAAGAGATGATAAAACAAAAAAAGCACTGGCAGATTTTTTTGATGATGAAATTGCGCTGGATGAGGTTACTTTTGAACACCTTAAGGCTTACATGGAAAAGCGTGGAAGAACAGAAATTTTAGAAAGAAACCGCGAACAGGCTTTTGTGCCTACAAAATGTACGGTTTTTCAGAATCATTATGGTACAGCTCCGTGTATGATGATGCCCAACGGAAATAAGCTGTCTTTCAGTTTGCCGGGAGTTCCTTATGAAGTAAAACCTTTAATTAAGGATCAGATTATTCCTTATTTAAAGCAAAAATTCAGTTTAGAATATATTGTTGCAAGAATAGTGTCTGTAGTTGGGATTCCTGAAAGTATTCTGGCAGATAGGATTGAAAACTGGGAATTGCAGCTTCCGGATAATATGGCATTATCTTATCTTCCAATCGGAACCCGGGTAAAACTAAAGCTTACTGCAAGCGGTGAGAACGAACAGTTTCTACAAATTCAGCTGGAAAATCAAATTCAAAAGTTATTTCCGATCATCGGTGACCATATTATTGCAACAAAGGAAGATAAAATAGAGAAAATTCTGGCTGAAATTTTAAACGAAAAGAAAATGGCTATTTCTACCGCAGAAAGCTGTACGGGTGGAGAACTGGCAAAAATGCTTACTTCAAATCCCGGAAGTTCCCAATTTTTTACAGGGGGAATTGTTACTTATGCTACAGAAATGAAAATCAAGACTCTTAATGTGTCTGAAAGTACAATAGAAAGATTTACAGTGGTAAGCGAAGAGGTAGCAAGAGAAATGTCAGAAGGCTGCCAAAAACTTTTTCAGACAGATATTGCTCTTTCTACTACGGGGGTTGCCGGTCCTGGTAAAGGTGAAGACGGTAAAGAGGTAGGAACGGTTTATTATTCTATAAGAGTCAAAAATGATTCTCAAACCTTCAAACTTTTTCTTCCATATTTGGAAAGACAGGATTTTGCTTATTTTGTTTCTCAGAAAATTATTCAGGATTTAGTCGGGATTTTAATTGAAAAATAATTTGTGGTTTATCTATTCAAATTAATTTAATTTTGAGTAACAAATAATTAAAAAAAGATACTTATCTCAAAATAACAGAACATATCGTTACTAAAAACAATCTGTTGTTTTAAACACAAACTCCGATGAAAAATAATGCGGCTCAGGCAGAAACACCTTAAGCATGTATTTAATTTAAAAAAAACAATAAAATCTACATATGAAAAAGCTAACATTTTCCTTGTTTTTATTAGCCGGGGTTTGTTCACAGACAACACTTACTGCTCAGACAAAATCAAGTCAGACAGTACAGAAAGATTATGGTTTAGATATTAGCCTGATGGATAAATCAGTACGTCCGCAGGATGATTTCTATAATTACGTAAGCGGAAGCTGGATGAAAACAGCTCAAATTCCTTCAGATAAACCAACTTGGGGAAGTTTCAACAAATTGGCGGAGGACACCGACAATAATTCCATGACAATTTTAAATTCTCTTCTGAAGGATAAATTTGCTGAAGGCAGCGAAGGAAAAAAAATTCAGGATCTGTACGCAACGTACATGAATATGGATAAGAGAAATGCTGACGGAATTAAGCCAATCCAGGAAAACATCAAAAAAATTGATGCAATTAAAAATCTTACAGATTTACAAAATTATTTAACTTCAGTAACGAAAGACGGTGAAAATAATTTCTACGCATGGGGAGTCTATGCAGATCTTAAGGATTCTAATATGAATGCGGTTTATCTGGGCGATGCTACTTTGGGAATGGGAAGAGACTATTACCAGAAACAAGATGCCAAAAATACAGAAGCTCTTGCAGAATACGAGAAATATGTAGCTTCCATGCTTGCAGAGCTAGGTTACAAAAACTCTGCTGAAGCAGCAAAAGGAATCATCAACTACGAAAAAAATATTGCAAAGCACCTGCTTACCAATGAGCAGAGCCGGGATAATACATTACAGTACAATCCGAAGACAATGGCTGAGCTTTCAGGTTTGGTAAAAAATATAGACCTTACTTCATATTTGAAGAAAGTAGGGGTAAATACCAACAGAGTAATCATTGGTGAATTGGATTATTATAAAAACTTTGACCAGTTGGTGAATGTAAAAAATCTTCCTGTAATCAAAGATTATCTTAAGTTTCACATGATCAACGGAAGTGCTTCGTATCTGAGCGAAGACTTAGGAAACAAAAAATTTAACTTTTATGGTAAATATTTAAGAGGACAGCAGGAACAGAGAGCTTTGAACAAAAGAGGGTATGAGTTGATCAACGGATCTTTGGGTGAAGCTTTCGGGAAACTCTACGTAGAAAAATATTTTCCGGCAGAGGCAAAAGCCCAAATGGTTGAGCTGATAGATTATCTAAAGAAAAGTTTTGCTGTTCATATCAATAATTTGGCTTGGATGTCTCCTGTAACTAAGGAAAAAGCAATGGCAAAACTGAATAAATTTACCGTTAAAGTAGCATATCCTGATACATGGAAAGATTATTCTAAATTAAAAATCGTTCCTGAATCTAAAGGTGGAAACCTTTATGCTAACCTTCAGAATATTGCTGAATGGCAGTATAACAAAGAACTTGAGAAAGTAGGAAAACCGGTAGATAAAACAGAGTGGGGAATGACTCCGCAGACGGTGAACGCTTATTATAATCCTGTATATAACGAGATCGTTTTCCCTGCTGCAATTCTTCAGCCTCCGTTTTTTAATCCTAAAGCTGATGCTGCGGTGAATTTCGGTGCTATCGGAGCAGTAATAGGTCATGAAATGAGCCACGGATTTGATGATTCTGGTGCGCAGTTTGATGCAGACGGTAATCTTGTGGATTGGTGGACTCCTGAAGACAAAGCTAATTTTGAGAAAGCAACCAAAGCTTTGGCAGCTCAGTATGATAAATATGAACCTGTAAAAGGAACTTTTGTGAATGGTACTTTTACCAATGGTGAAAATATTGCTGATTTGGGTGGAGTAAGCATTGCTTATGATGCATTACAAATGTATCTTAAAGATAAAGGGAATCCGGGGAACATCAGCGGATATACTCAGGATCAAAGATTTTTCCTTAGCTGGGCAACAGTATGGAGAACTTTATCAAGCGAAAAGTATATGGTGAATCAGGTAAAAACAGATCCGCATTCTCCTGGATATTTCAGAAGTTTCGGACCTCTTATCAATGTAGATGCTTTTTACAAAGCTTTTGATGTAAAACCGGGTGATAAATTGTATAAAAAACCTGAAGAAAGAATTAAAATCTGGTAGATTTTTGATTATAAATGAAACCGCTGTTGATCAGCGGTTTTTTTGTGTCTGTAAGTTACGGTATTGTTGAAATTAAACAATTAAACACCCTCTAAAGGCTCTTGCAGCATAGTAGGAAGAAGCTCCGTTATGATAAGTAAAAACGGCATCATAGCGACGGTCACAAAATAAGGCACCGCCCAGATTTCTGATCTTGACCGGTGTTTTTATCCAGCTTGATGTCTTAAGGTCAAATTCTCCCAAAGTTTGAAGAAAACGATATTGTTCTTCATTCAGAATCTCTATTTCCATGTCTGAAGCAGACTCAATTGCTGAATTTTGAGGTTTATTTTCCTTTCTTGAGTCCAGAGCTTCACGGTCATAGCAAAAACTTCTCCTTCCTTTAGGACTTTCAGCAGAGCAATCGAAAAAAGTATACTCATTGGTATTTTCATCAACACTTACCACATCAGGTTCACCTCCGGAAATTTCCATTTGGTAAAGAGACCAAAGTTTTGAAGGATTGTCATTTAATTTTTCCTCAATTTTTGTCCAGTCCATATTAAGATGACGATTTTTGTGCAGATCAAATCTTTTTTTCAAAATATTCAAAATTTCAAAAGTCTGTTGTTCTGAGAGTGATTTTTGTGAAGCCATATAATGAAGTTTTAGGAGTTTTAAAATTAATAAAATTTTAAATGTCATTTAAGTAATTTCCGCAAAAACAGAGATTAGAAATGTACCGTAGATTCACTTTTGTTCAGCATAATAATCACTAAGTTTTACAAAAAAACCGTCTTGTGAGAAGACGGTTTGTATAATTGATATTTTAACTTAAAAAGTTTTATCGGCTTCAGGAGCAATTTTATTGTTCTTTGAGTAGATCATGATCAATAAACCTGCAATCATAAAAGGAATAGATAAAACCTGACCTGTATTGAGTCCCGCAATAGAAATAAATTCTTTTCCCTGTGGCTCTTTCAAAAATTCCACAAAAAATCTGATGGCCCAAAGTATGATAAAAAACAATCCGAATAACCAGCCCTGCTGATATTTTTTATCAGTTTTTCTGTACAGAAACCACAAAAGAACAAACAATAATACATATCCTGTCGCTTCAAAAAGCTGACCCGGAAATCTTGGAACAGTAATTCCGTATTCGTCGCTCATCTGTGGAAAAAGAATTGCAAATGGTGAATTGGAATCTGCCGGTTTTCCCACAATTTCTGAATTGAAAAAGTTTCCTAAACGTACAAAAGCACCACCCAGAGCAACTACAATTCCTAATCGGTCATAAACCCAAAACGGATTTTTCTTAATTATTTTAAATGAATAATATAATGTTGTAAATATTAAGGCAATGGTTGCTCCATGACTTGCAAGTCCTGAAAATCCTGTAAACTCCAGTTCTGGTTTTGTTCTGATCGGCAAAAACACACTTAAAAAATCATCTTTGAAGAGTTCTGGCTGATAAAAGATCACGTGTCCCAATCTCGCTCCCAAAATTGTTCCGAGCAAAGTCCATGTAAAAAGAGGATCAAGATATTTTTGATTAACATGGTCAATGTCAAATATTTTCTTCATCAGTATATATCCGAATCCGAATGCAAAAACAAACATCAGACTGTAATAATGCAGCGTAACCGGACCTAAATGAATACCTACGGAAGGATCCCAGATTTTATACGCTGTATCAAGCGAAACCTGATCTTCTTCTTTCAGTGGCTGCTTGATTTTAGTGATATATTTGAAATCTGCTTTATTTTCTGTCGGCTTAAAATCTTCATTTAAAAACTGATAGCCATTCTGCTTCAGAACTGCAAAAGAATTGTCATAAAAAGCTCCCCATCCGCCTTTAGATTCAAGATTGGCAGTATTGACTATAATTAAGTTGTTGGAAGTATTTTTTCCGGCAAACTCAGCAAAAGTCTGCGCATCTGTGGTAGAAAAAACTTTAACGGGAACTGCCTGATTATTGACTACCAGATTGGCATCAGAAACACCATCAGGATAATTTTGAGCAAATATATTCTGCACAAAAAATGCAAAAATCAAAAGATAAATTCGAAAGAATAAATTATTCATTATGAAATTTTTTAGCTTATTATTTTTTAGGCGGAACAGGATCATAACCGCTTCCTCCCCACGGATGACATTTTGAAATTCTTTTCACACCAAGCCAGAATCCTTTAAAAATGCCGTGAATCTGTAAAGATTCTACCATATAATGTGAGCATGTAGGCTCGTAGCGGCAGTTTTTCGGAAGTAAAGGCGAAATAAACCATTGGTAAAATCTGATGAGAATTACCAGCGGAAACGTGATGATTTTATTCAATGTTAATTTCAAAACATTGCAAAAATAGCGTAAAAAATTGAAAATTAGTTTAAATTTGTTGTAAGTTTCAGTGCTGAAATAAGGCTTTGGTCGTGTAAAACAATATGTTGGTCGATTATAAACTTTGTATACAAAATCAGCGGAATTTTTCTCAAATTTATTTTAAATCAATCACATTGGCTCAAAATATTCCATTAGCAGAACGGTTAAGACCTAAAACTTTAGATGAAGTTTTAGGACAGGAACATCTTACCGGCGAAAAAGGCACGATAAGAAAAATGCTGGAGAATGACACCTTAAACTCCCTTATTCTTTGGGGACCGCCGGGAACAGGTAAAACAACTCTAGCAGAAATTATTTCAGAAAAATCCGGACGAAAATTTTTCAAACTTTCTGCGGTTTCCTCTGGAGTGAAAGATGTTCGCGATGTAATAGAAGATGCCAAAAAGCAGAACCTTTTCTCAGGAAAATCTCCAATTTTATTCATTGACGAAATTCACCGGTTCAATAAATCTCAGCAGGATTCGCTGCTTCATGCGGTAGAAAAAGGGTGGGTGGTTTTAATAGGTGCAACAACAGAAAATCCTAGTTTTGAGGTAGTTTCCGCACTGCTTTCCAGAAGTCAGGTGTATATTCTGAAAGCTTTAAGCTACGAGAAATTGGAAGAGCTTATTGAAATTGCTGTTAAAAGATTCAATAAGGATGCAAATTCAGATTTTATCATCAAACAAAAAGAAGCATTCATTCAATATTCCGGAGGTGACGGCAGAAAACTGATTAATTCTGTTGAATTGGTTCTGAACCAGTTTAAAAATTCAGGTAAGCACGAGATTGACAATGACGATGTGATGTCGGTTTTACAGGAAACAATGGCGCTTTATGACAAAAATGGTGAACAGCATTATGATATTATTTCGGCATTCATAAAATCTATGCGCGGAAGTGATCCAAACGGAGCGGTATACTGGCTTGCCAGAATGATTGCAGGTGGTGAAGATATTAAATTTATTGCCCGGCGAATGCTGATTTTAGCTTCAGAAGATATTGGTCTTGCCAATCCGAATGCATTGGTTATTGCAAACAACTGTTTTCAGGCAATCAATGTGATAGGAAATCCTGAAGCAAGAATTTTACTGAGCGAAACGGCAATTTATCTGGCAGTTTCCCCGAAGAGCAATTCTGCCTATGCAGCAATTAACGAAGCCTTAGCTTTCGTGAAAAAAACGGGAAATCTGCCTGTACCGCTGCATTTGAGAAATGCTCCAACCAAACTGATGAAGGATCTGGATTATGGAAAAGAATACAAATATGCTCATTCATTTGAAGGAAATTTTATAGATCAGGATTTTTTACCCGAAGAAATAAAAGATGTGAAATTTTATGAACCCGGAAATAATGCTACTGAAAAAAAGATTGGGGACGAACTTAAAAAGAAGTGGAGCAATAAATATTAAAAAAGGGAATCATCAATACTGATCATTCCCTGAATTTTCTCTGTAAGTTTTTACGATCATCAGTAATTTTAATGTAAACCACTGGTTTTTGTAGGTAAAGTATAGACAGATTTTGAAGCTGTAATAAATAAAATATTATTTTTTTCTCCTCCGAAGGTAACGTTTCCCGTCCAGTCTTCAGGAATTTTGATATGATGAATTTTTTCACCCTTATTATTAAAAACAGTAACGCCGTCTCCCGTAATATAAAGATTTTCTTCCTGATCAAGTGTCATTCCGTCTGAGCCCATTTCGCAGAATAGTTTTTTTTCAGACAGCCGTCCTTCTCCCAAAATATCATATACGTACGTTTTGCCGCCATCAATATCGGAAACATACAGTTTTTTTAATTTCTTACTTCCAATAATTCCGTTAGGCTGAACAAAAGTCTCAATTTTTGATATTTTACCGTTTTTATTTCTGTAATAAAGATTTTTCTCTGGAATTTCTACTTTGAAATTTTTCCAGTAATCTCTTTCGTATAACGGGTCTGTAAAATAAATTCCGCCAAAATCATCCAGCCACAAATCGTTTGGTCCATTCAGTCTTTTTCCTTCAAAACCTTTAGAAAGAACTTCTACAGATTTGTCTTTACTGATTTTCCATATTTCACCTTCATTGTCTGAGCAGGTAATCAGATGGTCATTCTCGTCAAAAAAAGTTCCGTTGGCACGACCAGTCTTGTCCGAAAAAAGTTCAATCTTATTGGTTTTCCAGTCCCAAAAGTAAATTTTGTCATTAGGCTGATCGGTAAAGTAAACATTTCCTGATTTATCGGCAGCAGGACCTTCTGTAAAACTGAACTGATCTGAAATTAATTTTGGCTCGGTGTTTTCTTCAAACATATTTTTATATTTTGTTGATTGGCAACTGAATAATACCAAAATTAAACCAACAATACCCAAAACTTTCTCCTTTTTCATGTTTTAATTTTAAAGATTACAATGTACGATTTGTAGTGTAGTTTCAAAAATATTTATCTTTGAATTTTCAGGATTCAACGTAATGAAGATAAATTTACCCGACAAACTGTATTATTCGATAGGAGAAGTTGCTAAAGCATTCGATGTAAATGCTTCATTGATAAGATATTGGGAGCAGGAATTTCCCATTATTAAGCCTAAGAAAAATAAAAAAGGAAACCGCTATTTTACTCCGGAAGACATCAAAAATCTTAAAATCATTTATCATTTGGTAAAAGAAAAAGGTTACACATTGGATGGAGCCAAAATCGCATTGACTACCAACAGTAAAATTTCTGAAACAGTCACTATTATTGACAGACTGGAGTTTGTAAAAGCTGAACTTTTGAAACTGAAAGATTCTTTGGCAGAAAAAAATGAGGAATAAGAATTTAACAACTGCTTTTCTGTTAGGTTAAAAATAATATTCAATATTTTCGGCATAAAAAATAATTCTTATCTTTAGTTTATTAAAACATAAAAGATGAGGAAAAATTATTATCAGAAAATGGCTGTGCTTGGAGTTGTGCTCCTGACTTTACTTGCTTTCAAAAAATATTCAGCAACAAAGAAAGAAAAATTTCCTGAAATTACCTTTGTTACGGAAAATTCGTCTTCTAAAATCTTTTCAGCCTTCAATCCAAACGATTTAGATGAAAATCAGTGGCAGAAGCTTGGCTTTTCCGAAAAACAAACTAAAACTATTTTAAAGTATAAAGAAATTGTCGGCGGTAATTTTATTTCCAAAGCGCAGTTCAAAAAGTGTTTTGCCGTTTCAGCGGAAAAATACAATGAGCTTGAACCGTTTTTGCTGCTTCCTGAAAACAGCTCTGAATCTAGATCTAACTATCATTCTGAAAATTTTAAGAAAAAATCTTTGATCATTAATGGTAAATTTAATCCTGATCATTTCACTAAAAGCGATTGGCAGACAATGGGTTTTTCAGAAAAGCAATCTGCAGCTATTTTAAAGTACAGAGATTATCTGGGTGGAAGTTTTATAAGCAAAGAAAAATTCAGAGAATGTTTTATTATCAGCGATGAAAACTACCAAAAGCTGGAACCTTATATTATTCTGCCTGCTAAAACTCCTGCAAATTTTAAATCGTTTGCCACACCATCTAAGTCACCAATTAAACTTACAGCTTTTGATCCGAATGAGTTAGATAAAAAAGGCTGGGAAAATCTTGGATTTTCTGAAAAACAGGCTAATGTGATTGTAAATTATCGTGACAGAAATCTAAAAGGCAGTTTTAAAACTCTGGACGATCTTAAAAACTGTTTCGTAATTTCTCAGGAAAAATTTGAAAGCTTAAAACCATTTATTAAGCTTGATCCTTCAACAGCTGCAAAAAATTCTGAGCAGAAAAAAGCAGAAATAAAACAGGAAAAAACAGATTTCACAAAAACTGAACTGAATTCGATAACTTTTAAACAGCTTTTGGAATTTGGACTGGATGAGAAAAGTGCAGGTTCTATGATCGGTTTTCGCAAAAAGCTTGGCGGATTCATGACCAAAGAACAGATTCTTGAAACGTATAATATAGATAAAGAATTGGTTCAGAAACTTTTAAATATTGCTCCGCTTGATAATTCTAAAGTAGAGAGATATACTTTGGTTGATGCTCCTGAAGACTGGCTGAAAAATCATCCTTATTTTAAATATTCTGCGGATAAAATCATGTACTACAGAATCAGCTATCCTGATGATAAAAAGATTTGGAAATTATTGAAAACCAAACCGGAATATGAGGCAAGAATGAAACTTTATTTGAAATAATTTTTCGGGAATTGAAGTCTTACAGAATGTGGGATATTAATTAGATCACTAAATAAGCATCCCGCATTCTGTTACCTTAAACTAAAACCGCTGAAAATTCGGAAGATAAAGAAATAATTCCTTCTGTTATATTTTCAGGATGTGAACTAAAACCTTTCAGTTTGGAGGTTTTTCCTTTTAAAATAAGATCCATCAATTGTTTTTCGGAAAGTTTTTTACCAAATATTTCAAACGGAATTTTAAACCCACAGTTTTTAAAATCCGAACATCCGATAGCGGTTTTACCTTTCATCAAATGATGATCTTTACATTTCGGACATTTTGTTTCTTCCCATGCAGGCAAATCTTTTTTTACAGCCGGTTCTCTCTTTTTCTTTTCTTTGGTTTCGGATTTTTCTTCTTCCAATGTGATGATTTTTCCTTTTCCGTCGACTACTTTTTTGGTAAGATTGGTGACCATTTGGATCAGCTCTTCTTTAAACTGGTTGGCTTCATATTCACCGCTTTCAATTTTTCGGAGCTTAAGTTCCCATTCTCCTGTTAGTTCAGGACTTTTCAGCAGTTCGTCTTCAATCGTATCAATCAGCTGAATTCCTGTTGGTGTTGCGATGAGGTTTTTTCTTTTCTTTTCAATATATTTTCTTTTGAAAAGTGTTTCGATAATGTTAGCTCGGGTAGATGGTCTTCCGATCCCGTTATTTTTCAGCATTTCACGAAGTTCATCATCATCTACCTGTTTTCCTGCGGTTTCCATAGCACGAAGAAGGGTTGCTTCTGTATAAGGTTTTGGTGGTGAAGTTTTTCCCTGATGTATCATAGGATCATGCGGTCCGGTTTCTCCGGCAACAAACTCAGGAATAGTCTGTTCCTCATCCTTGTCTTTTTCTTTATCAGAAGGCTCTTCTTTGGGTTCTTTGGAGTAAACAATTCTCCATCCGGGTTCCAGAATCTGCTTTCCGCTGGTTTTGAAAGGTATTGTTCCTACTTTTGCTTCTACCAGAGTATTGGAGATTTTACATTCAGGATAAAAGACCGAGATAAAACGTTTGGCTATTAAATCATAAATCAGTTTTTCTTCCCGGGTTAAATTTTGCGAAGGCGGAACTTCTGTCGGAATAATTGCATGGTGATCAGTCACTTTTGTGTCATCAAAAACAGCTTTCGACTTAGGAATTGGTTCCTGAAGTAGGGGAGTAATCAGATCCTGATAAAACTTCATGCTTCGCAGAATTCCTTCAATTTTCGGATATAAACTTTCAGCAAGATAAGTGGTATCAACACGAGGATAGGTTACGTGCTTTTTCTCGTAGAGACTTTGGATATAATTAAGGGTATTTTCCGCAGAATAGCCATACTTTTTATTGGCTTCCACCTGGAGCCCGGTCAGATCAAAAAGTCTCGGATTTTTTTCTTTACCTTCTTTAATTTCAAAAGAAACAATTTCAAATAGATTTTGTTTTAAATAATCCAGACCTTTTTCGGCACGGTCTAAAGTTTTGAGGCGGTCTATAGCGGCATTGAAAATTACATCCCTGTATTTGGTTTTCAGTTCCCAGTATTCTTCTATGGTAAAAGCATCAATTTCTTTCTGGCGCTGTACCAGCATTGCCAAAGTAGGAGTCTGAACCCTTCCGATTGAAAGAACTGCTTTATTTCCGCCGAATTTTTTGGTGAAAAGACGGGTTGCATTGATGCCCAGAAGCCAGTCTCCAATGGCCCTTGCATTTCCTGCAAGATATAGATTTTTATAATCTTCAGCAGGTTTAAGATTGGCGAAACCCTCTTTAATAGCTTCTTCCGTTAATGAAGAAATCCATAAACGACGGATCGGCTTATTGCATTTTGCTTTCTGCAAAACCCACCGCTGAATCAGTTCTCCTTCTTGTCCGGCATCCCCGCAATTAATGACCTCTTCACAGTTTTCTACCAGTTTTTCAATGACTTTAAACTGATTTTCCACTCCTTTATTTGGTATTAGTTTAATTCCAAACTGATGAGGAATAATGGGAAGCAGAAAAAGATTCCACGATTTGTACTGCGGACCATAATCGTGAGGTTCTTTCAGCGTACAAAGATGTCCGAAAGTCCATGTCACACAATAGCCGTTTCCTTCCATATAACCTTGTTTAGGCATTGTTGCGCCCAAAACTTTAGCAATATCTCTGGCAACACTTGGTTTTTCGGCAATACAAAGTTTCATGAATATTCAAATTATGGAAAGGGTTGCAAAAGTCGGTAAAAAAAATTAATGCTGATTTTTGATTATAAGAAATAAATTAATAAGGAGTATAAAGAATTACATGGCTTTGATCATCAATTCTGCTTCAAAAACATCAGCAAAATGTTTTTTGATTTTAGCTTTTATGCCTTCCATTTCTTCAGAGGTCAGTTCTCTTTCAAGTTCTCTTTTCAAAGAAGTTACCTGTTTGTCTTTTATTCCGCACGGAATGATATATTCAAAATAGCGCATATCAGTATTCACATTGAGTGCAAAACCATGTAAGGTTACCCATCTTGACGCTTTTACACCCATTGCACAGATTTTTCTGGCATAAGGCTTTCCAACATCCAGCCAGACACCGGTTTCCCCTTCAGAACGCTCACCTTTCAGTCCGAATTCAGCAATGGTTCTTATAATTACTTCTTCCAGATTACGCATATACTTATGAATATCGGTAAAGAAGTTTTCCAGGTCGAGAATAGGATACCCGACAATCTGCCCAAAACCATGATAAGTAATATCTCCGCCACGGTTTACCTTTACAAAAGTGGCTTCAATCTCTTTTAATTTATCAATTCCTGCAAGCATATTCTCCTCATGTCCGCTTTTGCCTAAAGTATAGACATGCGGATGTTCTACCAAAAGGAAATGGTTGGGCGTTGTGATGTGCTGTTCTTCCGGAAGATCACGGTTTTTGATTTTCAGATCAATAATATTTTTCATCAGAGACTCCTGATAATTCCAGGATTCCTGATAGTCTTTGGTTCCCAAATCTTCAAATTCTACAACTTTATTCTGATGTGTATTCATTATATATTTTAATGAAACAAATTTAGTGATTTTTATGCTTTTACAGAATGAATGAAATTGGCAGCTTCATTTTCCCAATTTTTATTTTCCAGCAAAATCTTTACAAAAGCGGTTCCGATAATTCCACCTTGCGCTTTTTCCGTCACGTTTTCAAAATCCGGCTTATTCTTGATTCCAAAACCAATGAAAACAGGATTTTTTAATTCTAATGAAGCTAATCTGTCAAGGTAATTTTCATTTTTCAAAACAGCATTCTCGTTACCTGTAGTAGAAGATGAACTTACTGCATATAAAAAGCCTGAACTTAGGGAATCAAGATATTTTATGCGCTCTTCCGGCGTTTCCGGTGTCACGAGAAAAGTGAAGTTTAGATTATATTTTTTAAGAATTTCCCCATATTTATTTTCAAATTCAATCGGAGGTAAATCAGGAATAATCAATCCCGAAATTCCTACTTCCGAACATTTCTGACAAAAATTCTTAAAACCAAACTGAAGAACAGGATTCAGATAACCCATTAATATCTTCGGAATAGTGACAGATTCTTTGATCTCAGCTAATTGTTCAAAAAGTTTTTTGATAGACATTCCGTTTTTCAAAGCCAGAGAATGCGCATCCTGAATTACAGGTCCATCTGCAACCGGATCAGAATACGGAATTCCGATTTCCATCATATCCGCACCCGAATCTTGGATTAATCTGGAGATCTTGCCTGTATCTTCCAGCTTTGGAATGCCGGCTGTGAAATATATGTTTAGTTTTTTCATTTTGTTTAATGTATTAAAGTATTCACGTAAAATGTATTAACGATTGAGAATCATAAATACATTAATACGTTTTACATTTTACAGATTTAAAGATGTTTCAAATAAGTTTCCATATCCTTATCGCCACGTCCGCTGAGACAAATCACAACTACATCATCTTTCGCAAATTTCTTCTTATCTAAAACAGCCAAAGCGTGAGCACTTTCCAAAGCAGGAATAATGCCTTCGATTTTGGTAAGCTCAAAAGCCGATTTCAAAGCTTCGTCATCATTGATGCTGAAAAATTCTGCTCGATTTGAACTGAAAAGATTGGCGTGCATCGGTCCGATTCCAGGATAATCCAAACCGGCTGAAATCGAATGTGGTTCAATAACCTGTCCGTCTTTGGTCTGCATCACCAGACTTTGGCTTCCGTGCAAGATACCGATAGTCCCAAGAAAAGTCGTTGCCGCCGATTTACCGGAACTCACACCAAATCCGCCAGCTTCAGCGGCTATTATTTTAACATTTTCATCGTTTACAAAATGATAAAAAGTTCCTGCTGCATTACTTCCACCGCCAACGCAGGCAATCACATAATCCGGATTTTCCCTGCCGATTTTTTCATTTAATTGTTCTTTGATTTCTCTTGAAATTACTGATTGAAATCTCGCCACCAGATCCGGAAAAGGATGCGGACCAACCACACTTCCGATGATGTAATGTGTTGTAGAAGGATTATTGATCCAGTCTCGCAAAGCTTCATTCACAGCGTCTTTTAAGGTTTTTGAACCCGATGTTGCCGGAACAACTTTGGCGCCCAACATTTTCATTCGGGCAACATTGGGTGCTTGTCTCTGGATGTCGATTTCACCCATGTAAACGATGCATTCCAAACCAAGCAATGCACAAGCTGTAGCCGTTGCAACGCCGTGTTGTCCGGCTCCTGTTTCTGCAATAATTCTGTGTTTTCCTAATTTTTTTGCGAGCAACGCCTGCCCCAAAGCGTTGTTGATCTTATGCGCTCCGGTGTGATTCAGATCTTCTCTTTTCAGATAAATCTGTGTCTGGTATTTGTCGCTCAGGTTTTTAGCGAAATAGAGTGGAGTAGCACGTCCTACATAATCTTTCTGCAAATTCTGAAATTCCTGCCGGAATTCTTCGGATTCGATGATCTGGATGTATTTTTCCTGTAATTCGGCAACATTCGGATACAGCATTTCGGGAACGAAAGCACCGCCGAATTCTCCGTAGTAACCGTTTTTATCTGGGTTTTGAAAGTTCATAATTTTAATTAATATTTTTAGGAAGTCCCAAAGGGACAATTTAATAAAGAATAGGATACAATCCGATCCATAAAAAGTCAAGGAATTACGAATTAATCCCAGAGATATTTTTCATCATATTCCATATTGTATTCTTTTTCAATATTTTCATCAATAAAATCTTCACGATATTTTGTCCTGAAAATAATGTGAACGTAATTTTTGACTAATGACTGTGGCATATCTTAAATTTTAATTAAATAAGATTCCATTCTATTCTTTGCTAAAATATCCCTTTGGGACTTTTTAACAGATTTATAAATTCTTTTATTTTTTCTAAATCTTTATTACCAGCTTCGATTTCAAATTTTGAATTAATATCAAGAGCAATTGGTTGATGGTTGATGGTTGATAGTTGATTAATATTTTCCAACGAAATTCCGCCACTTAAAAAATAAGGAACCGGAATTTCAATTTTGTTCAAAACATTCCAGTCAAAAGTTTTTCCTGTTCCGCCAAAAGATTTGGAATCGGTATCGAACAGTAGATAGTTGATGGTTTTTGGTTGATGGTTGTCAGTCTGAGCGAAGTCGAAAACTTTTTTAATTTCACTTTTGACTTCTGTTTTCTCGCTTCCAACCCTAATAACTTTTATAATTTTAATTTCTGAATTTAGCTTTTTTCTTAATTCTGAAATAAAATCTTCAGTTTCATCACCGTGAAGCTGAATGAAATTCAAGTTTGCCTGTTCTGAAATTTTAATGATTTTCTCCAATTCTTCATTTACAAAAACGCCAACTTTTCCTTGGTGATTGATTTCAGAAATCTGTTTTAAACTCAAATGATTAAGAACATAACGTGGCGATTTTTCATAAAAGATAAACCCCAAAAAATCAATTTTTAGATCAATCAATTCTTTAATCTGATTGAGTTTTGTTAATCCGCAAACTTTTAGTCTTGGTTGATGGTTAATGGTTGTTAGTTGTTGGTTATTTGTACTCATACTTTATGCATTTTACATCATACTTTTTATAAAAGTTTCAAATTTTTCTCCGGGATTTTCACTCTTCATAAAATATTCGCCCATCAGAAAACCGTCAAATCCTTGTTCTTTCAGAAATCTAAAATCTTCTTCGTTGTAAATTCCGCTTTCTGCAATAGATATAATGTCTTTCGGAAGCTGATTTTTCAAATCGACAGAATGCTGCAAATTGACTTTAAAATCTTTCAAATTTCTGTTATTGATTCCAACAAAATCAACATTGTTGTTGATATGTTTCAGCTCATCTTCGGAATGGATTTCCAGCAAAACTTCAAGGTTGATAGAATGTGCCAATTCTGTAAATTCGGAAACCTGAATTGGTGAAAGACAAGCTGCAATCAGCAAAATAACATCGGCTCCTATAGATTTGGCTTCATAAAACTGGTATTCATCAATCATAAAATCTTTTCTCAAAATCGGTATATGAAGATGATTTCTAACGCTTAAAATATCATCAAAACTTCCACCGAAAAAATCTTCATCCGTCAATATTGAAACTGCGCTCGCACCAAATTTTTCATATTGGCAAACAACTTCCAAAGGCAAAACTTTATCATTGATAATCCCTTTGCTTGGTGATTTTCGTTTGAATTCTGCGATGATTCCCGATTTCGTTTTGATGGTTTCCTTTAACGAAAAAGTCGGTCTTCCGAAAAACGCTGAATCTTTTAGTTTTTCAAGTGGAATTCTGGATTTTGCTTCTGCAATTTCCTGTTTTTTTCGTTCTATGATTTTATCTAGGATGTTCATTTTTCTGATTTTAGCACAAAACAGTGAATTTATTTTTATTAACAGACTGCTTTCAAGCCGTTAAGTTGTATGTTTTACCAAATTTTATTTTTTGACAAAATTGCGACCCGGCTTGAGCGGAACTCCTTTTGTTGCTGGAAAAGCTGTGGCAAAAGAGTGGGAGCGGAAGACGGAAATTGTCGCCATAAAAATTCTAAATAAGGTTTTTAAGACTTTGCAGAGCCTTTTTGCTTTCCAGACTTTCTTTGGCTGCCAAAAGGGAGTCTTCATAACTTCCGAAATTTCCTGTGCCGAAAAGGGCAACTGCAGCATTTGCTAACACGACGGCGTTTTGCTGTTCAGTACCATTTCCTTCGAGTATGTTTCTAAAAATAGAAGCTGTTTGTGTAGAATTGTCACCTGCTTTAATGCTTTCAGGAGATACCGAATTAAAACCTAAATCTTTAGCTGAATAGATGTTTTCGCCGTTTTTTGTGATGATTTTGGTGTCTTGTGTAAGACTTATCTCATCGTACCCATCTAAACCATGTACTAAAGTAAAATTGTGATCTTTTTTTTGAAGTAAATACTGATAAATGCGGGCAATTTCAAGGTTGTAAACTCCTATTACCGAAAACTGAGGTTTTGCAGGATTAACAAGCGGACCCAATAAATTGAAAAAAGTTCTTAAACCTAAAGATTTTCTCAATTCTACCACAGATTTTAGCGCTGGATGAAAATAAGGAGCATGGAGAAAGCAGATATTGGCTTTTTCCAGGTCTTCCTGCAATTCTTCGGAAGTGCTTTTAAATCTGTATCCCAGCTCTTCCATCACATTGGATGAACCGGTAAGTGTTGAAGCGCCGTAATTTCCGTGCTTGGTAACTTTTTGTCCGGCTCCTGCAACGATGAAGCTTGCCAAAGTTGAGATATTGATGGTATTTTTACCATCACCTCCTGTTCCTACAATATCAACAGCATTATCAGAATCAATATTTATGGGAACAGCCATCTGAAGAAGTGCTTCGCGAAAACCTTCAAGTTCGTCGAGTGTGATATTTCGCATGAGAAATATGCTCATAAAAGCAATTATTTCTGTAGAATTGAATTTATTCTGAGCTAAATCAATAAGTACAGCTTTTGCTTCGGACTTTGACAAGGTATGGTGATTGAAAAGATATTGTAATATTTGTTTCATTGCTTTAGTGGTTACAGCGAGAAGTTTTATTATCTATTTTATAGTTCTTTGTTTATGATTTTCTGACTTCTAGCTTAAAAAATTTTCTAAAATTTGTTTGCCATTGGGCGTTAAAATACTCTCGGGATGATATTGTACTCCATGAAGATCAAAGATTTTATGTTTAAGACTCATGATCATTCCGTTTTTATCTACGCTGGTAACTTCCAGTTCGGAAGGAAAATCTTCAGGATTCACCGCCCAGGAATGATAACGCCCTACTTCCAGCGTTTCGGGGAGATTTCTGAGGATTTTGTGGTCTTTTACACGAATTGCTTCAGTAGCAACACCATGGTAAATTTCTGAAAGATTGATTAAACTGCCACCAAAAGCTTCTGCGATAGCCTGCTGACCAAGACATACTCCCAAGATGCTTTTTGTTTCAGCGTATTTTTTAATCAGATCTAATAATATTCCTGCTTCTTCAGGAATTCCCGGTCCCGGAGAAATAATTATTTTATCATATCTGTTGATTTCTTCCAAAGTAATTTTATCATTTTTTACGATGTCAACTTTTTGGTTCAGTATTTTTTCGATCATCTGCACCAAATTGTAGGTGAAACTGTCGTAATTGTCGAATACCAATACTTTGGCTGCTTTTATATTATCCATTTTTTTCTTTTTTATTTAACCAGTTTTTCTGCTTTCTCCACTGCTTTTTTCAGTGCATTAAGTTTATTGTTTACCTCCTGAAGTTCACTTTGAGGATCAGATTTTGCCACCAATCCGGCGCCTGCCTGATAATAAAGAGTGTTATTTTTACTCAGGAAAGTACGTATCATAATTGCCTGATTGCAGTTGCCGTTTAACCCGATCATTCCTATGCATCCGCCGTAATATCCTCTTGAATCTTTTTCATAAGTGTCAATAAGCTGTAACGCTTTATGTTTTGGAGCACCGCTTAAAGTTCCCTGAGGAAAAGTTGTGGCAACCATTTCAAAAGGATTGGCATTTTCCTGAAGGTCTGCCGTAACTTCGCTGACCATGTGAATAACATGTGAGAAAAGCTGAATTTCCTTTAGCTTGGTAACGGTAATGTTTCTTCCCAGTTTTCCAAGATCATTTCTTGCCAAATCAACCAGCATCGTATGCTCTGCATTTTCTTTCGGATCTTTTTTTAAATGTTCAATAGATTGCAGATCGGTTTCCAGATCTCCTGTTCTTTTAAATGTTCCTGCAATAGGATGAATAATCGCTTTGTTGTCTTTTATAATAAGCTGGCTTTCAGGACTTGACCCGAAGAGTTTGTAATTGCCATAATCGAAGAAAAACAAATAAGGAGACGGATTGATGTTTCTAAGCGCACGGTAAACATTAAACTCGTCACCTTTAAATCTTTGCTGAAATCTGCGGCTGAGTACCAGTTGAAACACGTCTCCTCTCATGCAGTGTTTTTGTGCGGTTTTTACAAGTTCAATATATTCTTCGTCAGATAGATTTGAACTTTCTTCAGAGATTTTTTCAAAAGGATAAATTACTGCATTTTTATTTTTAATTAAATCTTCAACAGTTGTGAAATCAGATTTTATTCCGCTAATCTGGTTTTCGATGAGGTGCATTTCATCATTAAAATGATTGATGGCAATCACATATTGATAAAGCCTGTACCGGAGAATCGGAATCTCAATTTCCGGAGTCTGATCTTTAAATCTGATTTCTTCAAAAAACTGCACAGCTTCAAAACTGGTATACCCAAAAAGGCTTTGTGCGGTTTCTTCTATTTTTTCATTCACTTTTTCATATTGAAAAGTTTTTGAAAACTGATGCAGAAGGTTGGTTAAGTCTATGTTTTCCAAAGATGTTTTTTCAGGATTTTGACCGGGAAATTTTACCTCAAATTCGGATATATTTTTAACTTCAATTCCTGCAATGGCATTGATCGCTATAAAAGAAAAATTGTTTTGCGGATTTTTAGAATCTGCGCTTTCCAGAAGAATGGTGTCCCTGAAGTTGTCACGAAGGCTCAGGTAAATATTCATGGGAGTATGAAGATCTCCCAATATTTTTTTTGAAATTGTTTTTATTGATATTTTTTTATCGAACATTTTGTTTCATTTTTAATAGCTGTTTGAGATATAAACAAAAAAAGACTTCAACGTATCACGTCAAAGTCTTATTTATATTTTTAATATTATACCTGCTGTAATATGATCAACAACACGACAATAGTTTCAGACCCGACGAAGAGTTTGAAAGCCACCACCAATTTCTGTTGTTTGAGATAATCATACTGCAAATGTATATATTTTTTTGAAACCACAAATAAAAAAATCAAAAAATGTTGTTTACCAAATTAGGAGCTTAAGGTGGTGGTGAAAGATAATATTTTCATATTTTTGTGATCAAATTATAATCAACAATGAAAAAAGTTTTAGCAATCGTATTCATCGCAAGTTTAGCGGCAGTAAGCTGCTCAAAAAAAGAAGAAAAATCTCTACAGGACAGCAATATTATGCTTGAAGAACCTGCTGCTCCAACTGTAACTGATTCTACTTCAACAAAAACAGATTCTGCACCGGTAGCGGCACCAGCTCCTGCTGCGGTAGATACTACAGCTGCAAAATAATGAAATATTTGTTTTTGGCAGTAACAGCGACCTTGTTTCTGCTTTCCTGTTCTAAAAAAGATAACTTTGAAGCTCAGCAAACAGATACGGATGACGTACCTTCTCCAGTAGTGAAAAATATTTCCGGACAGGCTTTGATAGAGACTTCCGATTGTATGTCATGCCATAATGTGACTGAAAAAATGATTGGACCTTCCTATCAGGAAATCGCCGCCCGATATTCCGAAAAAGATATTGAAAAACTTGCTTCCAAAATAATTGAAGGCGGAAGCGGAGCTTGGGGAGATGTACCGATGGCGCCTCATTCCCAATTTTCAAAGGAGGATGCCAAAAAAATGGTAGAATATATCCTAAAACAGAAGAAGTAAATGTCTTCTGAAAAATCAAACCTGCACCCAAGAAATCTGCACCGAAATTCTTATGATTTTGATTCCCTGATTTCTTGTGTGCCGGAATTGAAGCATTATGTTTATAAAAATCCTTACGGAAACTTTACCATCAATTTCAGTATTCCGAAAGCGGTAAAATTGCTTAATAAAGCTTTGCTGCAGCATTTTTACGGAATCAAAAACTGGGATATTCCGGATGGTAATCTTTGTCCGCCTATTCCCGGAAGAGCAGATTACGTGCATTATATTGCCGATTTGCTGGCTGAAAATCATCTCGAAATTCCAAAAGGTTGTTCTGTAAAAGGGTTGGATGTCGGAACAGGAGCTAACTTAGTGTATCCTTTAATTGCACATCAATCTTATGGCTGGAGTATGCTCGGAACTGATATCAATAAAGATTCTTTCCAAAACGCACAGCGTATTTTAAGTCAAAATCCCGATTTATCGTCTGAAATTGAATTAAAATTTCAGGAAAATTCAAATTTTATATTTAAAAATGTCATTTCTTCTGAAGATAAGTTTGCTTTTTCAATGTGCAATCCCCCATTTCATAATTCGGGAGAATCTGCTTTGAAAGGTAATTTGAGGAAAACAAAAAATCTCAATAAATCTAAAATTAAAAATCCGAATCTGAATTTCAGCGGACAACAATCTGAACTTTGGTGCGAAGGTGGAGAAATCGGTTTCGTTTCTAAAATGATTGAAGAAAGTGCTATGTTTTCGTCCCAAGTGTTGTGGTTTACCTGTTTGGTTTCAAAAAAAGAAAATCTTTTCAAATTGAATGCACTTTTAAATAAACTAAAAGCAGCAGAAATCAAAACGATTGAAATGTCTCAAGGTCAGAAAGTGAGCAGGATTTTAGCCTGGACTTTTATTTCTAAAACTGAAAGGAAAGTTTTTTAAATTATTTTTTGGGCAGCAATTTCCGTCTTCCGTTCCCGCTTTTTTGCTCGTCGTACCTCCTCACAAAAAGAGCTCCACTCAAGCCGGGCTGCAATTTGGTGATGTTATAGAAGTTATCCAAATTTCGGGTAAAATCTTATCATAAAATTTAACTTCCATAAAACCTTTAAATTCACTATTTTTGCAATTCGAAAAAATTGAATTTACAATGCAACTATCAGAACAGGAAATCATTAGAAGAGAAAAGCTGAATAAGCTTGTTGAAATGGGAATCAATGCATTCCCGGCAGATGAATATGTAATTACAGATACTACCGAATCTATAAAACAGAATTTCTCTGAGAGTAAACAGGTGAAAATTGCGGGAAGATTGATGTCACGCAGAATTCAGGGGAAAGCTTCTTTTGCTGAGTTGCAGGATTCTACAGGTAAAATTCAGGTTTACTTTAACCGTGACGAAATCTGTACCGGAGAAGATAAAACTTTATATAACGATGTATATAAACACCTTTTAGATATTGGTGACATCATTGGGGTTGAAGGTGAGCTGTTCACTACTCAGGTTGGTGAAAAAACAGTTTTGGTGAAAAATTTCACTTTGCTTACCAAATCTTTAAGACCGCTTCCACTTGCAAAAACTGATGAGAATGGAGTAGTGCATGATGCTTTCAATGATGCGGAAATGAGATACAGACAGCGTTATGTAGATTTAACGGTAAATCCTCATGTGAAAGAAATTTTCGTGAAAAGAACAAAATTGTTCAATGCCATGAGAACTTTCTTCAACGATGCAGGATATTTTGAAGTTGAAACGCCAATTTTGCAGTCAATTCCCGGTGGAGCAGCAGCAAGACCGTTTATTACACATCACAATGCTTTAGATATTCCATTATATTTAAGAATTGCAAACGAATTATATCTTAAAAGATTGATCGTTGGTGGATTTGATGGCGTTTACGAATTCTCGAAAAATTTCAGAAATGAAGGAATGGATAGAACCCATAATCCGGAATTTACCGCAATGGAAATTTATGTGGCTTATAAAGATTACAACTGGATGATGGATTTCACAGAGAAATTGCTGGAATTCTGTGCAACTTCTGTAAATGGTAGTGCAGAATCTAGATTCGGTGAACACACGATCAGCTGGAAAGCTCCTTATCCAAGAGTTTCTATGACAGAAGCAATCCTAAAATATACAGGTTTTGATATTACAGGTAAAACGGAACAGGAATTATTCGACTTCGCAAAATCTATCGGAATCGACGTAAACGAAACGATGGGGAAAGGGAAATTAATTGATGAAATTTTTGGCGAAAAATGTGAAGGGAATTTCATACAGCCGACATTTATTACTGATTATCCGATCGAAATGTCACCTTTAACCAAAAAACACAGAAGCAAAGATGGTCTTACAGAGCGTTTTGAATTGATGGTTTGTGGTAAGGAAATCGCAAATGCTTATTCAGAATTAAATGATCCGATTGATCAGAGAGAACGTTTCGAAGAGCAGCTGAAATTATCAGAGAAAGGTGATGATGAAGCAACCGGATTTATCGATGAAGATTTCCTTAGAGCTTTGGAATACGGAATGCCGCCAACTTCCGGTCTGGGAATCGGAATGGACAGACTGATTATGTTCCTGACGAATAATCCATCTATTCAGGAAGTCTTATTCTTCCCTCAGATGAGACCTGAAAAAGTGGTTCCGCAGATTGAATTGGGAGAAGATGAAAAAGTAATTCTGGAGATTTTAAATTCTCAGGAAAATGCATTTTCTTTAGCAGAAGTGAAAGAAAGAAGCCAGTTATCCGGTAAAAAATGGGATAAAGCTTCAAAAAATCTTACCAAACATGGTATGGTAAAAGTGGAAAAAATTGATGATAATGTTTTGATGAAGCTGGTTTAAAGTTATTATATTAATATGGAATAGGGTTATCTTAGGATAACCTTTTTTTATCTCTATTTAATTATTTTAAATATCTTTACCGGACAATTAAATGCAACGTGAAAAAATACCCTTGGTGGAAAGCAATGATGGATTACGGACTAAGTCTTATATCAATTATTATTCTGCTGCCTTTATTTTTATTATTGATTATAATTTCATCTTTCGATACTGGCTTTCCGGGAATATTTACACAGAAAAGAGTAGGACGATACGGTAAAACTTTTGTTATTTACAAATTAAGAACTTATCATGCTAAAACCTCTAAAAAGTCTTCTGTTGGAAAATGGATGCGGAAAACAAAACTTGATGAACTGCCTCAGTTGTTTAATATTTTGAAAGGTGATATGTCTTTTGTTGGTCCAAGACCAGACATTCCCGGATATTATGACGCATTAGAAGGCAAAAATCAATTGATTTTAAATTTAAAGCCAGGTCTTACCAGCGAAGCTGGAATAAGGTTCAGTAATGAAGAGGAAATCCTTAAACAGCAGAAAAATCCTTTGGAATATAATGATACTATTCTTTTTCCTGAGAAAGTAAAAATGAATCTGGATTACTATTATCAGCTTTCATTTAAAAAAGATGCACAGATTTTGCTGAAGACCTTTTTTCTCATTTTAAAATAAATTAATGTTTTTAAAAATCTGCATTTTAAGACTAGTGCAAAAAATTTGTACAGTACTTATATTATTTTTTGTCTTATCAGTAAAAGCTCAAACACAGGTTAAAATTAATGCGCCTTTTGTTTCTTTCGGAATTTTTAATGCTTCAGCAGAGCGATCATTGAATAAAAAAATATCTTTGCAGGCTGAAGTTTTTATTTCTCCCTGGAAATCATTTAGCGGGAAAAATCTCCAGATCTACATGGGTACTTTGGAAGGCAGGTATTATTTTGGTGAAGTCATGAAGAAATGGCATCTTGGAATTTACGGATCTGTTGGTGCTTTTAATTTACAAAAGTGGAACTACTTCAATCCTGCGCCTGTAGTTGATGAAAATGGAGTTCCGGAGTTATTACCGGATGGGACTGTCCGTGTAACAGATCGTTACCAGAAAGGACTGGCTTTTATATTGGGAATTAGTGGCGGTTATCACTTTATTATAAATGATAAGCTGGGAATTGACGTTTTTGGTGGTGTCGGACTTACTCAGTCATTGTATAAAGGATATTTGAAAGATAACGGAGAACGATATGATGGTGCAAAGAACTGGAATAAAAGCGGAGAAATAATTCCTACAAGAGGCGGAGTGATGATTACTTATATATTGTAGATTAATATGTTAGCCTTATTTCTGGTTAAGTTTTTTTTTGTATTATTATACACCATTAATTTTTTTTATGTTAAGTAAAGATTATGGTAAATTATCCTTTGTCAATACTGCTTTTTATAGTAAATAATGGATATATTTGCAATCGTTTATAAAAATTAATATTTAAGCATTAATCCAAAAAAATGGATAGTAATAAGAAAGAAATTAATATAAAAGAGCTTTTAACACCATATTTAAGAAACTGGAAATATTTTGTTGCCACAGTTTTTCTGGCATTACTTGCGGCAATTTATTATATTAAATCAAAATCTCCTGTCTATAAAGCCCAGACCTCTGTACTTATTAAAGATGCAAAAAAGATGTCTGCTGCTTCTGGAGATATTGGGGTTCTTCAGAGTCTAGGCGGAATTGGTGGTATGGGAACCAATAGCATAGAAAATGAAGTAGGTGTATTCGAATCCAAATCAATTGTAGAAGATGCGTTAAAAGGTCTGAATTTTCAGACTAGATTTTACGCAAAACAAAGTCTTAAAAATATTGAGTTATATGGTAAAACCAATCCGTATATCATCAATATTATTCAGGAAAAGGAGAATGCTGAATTACCCAAGAAACCAATCTTTATTAAAACTAAGGGTAATGAAATAATTTTGTCTTCCGCTGAGTTTGATAAAGATATAGTAACATCCTTCGGCAGAACTACAAGTTTGCCGTTTGCTTTAATAATCATAACCAAAAATATTGACTATAAAGCTCCTCAGAAAGTAGATATGTCTGATCTTTTTTTCTACTATTCTAATTTTGATGATGCTGTAAATGATTATCAGGAAGCACTAAAAGTCGATCTTCTTGATAAAGATGGAACGATCATCAATCTCTCGGTAGATTTTGAAAATAGAGATAAAGCAAAAGATTTTCTCAATAAAATAGTCAGACAATATAACAGTTACGCAATTAGCGATAAAAATATTGAATCTAAAAAAACGAAAGATTTTATTGATCAGAGAATTGTAATTATTTCAAAAGAGCTTGGAGATGTAGAATCCCAGAAAGAAGGTTTTAAATCGGGTAATAATATTGTGGATTTGCCTACTGAAGCAAGAATAAATCTTCAGATGAAGGAACAGAGTAAGGCACAAATTCTGGAGATAGGAACGCAGATGGAGATTACAAAATTTTTGAGAAGCTCTCTTAATAGTAAAGGCAATGGCGATGTACTACCACTAAATGTAGGATTGGAAAACGAGGCTGCATTAAATGCCATTCAGGAATACAATGCTTTGGTTGTAAGAAGAAATAAATATTTGCAGGAAGCAACTCCGGATAATCCACTGGTAAGAGATGCAAATAAACAGATTGAGCAAATGAAGTCATCGCTTGCAGAATCTCTGCAAAGAAATATGAAAACTCTTGATCTTGCACGAAGAAAGGTTGAAACTCAGCTTGGAGGCTCTGAAAATATGATTAGTAAAATACCAGGGCAGGAAAAGCTTTTCAGAAATATCGAGAGGCAGCAACAAATAAAAGAGAGTCTTTATCTTTTGTTGTTGCAAAAGAGAGAAGAAGCTGCTATCAGTATGGAAATTACTGCTGAAAAAGCAAGAGTCATAGACAGAGCTTTTATTCTGAAAAAACCTGTGGCACCTAGAAAAATGGTTATTTTAGGAATAAGTCTTTTTATTGGGTTTTTAATTCCCTTCGCTGTAATTTATATAAAAAGCTTATTACAAAGCACTATTTTGAGTAGAGCAGATATTTCAAAATTGACGGATTTACCTATTTTAGCAGAAATTCCTAAACTCAAAAGAAAAGACAATGCTCTTTTATCCTTTAATGATGTTTCTCCAATGGCAGAAGCATTCAGAATTTTTGTTACCAACCTGAAGTTTTTGCTTCCAAATAAAGATTCTGGTAAAGTGATTATGGTAACATCTTCTGTAAAAGGAGAGGGCAAAACATTTGTATCTACTAATCTTTCTATTATTTTGGCTTCGTCACGAGACAGAGTATTGATTATAGGTGCTGATGTCAGAAATCCTCAGTTACAACGCTACAATACCGCTATGAAATCTGCTAAAGGTCTAACTGAATTTTTAGGAGGAGAAAATCTGAATATTGAAGAAATTATTCATCCAAGCGGTTATAACGAAAATTGTGATTTCATTTATTCCGGTGCAATACCGCCAAATCCGACAGATCTATTACAAAATGGAAGGATAGATGAGCTTTTATCCCTCATTAAAGCGGAAAACAAATATAAATATATTGTACTAGATACAGCACCGCTTTTACTCGTAACAGACTCTTTACTGATTGCGGAGAAAGCAGACGCCACTGTATATGTTACACGTTCTGAAGTTACAGAAAAGAGTTATTTCGAGTTTATCAATAAATCTGTAGAAGACCAAAAGCTTAAAAATGTAGGTTTAGTTATAAACAGTGTAAAAGAAACACATTTTGGCTATGGAAACAAATATGGCTATGGATATAATGCTGATGAGAAGAAATGGTGGCATATCTTCAAATAATTTTACAGATCAATGAAAAAGAATTTGATAGTTTTCGGGACAAGACCTGAAGCAATAAAAATGATTCCTTTGGTGAAAAAATTCAAGGAATATCCAGAACTATTCTCCACAAAAGTTTGCGTCACAGCACAACACAGAGAAATGCTAGATCAGGTTTTGGATTTTTTTGATATTTTACCAGATTACGATCTGGACGTGATGAAGCCTAATCAGGACTTGTATTTGCTTACATCTACCATTATTGAAAAAATGAAATATGTACTGCATGATTTCCAGCCCGATTATGTTTTTATTCATGGAGATACAACTACAACGATGGCAGCAGCTATATCTGCCTTTTATTCTGGAGCCAAAGTATGTCATGTGGAAGCTGGGCTTCGTACAAATAATAAGCTGTCTCCTTTTCCTGAAGAAATGAATAGGCAAATTGCTGGTAGAATTGCAGATTATCATTTTGCTCCAACCCTACAATCTAAAAGCAATCTTTTAAAAGAAAACATATTACCCGAAACAATTTTAATAACCGGTAATACTGTCATAGATGCTCTTTTGGAAAGTTCAATTCGTGTTGAGAATTACTCTAGTATAGAAATTGAAAACCTGAAGCATAAGATCAATTTTGATCATAAAATAATTTTGGTTACTGGACACCGCCGTGAAAATCATGGTCAAGGATTTATCAATATATGTAATTCTCTCAAAGAAATAGCTTTTATATATCCGGAAGTGCAAATTGTTTATCCTGTGCATCTCAATCCCAAAGTAAAGAATGTAGTTTATGAAACTTTATCTGGAATTGATAATATATTCTTGATTGATCCGTTGTCTTATCCAGCCTTTGTGTGGCTTATGAAAAAATGTTACATTTTACTTACTGATTCAGGTGGTGTTCAAGAGGAGGCTCCAAGTTTAGGAAAACCAGTTCTTGTCATGCGCAATACCACAGAAAGATATGAATCTGTTGAAGCAGGAACAGTTACACTAGTGGGAAGTTCCAGAGAAAAAATTGTTTATGAAACCAAAAGATTAATTGAAGATGAAGATCTCTATAAAAAAACTAGCGAAAAAAACAATCCTTATGGTGATGGTAAAGCAAGTCAAAGAATTGTAGATTTTATTGCTCAACTGTAAATCATAGTATAATAATGTTGGTTCATATATTCAATAAATTAATTCAGAATGACATAAACAGACGCATATTTAATCACAGTGTTTGGATTCTGCTAGGAAATATAGTTTCAAAAACAACATTGTTATTATCTACAATTCTATTATCTAATATACTTTTAAAAGAAGAATATGGTCAATTTGGTATCTTAAAATCAACAATTATTATGTTTTCGGCTTTTGCAGGGCTAGAATTGGGACTAACAGCAACAAAATATATTTCTCAATATAAATATTCAAACAAAAAAAAAGTAGAAAATATAATAGGACTATCTAATTTATTTAGTATTACAATTAGTTTTATTATTGCATGTTTGATTTTTATATTTTCTGATGAAATAGCCGAAATGATCAAAGCTCCCAAACTCTCTTCCGGACTTAAGATTACTTCAGGGATCATCTTTTTTTCCTCATTAAATGGTATTCAGAACGGTATCTTTGCCGGTCTTGAAAAATTCAAAGAACTATCTATCAATACTTCTATTGCAGGAGTTATTTCATCGGTAGGAATGGTTTTTGGAGCCAAATATTTTGGTTTATTAGGAGTGATTATCTTTTTTGGAAGCAATTATCTAATTCTTTACATTCTTAATTACTTCTTACTGCGTAAGTTTTTTTATAAAGCTTATAAAATTAAATTATTTAACAGAGAAAATTTCAACGAACTCAAAATAATCTGGAAATTTAGTTTACCAGCTATTTTAGCTGCTTTGATGGTTGCCCCCGTTACGTGGATTTGTAATTATATTTTGGTACAGCCCGCTTCTGGATATGTTGAGATGGCTTATTTCGATATTGCTAATCAGTGGCGAAATGCTGTTTTATTTATTCCAACTGCATTATCTCAAATTGCTTTGCCTATGCTTTCTGCTGCAGTAGAAGATTCTAAATTGTACAAAACGACATATATAAAAAATATAAAATTAAACTTTTGTATCGCATTAATTTTAGTTATTGTATTGGTTGTTGGTTCTCCGATAATCATTTCTGCCTACGATAATGATTATCATGAGGCTTTATATCCATTAATTATTATGTTTGTCACAACAGGTTTAATTGCAATTAACAATGTTATAGGACAGGTCATTGCCAGCAAAAATAAAATGTGGCTTGGTTTTATGGTTAATTTTATTTGGGGTGTTTCACTAATTATGTTAAGTTATATTTTTGTGACATTACTTCAGTGGGGAGCAGTAGGTATAAGTTTGGCTTATCTGCTAAGTTATACTATTCATACCATTATTCAGTTTTTACTGATAAAGAATATTTTGAAAATATGATATTATTTTTATCTAAATATCCAGAAAAAGAAGAAGACTTCAGAGATGGTCTTTTTCAGAGAGTCGTGCATGTAGATTCACTTTTTTCAGATAAGAAAAAAGTATATTTGGTGGCATCTCCTTATAGATATTTTAAGAAGACATATGCGATAGATAAAATTGAAAACAGAATTATTATTAAATATAATTTATTTATTCATTTCTTTTTAATACTATCAATTTATAAAAAGTCTAAGATTATTTACATACATTCAATTCATAATTTGCTTTATCAGTTTATTTTTTTACTATTTTTTAGTAAAAAAGTTGTCCTTGATCTTCATGGTTTAGTTCCGGAAGAGTTCGCATTGGAAAAAGATTTTAAAAGAGAATTTATATTTAATAAAGTCGAAAAAATTGTATATAAAAAATTAGATGTAGTTATCGGTGTTACCAATAATATGATTAATCATTATAAAAGAAAATATCCTAATTATAATCCCGAATATATAGTTTATCCTATACTGCCTAATAATCTTGAATCGACTGTTCAAGAAAAATATTATACAAAAGAGTCTACAAATAATAAGGTACAATTTATTTATAGCGGTAATTTACAGGCATGGCAGAATATTGATTTGATGTTAGACTGCATAAAAAATATAGGTGAAAATGATAGATATTTTTTTCAAATACTTACGGGCGAAGTAGATAAAATGAAAAAAAAGTTTAAGGAAAAAAACATTAAATTAGATAATGTTGACATAAGGGGGGTAAAAACAAATGAATTGGCGGAGTATTATGAGAAAGCGCATTATGGTTTTGTATTGCGAGATGATATATCTGTAAATAATGTAGCTTGTCCAACAAAACTTGTTGAATATATGAATTATGGAATTATACCCATTGTATTAAGTAGTAAAATAGGGGACTTTGAGAGGATGAAATACGATTATGTATCGTTAGAAAATTTAAATATGACTTTATTACCAAGAAAAAGTCTTCACAATGAAAATTTAATTAAGTCATTATATGATGAGAGTTACAAATCAAAAACTCAAATCATAAATTTGTATAAAATCTAATGATCAATTTATTTTTTGCGCTTTTTTTTATCTTTGCAACTCTGTTTTTGATTAATATCAGGCACAGAATTACCATTAACTTAATAGCAATAATTTCTGCCATTATTTTAATTCTTGTTTCCGGATTAAGGGCTAGAGGCGTTGATAGGGACTTTTTCATATATAAAGGATTCTGGATGACGAAAAAATTACGTGGTAATGTTGAAGACTCTTTTTATTTTATTCGAAATTTTATTAAAGAAGATCTAGGTCTGGATTTTCAATATTTATTACTTACTTATGCTTTTTTGGGGGTAAGTATAAAATTGATATCAATACGTAAACTCTCCCCTTTGTTTTGGGGATCTCTGCTTATTTATTTTTCAAACTATTACATCTTACATGAATTTACTCAAATAAGGATTGGTGTAGCTACAGGATTTCTTCTGATGTCTCTCTATTTTCTATCAGATAAAAAATATATTCTGTTTTATTTTTTTGCTATTATCGCTGTTTTTTTTCATCAGAGTTGCTTTTTTGTTTTAGTTTTTCCTGTAATTCAAAATACTGAAAAGAATCTTAGATTTTATTATCTTGTTGTACCACTGGGGTATTTATTTTACTTTTTTAATACCTATTTAAATTTTAAAATACCAATTCCAAGTCTTCAGGAAAAAATAGATTTGTATGAAACAGCAACTGAGTCTGGATTTATGAAAGATGAAAAAACTAACGTTTTTAATGCTTTATTCTTAATTAGGATTTCAATTCTAAACATTATACTGTATTTTGCCAAGAAAATACATAATAATTTTTCTGGAGTTTATCTTTTTGTTAAAATCTACTCTTTTTCACTTTTTAGTTATCTTTTTTTATCTAAAATTCCTGTTTTTGCTTTTAGAATACAAGAATTGTTAGGTGTTGTGGAAATTATATTGATTCCGTGTATAATATTTATCTTTCCTCAAAAATTTCGATTTTTAGGAGTTGTTCTAATATTTATGATTGCGCTGATTTTCTTTTTAATGAATATTTTCTATATAAAGCTTTTAATAGAATAAAGAGATGAATGCTAAAATAGCAATCCTTCTTTCTACCTACAATGGAGAAAAGTATTTGAAGATGCAGATACAATCTTTATTAGAACAAGATTTCAAAGAATGGTATCTGTATATAAGAGATGACGGCTCTACCGATAGAACGGTTGATATAATTGAAGAGTTTTGCAAAATTCACACAAATATTTATTTTATTAGTGATGGAAAAAATAAGGGTGCTGCAATCAGTTTCATGTATCTGCTTTCAATTGTAGAGGCAGATTACTATATGTTTTGTGATCAAGATGACTTTTGGTTTAAAAATAAAATAAGTACATTGTATAAAACAATGGACAAAAATGCAATAACGCCTGAGCTAATTTTTTCTGATGCAAAAGTTACAAATGAGTACTTAGATATAATAGATGACTCTTTTTGGAATTATAATAAAGTATCACCAAATTTATTGCTAGAAAAACCGGAATACATTGCGGTATATAATTCTACACCTGGCTGCACTATGATGTTTAATAGAGCATTGAAAGAACATCTACAGGATTACGGAGAAAAAGTATATATGCATGATTGGTATGTAATGATAAAAGCGGCTCAGGTTGGTGTTTTAAAATGTGTTTGTCAACCTTTAATGGCTTATAGACAACATCAAAACAATGTATTAGGAGCAAGGAAAGTTGAATGGCGAGAAAGATTTGCAAAACTATTAAAAGTAAAAAAAACTATAAAAGAACAAATACAAATTTTTCAGTTTTGTAATAAATATTGTAATATTAACTTACTTAACTTTTATGTACTTAAATTTAAATTTAACATTTTAAGATTTAAAAAATAAATTATTATTTCATACTACCATAAAACTAAATTCTTATTATGAAAGTGAGTGTTTGTATGGCAACATATAATGGCGAGAATTTTATACAAGAACAATTGCAATCTATTTTAATACAATTAAATAGCATTGATGAAGTTATTATTTCTGACGATGGTTCAACTGATAATACAATTGATATAATTAATAGTTTTAATGATAAAAGAATAATCTTGGTTTTCAATAAAAGTCAAAAAAAAGGATATACTCCAAATTTCGAAAATGCACTAAAGTATTCATCAGGTGATGTTATTTTTTTATCAGATCAGGATGATGTTTGGTTGCCTGGTAAATATGAGACCGTAATAGCATGTCTTAAAAATTCAGATTTAGTGGTAACCAATTCTATGGTAACTGACGAAAACCTAAATGTTACGAATCAATCATTTTTTAGTATTTACAATTCTGGACCGGGAATTTTGAAAAATATATTTTGCAGTACTTATTATGGATGCTGTATGGCATTTAATAGAAAAATTTTAAACTATGCAATGCCCTTTCCTCAATACAAAGATACAGGAATTGATCTGTGGATAGGTTTAGTAGCAGAAGTCATGGGAAAAGTACAATTTATTGATCAGCCTTTGCTGTTATGGAGACGTTCTGATTCTGCAACTACAAACCTTGGAAGTATTTTTACTAGAAGCAACAGACCTTTGCATCTTAAGCTTTATAAAAGATGGATGGGCCTTTATAATCTATTTAAAGTTGCTATTAAATATAAAATTCAACGTAACAGCTAAAATATAGTACAGATTGTATAAGTAATATAACTAATTGTTGTTGAATTGTAAAAAAAATAAGTTTTGAGAAAAGAAATACAAATTGTTCAATTCGTAGAAGCTTTTGGGGGCGGAGTTTACACTTACGTAAAAGATCTATGTAATTTTTTAGTATTAAATGAAAGTACATCAAATATTAAAATTCATTTAATATACAGCCCAAATAGAGTAGAATTTGACATAGAAATTTTCAAAAAAGAAATTCATCCAAATGTGATACTGCATGAGTTAAAAATAGATCGGAAAATTAATTTGTCAAAAGATATAAAAATCATAAAACAAATACGTAAACTTTTAAAAGAAATACAGCCTGATATACTTCACTTGCACTCTTCAAAAGCCGGTGTTATAGGACGTTTTGCTTCTTTTCGACTTGTTGAAAAAAACAAAATCTTTTATTCTCCGCATGGTTATTCATTTTTGCAAAAAAATATCTCCAATAAAATGACTTTCTTTTACAAGTTTGTAGAATACGCAACGCCTTTTCTATTTGGTGGAATAACCATTGCTTCAGGGTATACGGAATATAAAATTTCCAAAAAAATATCTAAATCTTTACTTATTAAAAATGGAGTTGATTTTATGTTGCCAGAAAAATTACAAAATCATCAACAGAATAAGCAATTGACAATAGGTACCATCGGAAGGCTGACGCTACAGAAAAATCCAAAATTATTTAATACTATTGCAGAAAAACTTCCAGAGGTAAATTTTATCTGGATTGGAAATGGTGAATTAGAAAATGAAATTACATCAAAGAATATTATTGTTACAGGATGGGTAAAAACCAGAGAAGAATTACTTAAAAAACTTAATGAGGTTGATGTTTATCTTCAGGTATCATTATGGGAAGGTTTACCCATAGCTTTAATTGAGGCTATGGCTATGAGAAAGCCCTTATTGGTAAGTAATATAGTTGGGAATAAAGATTGTGTTGAAAATGGCTATAATGGATTTACATTCGAGTCTGTAGATGAAGCTGTTGATAAAATTAATTTTTTAAAAGATAGTAATCATAGAAAAAAAATGGGAGATAATTCTTTTAATAAAGGATTTAATGAATATAATAAAGTGAAAAATTTTCATGAATTGGTTGAAATATATTTAAGTTATGATAAATAATATAGTTAAATTTATATTTCAAATGATCCGTAAAAATTTTCTTTTCCGCAAACTCACAAGTAAGTATTTTGTCTTTACCAGTTTATTATTTATCTTCCTTACACCATTTTCATGTCAGAATTTATCAGGAAATATAACTGTAGATTTTCAGAAAAATAAACAGGTCCATTCGATGGTAGGTTTTTTACATTTCAATAATATTCGAAAATTAGAACCTCATCTGAAGCAATTAAAACCAAAATATTGGAGATTTAGATGGATGGATGATTCTACTGAAGCAGTTAATTTGTTGATTAAAAATGGTATCATTCCAATAATTGTTTTAAGTGATAAATACGGATATCCTGATAATCTCGGAAAAAATTGGAAAACACCATTAAAATCTGATGAATATAAAGAGACAGTAAAGTATATTTACTCCAAGCTAGGAAATAGAGTAATTTATGATATATGGAATGAGCCTTATATGAGTGGTTTTGGCGGCTTCTCATCTGAAGATTTTTTTATTTTATTTAAAGAAATTCATGATCTCATACGATCCCGTCCGGGAGGGCATGATGCATTAATTACTGGTCCCTCGTTTGAGGAATTAAATAGATATGAAATAGAAAATTTTTTTAAATTTTGTAACGACAATAATATAAGATTTGATATCTTGTCTTGGCATGAATGGAGAAATGAAGGCGATTTAAAAAATATGTCATCGGATATTTACTGGGTTAAAAATTACCTCTTGAAAAGATACCCTAAAATAGGCATAAAAAAGATAGTGTTAACAGAAATAATACACGCGAATATTCAATTTTCGCCAACGCAAGTTTTTAAAGTGTATGACACCTTAGAAAAAGATAAAATAGACGGAGCTTGTAGAGGTTGTTTTTTTGAAAGTGAAGAAGTTATAAATTGTGAAAATAATTCTATAACTGGCTTATTAGATCAGTCCGGAAACCCTAGATCAATTTGGTGGGCTACAAAGTTGTACTCCCAGAGTACAGAAAATAGGGTAGAAAGCAAAGCAACTCTGGATGACATGATAAGTTTTGCTTCTTATGATAAAAATAATGGGTATCTGCTGCTGGCTAACAATTATAAACAGACAATAAAAAATATTAATGTAATTTTTAAATTAAAAGGACTCCCTCTTTTTAAAAATAACAAAAAGCTAAAAATTTATTTATATAAAATTCCAAATACAGAAAAAGATATACTTAAATTCCCCATTTTTGTCTATACTAAATTTGAAACTGTAAAAAATGGTACTTTAAATCTGGAAATTAAGGATCTTGCACCGCAAGAACTTTTATATATAATTGTAAAATAACCTTTAAAAATCAAGTGTCGAAAGGCTGATACAACAATTTAATTTACAAAAAATACCAAACATGTAAGAATTTACAGATAACCAAAAAAAATTTCAAATAATCAGAAAAATATAATGTTTTTTTTAGTCAACTTTTTATCTTTGATGTTTAATTTTTACATTTGAAATTAATAATGAAAATAACAAAAACATCCCTAAAAGACTGCTATATTATAGAACCTACTGTTTTCGAAGATGAAAGAGGGTATTTTTTCGAAAAATTCAATGAAAAAAAATTTGAAGAGTTAACGGGAATGAACGGACATTTTGTTCAGGATAATATTTCTAAATCTTCTTACGGAGTTTTGAGAGGTTTACATTTGCAAAAAGGGGATAATGCTCAGGCAAAATTAGTATCTTGTTTAGAAGGCAGGGTTCTTGATGTTGCTGTAGATTTAAGACAAGATTCCCCTACCTTCGGAAAATGGCTTTCTCTTGAATTAACTGCTGAAAATAGACTACAGCTATATATTCCAAGAGGTTTTGGGCATGGTTTTTCTGTTCTCAGCAAATCCGCTGTATTTTCATATAAATGTGACAATTTTTATCATAAAGAATCTGAGGGAGGTGTTCTTTGGAATGATATTGATCTTAATATAGATTGGCAGCTTCCTGCGAAAGACATTATATTGTCAGAAAAAGATAAAACTTTGCCGCCTTTTTCATTTAAAAATTTTTAATATATTTATAAAATCATTATTGCGATTTCTGCTTAACAATGTTGGCTCATTCAGCATATTTGGAAATGTTTGAAAATGTGATTGTTAAATATGCTAGTTTATCTCTTTAGACATTTGCCTAAAATTTTCATGGTAGTAGATTATTTTACTATTAATCTTATATTTTTTATTGGCAGGCTATACTTTTTTGAATTTAATGAGAATGATTTTTTACAAAATTTCAAAGCTCAGTTTTTTCTTCTGAACCTTTCTTGGTTTATTGTTACTGTTATTACGAAACCTTACGTAAATCTTAAGGTTAAAGAATCAACACTTCATTTTAATGCTCTTCTAAAATCATATCTGTTATTATTTGTTTTTACTGCAATTTATCTCAGTCTTATATTTTCCGTTAAAATTAATTACCAAAACCTCATTAAATACTTTCTGATTGTTGGTTTTTTGATGACCATAACGAGATTGATTCTCTTCCTGTATCGAAAAAAAAACAGAGTTAAATTAGGTAGAAATCTATATGTCTATAATACTGTTTTAATTGGCGAAAATAAATTATCCAACAATCTGTTATCTGACAAAAATTTAAGAAGACTGCTTGGTATAAGAGGTACATATGGTTGTGGACAAGAAAAAACTGTTCATAAATATTTAGGTGATATCAATCAATTGCTTAAGGATCTGGACCATATGAAAATCAGTAGCATTATTTTCTGTGATGATAATATCAATGCAAATTTGTACAAGAAAATTGTTGAAGTTGCAGAACATAAAATGATAAGAATTTATATGGTTCCAGGCTTCAAATATGCCAATCTTGGTCCTAATTATTTTGAAGTAGTACATGAAATTCCATTTCTGAAACTTATTAAAGAACCACTTTCAAATCCTAAAAAACAACTTTTAAAAAGAATTTTTGATATTGCTTTCTCTTCTCTAGTTATTATATTTTTATTATCATGGCTTATTCCTCTGGTAGCATTAATCATTCGGATAGAAAGCAATGAATCTGTTTTTTTTATTCAAAAAAGATCGGGATATAAAAATCAGCCTTTTAATTGTATTAAATTCAGAAGTATGACAAGCAATAAACAGGCTGATGTTCAAATTGCCAAAAGAAATGATTCCAGAGTTACAAAATTCGGATCATTAATGAGAAAAACAAGTATAGACGAATTGCCACAGTTCATTAATGTATTCTTAGGAGATATGTCTATTGTAGGACCCAGACCGCATATGATTTCTCAAACCGATATGTACTCCAAAATCACCAAAAAATATATGACAAGGCATATTGTAAAGCCTGGTATAACAGGCTGGGCACAAGTAATGGGGGCAAGAGGTGAGATTTTCACACACAAGGATATGGAAAAAAGGATCGAAAAAGATATCTGGTACATTCAGAATTGGTCTTTTTTTCTAGATATGAAGATTATTTTTCTTACTCTATACAATATTTTTAAAGGCGATGAACAAGCTTACTAAGATTTATTTCAAAATAAAATAATCACAAAATGCAGAATCGAATCTTTCGGTTCTTTTTTTATTCTTAAATTTGCAGCCACAAAAAATACTTAAATACTTATTATTCAATATAAAATGCGCACAAAATCTGTAGGGAAGAAGAAAATAAATATCGTCACATTAGGATGCTCCAAAAATGTTTACGATTCTGAAGTGCTGATGAGCCAGCTGAAAGCCAACGGAAAAGAAGTTGTGCACGAAGACAAAGGAGACATTGTGGTGATCAATACCTGTGGTTTTATAGACAATGCTAAAGAAGAATCAATCAACACAATACTTGATTTTGTTGAAGCTAAAAACAGAGGTGAGGTTGAAAAAGTTTTCGTTACAGGATGTCTTTCCGAAAGATATAAGCCGGATTTAGTAAAAGAAATTCCTGATGTAGACCAATATTTCGGAACGAGGGATCTTCCGATTTTGTTGAAACATTTAGGAGCAGATTACAAGCATGAATTGGTTGGAGAACGATTAACAACGACTCCAAAACATTATGCTTACCTTAAAATATCTGAAGGTTGTGACAGACCTTGTTCTTTCTGTGCAATTCCTTTGATGAGAGGCGGTCACGTTTCTACACCGATTGAAAAATTAGTGAAAGAAGCTGAAAAACTCGCAAAGGTCGGAGTAAAAGAATTAATTCTTATCGCTCAGGATTTAACGTATTACGGTTTGGATATATATAAAAGAAGAGCTTTAGGCGACCTTTTAAAAGAACTGGTAAAAGTTGAAGGAATCGAATGGATTCGTCTTCATTATGCTTTTCCAAGTGGTTTTCCGGAAGATGTACTGGATATTATCCGTGAAGAACCAAAAGTTTGTAATTATATAGATATTCCGCTTCAGCACATCAATTCAGATTTGCTTAAATCCATGAAAAGAGGAACGACTCACGAAAAGACGGATGCTCTTTTAACCAAATTCAGAGAGAAGGTTCCGGATATGGCAATCAGAACAACTTTAATTGTAGGTTATCCGGGAGAAACTGAAGAAAGATTTCAGGAACTGAAAGAGTGGGTAAAAATGCAGAAGTTCGACAGATTGGGATGCTTTACTTATTCTCACGAAGAAAATACTACTGCTTATGTTTTAGAAGACGACATTCCGCAGGAAGTAAAAGAAGCAAGAGTAGAAGAGATCATGGAACTTCAGTCTCAGATTTCCTGGGAAAAGAATCAGGCAAAAATAGGAGAGGTTTACAAGTGCATTTTTGACCGTAAGGAAGGAAATTATTTTGTAGGACGTACTGAATATGATTCTCCGGATGTGGACAATACCGTATTGGTTTCTGCCGAAAACAAGTATATCTCAATTGGTGAATTTGCCAATGTCAAGATTACTTCAGCCGAAGAATTTGACCTGTATGGTGAGTTGATTTAGAATTTTTATAGTAAATATAGGAAGCCAGAATTAGAATTGTTCTGGCTTTTTTTCATTATATATCAAAATAATTGTTTTGCTGGATAAATTTTTTACTCAAGACAATGCTTTCAAATATATTTTTATCGCTGGAATCCTGCTCCAGAAACCAATGCTTTAATCCTGCTTTTTCTTTATGCCTGAAAATGGTTTCAAAATCAATAGTTCCGTTTCCTATTTCAGTGAAATCCTGATTTTCTGCTTTCATGTCTTTCACGTGCCACAAAGGAAATCTTCCGGGATATTTTTCAAAATAATCTATAGGGTTGAGTCCTGCTTTTGCAATCCAGTACAGATCAAGCTCCATTTTCACCATATTTGATGAAGTGTTTTTTAAAATGAAATCATAAACACTGTTTTTTTCATCAAAAGCATCAAACTCGAAATCATGGTTATGATAAGCAAACTGAATGTTTGCTTTTTGGGTAGCTTCACCAGACTTTTCAAGCAAATCAGGAAGCTTTTTGTAATTTTCCATGGTTCTCTCTTCAGGAAAAATATATGAACAAACCATATATTTAATGTCTAAAGACTGCAAGTCTTCTACAGTTTGTTCCCAATTGTTCATCAGACTGCCTCTTCCTGACTGTACAACTCCTGTTGTGTGGTGTGAGCTAATGACTTTCAGACCTGTGTTTTTCAGAATCTTTTTAAATTCATTGAGGTTTTTCCCGAAAAATAAACCATCGTAACCATAAATTTCAATTTGATTAAATCCTAATTGTGCCAGTTTTTCCAGTGCTTTTTCCGGATTTTGTGAAACAGCATCTCTGATGGTATAAAGCTGTATTGCTAAAGGTTTTTTTGTGATCATGTTCGAAACCCGACAGGAATATAAACCAAGAATGCCCAAAGCTGAAAGTTTTATGAAATCTTTTCTCTCCATCAAAGAAAAGGTTTCATTTCGTTCTCAATCTGAGTTCTGAGCTCCATCAGCCTTTTAGCATATTCCTCCTGTTTTTTTTCTTCTTCGGTAACGGGAATCCATTTAGGAACCGGAAGTTTTTTGCCATTTTCATCTACTGCAACAAAAACGATGATGCAGTGGGTTTTCTTATCAAAATCCGGCTGCTTTAGATTTCTCGAAAATACATTGATCGAAATATGCATGCTTGAAGAACCTGTGTAGATCACCTGCGCTTCAACCTTTACAATTTCTCCGATCTTGATGGGTTCGTAAAAACGTATTCCGCCAACATATACTGTTACAGAATAATTGCCGCTCCAGGTAGTTGCACAGGCATAGCCAGCCTGATCAATCCACTTCATTACACTTCCACCGTGAACGTTTCCGCCATAGTTGACATCCGAAGGCTCTGAAATAAACTGAAAAGTAACCGGTTTGTTCTCCATTTTGTTTTAATTTGAATAAAGATATTTATAATTTTTAAGATTTTACCTAAAATCTTATTTTGCAGATTTTAATTTTGCTGAATATTTTGTTTCTTTGACCTAAATTATCAATCATGAAGAAAGTTTTTTATCTGAATACTTGTGATACGTGCAGAAAGATTTTAGCACAGTTTGATCTGTCAGACTGGGAATTGAGAGAGATCAAAAAAGAGCCGGTTACTAAGGAAGAGCTGAACGAGATGTATGATAAAAGTCAATCTTACGAATCATTATTCAGCAAAAAATCTACGCAGATAAAACTCAGAGGTCTGGATGTAAAAGCTTTGAAGGAAAATGATTTTAAAGAACTGATTCTGGATCATTATACTTTTTTAAAACGTCCGGTTTTTCTTACGGATAAGCAGATTTTTATTGGAAATGATAAAAAGAATGTAGAAGCTCTTAAAGAATATTTTGGAGTTTAAATATAAACTTAGTCTTTTGATTCCATTTTTTATAGGTTTTTAGCATACTTCAAAGATCGCAAAAGCTATGGTTCTTTTAATAGCCCGGATAGAAACGGCATCCTTTTTTGTTTTCGGATGGAATATCAGCCCGGGAAAAAACAAAAAAGATATAGTGTATAGCCGGAAATAGCTCCTGAAAAAGCTTAACATTAATCATCAGATTTGATTAATGTTTTACGATTTCTTTTACGATTCCTCCCTGCGGTTCACGTACGGTTTGGGTGAAAATGAAAGCTTTTGGATCTATAGATTTTACAATATTCTGAAGTTTTCTCACTTCAAGACGGGTCACAATTGTAAAAATAATATCTACATCTGCACTCTGCTCAAAAGTTTCTTTCATAAATCCTCTTTCGCCTTTGTAAACAGTAATTCCGCGGTTCAAAGTAAGAACTAAAGCTTTTTTTATTTCTTCACTATTCCCCGAAATAATGGTGACTCCGGTGTAGGCTTCAATTCCTTCGATCACATATTTGGTAATCTGACTGGCAATGACGTAGGTAAGAATAGCATATAATGCGGTCTCAATCTTTAAAAATGATGCGGCAATCACGAAAATGATGATATTCATTCCCAAAATAATTTCGGTAATGCTGAAACTGCTTTTTTTGAAAGTCATTAATGCCAAAACTTCCATGCCGTCGAAGGTTCCGCCACCTCTCATACATAATCCAATACCGATTCCCAGAAAAACACCTCCGAAAATAGCAACCAATAATTTGTCGTGTGTAATTTCCGGAAAGTGGACAAAATTAAGTATCAATGCAATCAGAACAATCGCAACAGTACTGCGTATAGCAAAGTGTCGGCTTATTTTGAAATAAGCCAAAAGAACGAATGGAATGTTGAGCAAAATAAGTAAAATACCTAGATTCCAATGTTTTACTTCATGGAAAAGCAGCGAAATGCCGGTCACTCCGCCATCCAGAAAATGGTTGGGAACCAAGAAAATTTTGAGGGCAATGCTTGTTGAAATAACTCCTAAAAGCAGATAGATTATATCTGAAATGCTGAATAATGATCCGTGCGGTTTTTGAGAACTCATGCTTATGAATTTAATTTAGATTTAATAATGTCTAAATTTTCCTGTTTTTTCTGATTACGTGTTTTAATGGCTGTTTCGGTGAAGAAGTGGTGACTTTCCAGAAATTTTTCCTGCAGAAGATTCCAGTCACGCTCAGAATTTACAATTCCAAACATGGTAAGCTCTTCGAAAAGTTTGTCTCCGATGGTAAAAAAATCTTCTCTCCCCAAATAATCCAGATCTGCATCTGCCATGATTTGTTCCAGATGATTATTAGGTGACTGCGGAATTTTGGTTGCCATGATCATTCCGTTTATTTTTTGAATCTGAGAGTCGCTGTATCCGTAATCCGGAAGATATTCCTTAGCAATGTCGCATGACTTTTCCTCATGGTCTTTTGCGCCGTACAAAAATCCGGTATCATGGAATAAAGCTGCCGTTTTGAGAAGAACCATCTCTTCACCGGAAATTCCCTCAGAAACTGCTATTTTCTGAACTGCATCAATAACGTCCTTCACATGAAGTACACTGTGGTAAGAAAGATGTTTGGGAAGATTTTCCTTTAATTTCTGGAGTATAACTTTTTTTATTTTTTCGTATTCCATATTCAAAAATAAAGATAAAAAATTTTTTAGTTGTTTTTTATTTGGAGAGCAAAATACATATCCATCGCACCTTTTCCTTTGGTATCTATCTTACCCCTGTATTCGCAGATGATCTTGTCTTTAATTAGCTGATAAGTAGAATCAGAAATATTGATTTTACCTTTTTCACTGTTTTGTTCCATTCTTGCGGCGGTATTTACGGTGTCTCCCCAAATGTCGTACGCAAATTTTTTGAGACCAACAATTCCTGCAACCAGAGATCCTGAGTTGATCCCAATTCTTATTTCAAGCGTTTCAGGATTTGTTTTCTTTCGGTTTTCAATAAATTGTAAAATGTCTAAAGCTGCCAAAACCGTTTGATATGCATGTTGCGGATTCTGATTTGGAAGTCCGCAGACCGAAAGATAAGCGTCTCCAATGGTTTTTATTTTTTCCAGACCATGTTTTTCCATGATCAGATCAAATGCGGTAAAACAATCGTTGAGTTCTACAAGCATTCTTTCGGCTCCCATTTTTTCGGAATTTTGAGTAAAATTTACAAAGTCTGTAAATAAGACAGTCACCTCGTCATAATATTTAGCTTCTGAACTTCCGTTTTCCTTCAGCTCTTCGGCAACTTCCTGCGGAAGAATATTGAGCAGTAATGTTTCTGTTTTATGTTTCTCAACCTGTAGTTCTTTTGTTCTCTCATCTACCTGTTTTTCGAGAATGTCGTTTTGGTTTTGTAAGATATGCTGTTTTTCCTGTTCCTGCAAAAGATTGATTTCAGAAAGTCTGTTTACCTCATCAAGCTGTTTTTTCAAACTTAAATTGGTTGCTGCAAACTGCCATGCAAGATACGCTGAAATGGAAACAGGAAAGCTAATGAAAACGAAGAGCGCAAAATATCCCATCCCGTCCGTATCCATAATATTGTCTGCATCTACAATATTAAAAGAATCCAAAAGGAAAACGACCAATGTGATTACAGTAAACAAAAAGAAAGTTAGAATTCCGCCTCCAACGATAAAAGCTGATTTTTCTCTTTTTATCATGGCTTTTATAATAAGATAAAAAGATTCCATGGCTGCAAAAAACAAATAAAAAATACAGAAAATAAAGGATATTTCTGGTGAGAAAAAGTGAATGATGATCAGTAAGACCGGAATTGCAAGCATAATTCTGAATCTCAATCTGCTTTTTCCGAATAACGTATTCACAAAACCTGTTAAAGAGCCACCGAATATGATAAGTGCATACAAAGCAATAAGGAGATAAAGTCTGAATTTTGCAGGATCTTCAATCTCATAGATAAGGAGAACCATATAGCTCATCGCACAAATTGAAAGGTTGTAAGTGGAAAAATAAAAATTGTATACCGCCTTTCTGTAAAAAATAAAAAGTAAAAGATGTATAAATCCTAACGCAAGAAAAATACCGCAAATCAACATTGTATAAAAGTTGATATTTCTGGAAATAGACATCTTGTTTTCCACGTAAGCGTTTGCCGGAGAAAAAGTGATATTTATTGCTTTTGAACCAAAATTCACCGATGAAACCCCATCCTTTTCTATGGATGGCTTATATCTAATTGCCAATACATTTTTTTCGGTACTGTCAAAGGAGATAATTAAAGGTTTAGCGTCTTTTATTTTTGAAATCTGCTTTTCTCCTACACCAATTTTACCAAGGGTTTTTATTTTTTTTCCATTAAGAAAAATTTCGGAAGCTCCGGATTGGTTAACCTCTAAAAAAAGAGGTTTTCCGATAAGGTTACTGTCGATTTTAAAATGATATCGAAACCAAAAAACCTGACTTTTCTTTAAAAGATCACGTGAAGTGAAATCAATAAATTTCCATTGAGAATCATTAAAATTTGTTTGTGCAAAAGCTGGATTGTCATTTGTGGAAAACTTACATTTTCCTTCAATGGCAAAGCCTTCCTCTACTTCTTTTTCATATAAAATCTGAAGATTCTCCGCAGTGTTTTGCGCAGAATAAAAATGTTGCATTAATATTATTGCAATATAAAGCAGTCGGAGAAGTAGACTTTTTTTCAAACCTTTATATTTTAAGTTGGTAGAATTTGCTGATTGATACGCTATCAATCTGTAAAGATAATCAGAAAATATGTTGGCTGAAATAGTGAGTTTTTTGTAATCACAATTATAATTTTTCTACAAAATACATATCCAGTTCACCTTTTCCTTTTACCTCTATTTTACCTCTGTATTCGCAAACGAATTTGTTTTTTATCAAATCGTATGTAAAGCCAGAAATATTGAGCCTGCCTTTCTGGCTGTTTTGCTCCATTCTTGCCGCTGTGTTTACGGTGTCTCCCCAGATATCGTATGCAAACTTTTTCACTCCGACAATTCCGGCAATCACTGGTCCTGAATGTATTCCAATCCTTATATCCAAAGCATTGGGATTATTTTCCTTTCTCTTTTTGATGTAATCTAAAATTTCCAATCCCGCATTAACTGCGTTTTCTGCATGCTCTTCATTAGAAACCGGTAATCCGCTTACCGCAAGATAAGCATCTCCAATGGTTTTTATTTTTTCCAGATTATATCTGTCCATAATTTTGTCAAATTCTGTAAAGCAGATGTTGAGTTCATTAAGAACTTCTTGTACACCTATTCTTTCTGAATTTGCAGTGAAATTGACAAAATCGGTAAATAAAACTGAAACTTCATCAAAATGTTTTGCACTTGTTTTACCTTTTTCTTTCAGCTCTTCTGCCACTTCATGCGGAAGAATATTCAGCAGAAGATTTTCAGATTTTTGTTTTTCTTCGGCTATTTTCTTATTGTCTTTACGCTTTTGGTTATAAGAAAAGCCTGCAAAACCCAACAGCAACAAAGACAAACCAGCACCAATTGCCCACATATTTTTTTCGGATTTTGAGGTTTCTAATTCTGCTTTGGCAATGGCGTCTTTTTTCTCTTGATTAATTTGAGCTAATTTTTTCTCCTGAATATATCTTTGTTCTGCTGCTTTTTTTTGTTGAACATAGGTAAGCTCTATTTCTCTGCGTTTCAGGTCTTCTTCCAAAAGCAATCTTTTCTTTTCGGCTTCGGTCTTGGCTTCGGCTTGTTTTTTTTCGTACTCGAATTTTAAGGCTTTTAGTTCAATCTCTTTTTGCAGCTGAATACGTTTAGTAGCTTCCTGAAGTTCTATTTTGGCTTTTTGTTCACGCAATTCGTAATCAGATTGGGTATTCAGAAATTCTTTCATTTTATCCAAACCGTACGTTTCTTCTTTTTTATCAATGTATTTTTTTCGATAAAAAAGAGCTTGTTCATAATTTCCCAATTCTTCGTTTACTTTCGATAGATTATCAAAATTAGTAATAATAAGTTCTGGACTTAGGAAAGTATCAGTAGATTCTAAAAATTGGGAGTTCTCTTTTAAATCATTTAGAAGTAGTTCTAATTTTTGTTTTCTCTCTACATCGCTCATATTAGAACTCGATTGCGTTAATTTTTTAAGCAAAATTTCATTCCGCTTAGAAAGGTATGAAAATTTAGTAGATGAAATATCTTTTTCTGGGGCAATTGCAATTGCTTTTTTAATATATTCTTCCGCTTGATCTAATTTGTTTTGCTGTAAAAAAATACTTGCGTAACCGTAGTAAATACTTCCTAAAGCAATATTGTTATTGCCTCCTTTAAAAAACGCATTGGCTTTATCGGTATATTTTTTTGCTAAATCCAACTCTTTTTTTTCGGCATAAATAATTCCTAAAAAAGCATAACAAAGATTTACTAAATCCTGATTCTTGGACAAAGAAACTGTTTTTTGATATGAATTGAGCGATTTGTCGTAATCTTTAGCACTCATGTAAAAACTACCTAACAAAAGATAGGCAATATCTAACCTTTCTGGTTCGTTTTTCTTTACGTAGTCAATATACTTATTCGATTCTAAATAGCCCTCTCTAAAGTTGCTCTGAATGATTAAATTGGTGAACAATCCCTGATAAGCCATGGTGACATATTTTTTGTCTATTTCCTTGCCTTCATCATACAAACGGATATTTTTTTTGTAATTTTCCGTGGCTTTGGTATATTGTTTTTTAAAGATGTTTACACCAGCTGTGGCATAATTTAGTAATCCTACATGGTCATAATTTTTGGAATTGGCTAACAAAAGATGAGCTTCGTTAATGTATTTTTCAGAATTTTTCAAATCTCCTTTCTGCAAAAAAAATTGTGAGAGAAAAATATTTATTCTACCGGCCTCATCATTATTATTCATTTTCTTAGCATTTTCTTCGCTTCTGGTTAAAAAAACAAAAACACTATCTGTTTTCCCTTGCATTCCGTAAGCGTCAGCAAGCTGCAAATAATGGATGTGTTTATCTTTAGGGCTTTTTGCAGAAGTCAGTTTACTCTTCAGTTCCAGAATTTCTTTAGATTCCTGACCTTTAACGTCGATCCACCCGGCAAAAACACCGAATAAAGCAGTAGAAAAGATGATTAAGTGATTCTTCAAGACCGAGTATTTATATTTTCACAAAAATAAGAAAAGTTTAATCTTTTGAATAAAAAATCCCTCAAAGTTTAAAAACAATGAAGGATTATTAATATGATGATGAAATATGCTTATTTCAGATCAAAGCGGTCGGCATTCATTACCTTAGTCCAGGCTTTGACAAAATCTTTTACAAATTTTTCTTTATTATCGTCCTGTGCATACACTTCTGCATACGCTCTCAGGATAGAATTGGAACCAAATACCAAATCTACTCTGGTTGCGGTAAATTTTGTTTCGCCAGACTTTCTGTCTACAATATTATATAAATTTTCTCCTGCTGGCTGCCATTTGTAGTTCATATCCGTAAGATTCACAAAGAAATCATTACTCAAAACTCCAGTATTTTCTGTGAAAACACCATGTCGGGTCCCGCCAAAATTGGTTCCCAGAACTCTCATTCCGCCAATAAGAACGGTCATTTCCGGTGCAGTAAGTCCCATGAGCTGAGTTCTGTCGAGCATCATTTCTTCCGGAGTTACAACATAGTTTTTCTTCTGCCAGTTTCTATATGCATCATGTAATGGCTCCAGCTCTGCAAAAGATTCCACATCAGTCTGTTCCTGAGAAGCATCACCTCTTCCTGGTGCAAAAGGAACTTTTACATCGAATCCGGCTTCTTTGGCAGCCTGCTCTACAGCTGCACTTCCTCCTAAAACAATTAAATCCGCAATGCTTATTTTTTTGTCTGAGCCAGCTTGAATCATTTCGAGAACATTTAAAACTTTTTTAAGTCTTTCAGGCTCGTTTCCTTCCCAGTTTTTCATGGGTTCAAGACGAATTCTTGCTCCGTTTGCTCCGCCTCTGAAGTCAGAGCCTCGGAATGTTCTTGCGGAATCCCAAGCGGTATTGATCAGCTCAGCCTTACTCAACCCCGAACTTAAAATTTTTGTTTTTAAAGCTTCTATTTCATCATCAGAAAGTGTGTAGTCTACTGTAGGAATAGGATCTTGCCATATAAGATCTTCCGCAGGAACATCAGCTCCAAGATATCTTGATTTTGGACCCAGATCTCTGTGCGTAAGTTTAAACCATGCTCTGGCAAAGACATCTTGAAAATATTCAGGATTCTCACGAAATTTTTCTGAAATTTTTCTGTATTCAGGATCTACTTTCAAAGCCATGTCTGCATCGGTCATCATAGGGTTTCTGCGTACATCAGGATTGTGGGCATCTACAGGTTTATCTTCTTCGGCAATATTTACAGGCTCATACTGCCATGCTCCCGCCGGACTTTTTCTCAGTTCCCAGTCATATTTGAACAGCAAATCAAAATATTCATTATCAAATCTTGTCGGATGGGTTGTCCATGCTCCTTCAATTCCGGAGGTTACTGTATTTCCTCCGCCGCCTTTAGGATTTATCCATCCAAAACCTTGGTTTTCAATACCGGCTTCTTCAGGATCACTATCCAAAGTGGAAGCGTCACCATTTCCGTGAGCTTTTCCTACGGTATGTCCGCCGGCTGTAAGAGCTACTGTTTCTTCATCATTCATCGCCATTCTTTTGAAAGTGGTTCTCATATCCTGAGCGGTTTTCAAAGGATCAGGATTTCCGTCAACACCTTCAGGATTTACGTATATTAATCCCATCATCACAGCAGCAAGAGGATTTTCCAGATCTCTTTCTCCGGAATATCGGCTTCCTTCGCTTCCTGTTGGAGCAAGCCATTCTTTCTCGCTTCCCCAGTAGATATCTTTTTCAGGATGCCATATATCTTCTCTTCCGCCTGCAAATCCAAAAGTTTTAAAGCCCATAGATTCATAAGCTATATTTCCTGCAAGAATCATAAGGTCTGCCCAGGATAATTTATTTCCATATTTTTTCTTAATAGGCCAAAGCAGTCTTCTTGCTTTATCCAAATTGGCATTATCTGGCCATGAATTCAACGGGGCAAATCTTTGGTTTCCCGTATTTGCGCCACCTCTTCCGTCAGCAACTCTGTATGTTCCTGCAGCGTGCCACGCCATTCTGATCATCAATCCTCCATAATGTCCCCAATCTGCAGGCCACCATTCCTTACTTTCAGTCATCAGGTTTTTCAGATCAGATTTTACAGCTTCAAGATCCAGTTTTTTAAACTCTTCTGCATAATTGAAATCTTCTCCGAGAGGGTTGGTTTTTTTATCGTGTTGATGAAGTATGTCAAGATTTAGAGCTTTGGGCCACCAACTCATCACTGATTGGTCTGTGCCTGTATTTGCACCGTGCATAACGGGGCATTTTCCCGGACTGCTGTGGGAAGCATCTGGCGTAACAGGATTTTTTTCGTTCTGGCTGTGAATGGTTTCTCCTTGATTAGGATCATTTTTTTTCGAAAAATCGTCGTGAGGAAAAGGGCATTTACCTGAGTCTTGGTTATTCATAATAATTTATTTTTCAATTAATATTTCAAAATTAAAATAAGAATAATTGTGAAGGATAGTTTTTTAATTTTTAAAGATAATTTACGTGATAGATCAAATTAATTATATTTTTAAAATTAATTATTAAAATCTATAATATTTCAATACGCTATCTAAATTACAAATTTTAGTTTGAAATATTCATTAAATTTTTGTATTTTTAAAATAAAAACGATCCTCAATATCAACCATTACAAATAAGTTATCATGAATAATATTAAATTTCAAATATCTCCGTATCAAGATGAGCTGCAACTTATTATAGATGATGAAAAAGTTGGGTATATGTCAATCTCTTTAGACGGGCGGCTTCTGAATGTCTACTATACAAAAATTGATGAAAAGCATGAAGGGCATGGCTTTGCAAAGCTGCTTTTAGACAAGCTTGTAAATTATGCCGAAGAAAAAGATCTGATGATAGATCCGGAATGCGATTTTGTAAGGCAACAGCTAGAAAATCACCCGAAAAGATATAAAGGAATCTGGCACGATTAAGTTATTGCCACCACCGTTCGAATGATGTTTCATCATTGTGGAGTTCTAAAACTTCGCCAATTTTCGGTGTTAAAACTTTAATGTTGTGTTCTTTTGCCAAAGAAGTCACTTTTTGAAGCGGTTCGTTCCAGGGATGAAGCGCCAGTGCAAATTTTCCGGAATGAACAGGGATTATTTTCTTTGCATTGATATCAAGACTTGCCTGTATCACATCTTCCGGTAGCGCGTGAATATATTTCCATGCTTCATTATACTGTCCGTTTTCCAGAATGGCAAGATCAAAAGGTCCGAAATTTTTTCCTATATTTTTAAAATGGGTATCATAGCCGCTGTCGCCGCCCAAAAATATCTTCATTGAAGATGACTGAAGTACGTAGGATGTCCATAAAGTATTGTTTCGGCTAAATTTTCTTCCGGAAAAGTGTCTTGCGGGTGTAAAGGTAATCTTAAATTGTTTTTTAAGCTCAACAACAGCGTCCCAGTCTTCTTCTATTAGCTGGTCTTCAGAATATCCCCATCTTTCAAAATGCGCTCCGACTCCCAAAGGAAGAATGACTTTTTCAACCCTGTTGCGGATTGCTTTTACCGTAGGAAAATCAAGATGATCGTAATGATCGTGGGTAATGACAAGATAATCAATAGCAGGAATATCTTCAGGTTTAAAGATATCTGAACCTTCAAAAGCTTTGTTAAATATCGGAAAAGGCGAGCCGTATTTACTTAAAACAGGATCTATCAAAAACGAAACACCTTCAATTTTTAAGAAGTAAGAAGAATGTCCCAGCCAGACAAAAACATCCTTATCCTGAGGTAAATTCTTCAGGTCTGAATGTATTGCGGGTATAGCCTGGGCAGGCTTCAATAAAGGGTCTTTTTTACCCAGAAAAAATTCTGACATTACTTTGGGCATAGAATAGCCTTCTGCAAACTGAGGAGTAAAACTCTGATTCTGAAACTGCTTGTTTTTGAAGTTTTTAGACTGTAAAATTCTTTCCCGGCGTTTTCCTTTCGGATTTGCTCCGAAAACTTCTGATGAAAGAATGAAATAAGCTAATACAAATAGTATAGTGATAATAACTAAAAAATAGATCATTTGGCTTTTTTAAATATAAAACAATAATGAATGATTCTTCATAATGATAAAGTTAATCAACTTTTTTAACTGACGGATGAGTTTCTGTTTTACTTTTTAATTTTCAATAAAGTTTTAGTAATTTTATTTTTTAAACCGCTTAACCTTGAAATATCTTTTTTTTATTGCTTTAGCAGTCATTTTTTCTTCCTGTACTTCTGTGAAAAACTATAACGAGCAGAGACTGGAAATGATCTCTCCGGAAAATCTCAGAAAAGATGTAGACTTTGCTTATTCTAAACTTCAGCAGCTTCATCCAAAACTATACTGGTACATCTCTAAAAAGGAACTTGATTATAAATTTGACAGCATTAAAAATACGATAAATAAGCCACTCAATTCTGTACAGTTTTATTTCAAATTGCAGCCTGTTATTGCGCAGATCAAAGAAGGTCATCTTTCTCTGAGAATGCCTGCAAAAAGATTTTCGAAAAAAGAAATTAAGACACTGAAAAATAAAAAAGGACTTTTCGGAAGATTTGAGTACCGTCTTGAGGGTGAGCATCTTTATTTTACAGAGAATAAAGATTCTGTTGAGAATATTAAACCGGGAACAGAACTCCTGAGTATTAATGATGAACCTGTTTCAAAATATATCAGAAAATATAGTAAATTAATCAATAGTGATGGTGAAAATACAACGTTCCAGCCTTATTATCTGAACGATGTTTTCTTTAATTTTTATGTTGCTGAAAAAGGAATTCTGGACAGCGCAAAAATTGAAACGCTTTATGAAAACAAAAGAAAGCAAATCATTTTAAAACGACAATCAAAGAACGAAAAAGAGCTCGAAAAAGAAAAAACAGACCGCAAAAGAACTCCTGAAAAAAAGATCAACGATTATGTAGCATTCAGCAATTCTTATAACAGGAGTTTTAAATTTCTGGACAAAGACAGTACGGTTGCATATATGAAGATCAAGAGCTTTTCGGGAACTTTCTCTCAGAAATTTTATAAAGAAACATTTTCTAAAATTAAAAATGCCCAATCTTCCTATCTGATTATTGACATCAGGAACAATTACGGAGGCTCGCTTTCTGAGATCAATAATCTCTACTCTTATCTTGCGAAAGAACCTTTTGTCCTGATCAAACCTTCAGAATTAACCTCCAGAATGAGTCCGTTCAGAACTAATTATTTTCGAAAAGCCAATCCGCTGCAGTATACTTTCAAAAGTCTAGCTTATCCCGGTTACTTTTTTTATCAGGCTTTTAATGTTTACAAAGGTAAAGACGGAATTGCGTATTACAAGATGAAAGAGAATAAATCTACAAAGCCTAAAGAAGATGCTTTTTCAGGGAAGGTATATGTACTGATCAACGGAAGCAGTTTCTCTGCCTCATCGGTAATTTCGTCAAAATTAAAGTATGACAAACGAGCTGTTTTGGTAGGTGAAGAAACAGGAGGCGCCAATGACGGAACGGTAGCAGGATTTTATTCTTATCAAAAGTTACCCCATTCTAAAATAGAATTTCCGATTGGTTTGCTTTTGGTGCAGCCTAACATTGAGTTTGAAGAGAAACAGCGGGGCGTTGTTCCTGATGTTGAAGTCATAGAAAGTTTGCAGGATGTAATTGATAAAAAAGATGTGCAGCTGGAATGGATTTTAAACAATATTGCAGCCCATAAATAATTTTAAGTCTTTCAGATATAAGATCGAAATTTCCTTTAGCCGTAAAAAAATGCAGAGAAAAGACAACCAGGTAGGAGTTTCAGTCTTTATTTTTTAACGACTATAAATCTGTCATTTCCGCTAAGATCTTTTATTAGTTCCGCTTCAGTGAAACCTTTTTCATATAAAGCCAATGTTTCATGCCCTAATTTCTGATTGATTTCAAGAAATACAAACCCGTTTTTATGCAGATATTTCTTTGCATCTTCTGCAATTTTTCTATAAAAAATCAGCGCATCTGAAGTAGGAGAAAACAACGCCATTGTGGGTTCAAAGTTTTTAACAGCATCAGCAATTTCAGTTTCTTCATTTATTCCAATATAAGGTGGATTTGAAATAATAATATCGAAATTCTGATTCAAATCGTAATTAAGATAATCAGCATGAATGAAATGAATGTCAGACTGATGAAATTCTGCATTTTTTCTGGCAGTTTTCAAGGCTTCTTCAGAGAAGTCAACGGTGTAAACTACAGCTTCAGGAAAATGTTTTTTCAAAACTAAAGGAATGATTCCGCTTCCGGTTCCGATATCAAGAATTTTCATATCCTGAATTTTGAGTTCAGAACTTTGGATTTTTTGTAGTGCAATTTCCAGCAGCTCTTCTGTTTCCGGACGTGGAATCAGCACATTTTCATCCACAAAAATTTTCATTCCGTAAAATTCAGTTTCACCCAAAATCTGCTGATAAGGTTTTCCTGTTTTTAGTTCTGAAATAATGTGTCTGAATTTTCTTTCATGTTCTTCTGAGATTTCCTTATCTGAAAACTGTCTTTGTTGAATTGTATTCCAGCCCAGAATATATTCGGCAAACAGTTGAAACATAAAACGGTTTTCCGATTCTTCATATAAATCAGAAATGTTTTGAGCAAAAATTTTCTTTATTTCTTCAAATTTCATCGTACAAAAACAAGATGGTTATCCGTTGATTTTTCTTCATCAATTCTGTAGCCTTCATAGTTGAATGCTTTTACATCGTTCAGCGTTTCAGCATTATTTTCTGCGCAGAATCTTGCGACAAGACCTCTTGCATGTTTGGTATAAACAACGATGGTTTTCAGTTTTCCTTCTTTCAGCTCATAAAAATCAAAATCAATCATCTGATGATTCAGTTTTTTTCGGTCAATTACTTTTACGTATTCGTTGCTTGCAAGGTTAAGAAGGATTTCATTTTTTTTCATCTCAGAATTAAGCAGATCAGTTACTTTTTCTGTCCAGAAGCTGTAGAGGTTTTTATATTCTTCAAATTCAAAATTTCTTCCCATTTCCAGACGGTAAAGCATTACTTTGTCAGAAGGTTTCAGTAATCCATATAATCCGGAAAGTATTCTGTGATTTTTTTGAAGATAATCCACGGCTTTTTTATCTAAGCTTTTGGCATCTAAACCTCTGTAAACCTCTCCTGTAAAAGCAAATAGGGCAGGACATGATTCTTTTGCCGTTGGTTTGGCCTTCCATTTTTGGTTTCTCTCCCAGTTTTCGTCAGCGAGTTTAGACGAAATTTCCATTAATTCTGAAAGATATTTGGGAGTTTTTTCTTTCAAATAAGATTGGATTAATGCTGCTTCATCAATAAATTTGGGTGTTGTGGAACGAAGAAGATCAGTTGAATAATCTACATTCATCAGTTTTGCGGGAGAAGTTATAATTTTCATAACTATAATAAAGATAAGTGTTTAATATCGATCATATTCATCATCATCAAAGAAATGAAATCAATAAGAAAATGACAGATGACCAGAATTTTAATATTGGAATATACTTTATAAAACATGGCAAAAACAAGTCCTATAAAAAATGGAACCGCAACCTGCCCGATTGTTCCGTAAGTACTGTGAAGAAGTCCAAACAAAAGTGCAGAACCTACCACGCCCAGCATCGGACTATTATAAATTTTCTCAATTCTTGGCTGAATGTAAGTCCTCATCAGCAGTTCTTCAATCACTCCTGCGGTAAGACAGGTAAATGCTATAAGCAGATAATTGTCTTGGAATAAAATTTTGAACTCTGCGAGTCTTTTGCTGATTTTTTCTTCTGTCAGAAAAATGATAATACCGTTCAGAAGAGCACCGCCAATTGTACATATAAGATACACAACAGCAACAGCACTCAAATAAAACAGAAAAGAATATTTTTTATCTTCCCAAACGAAAAAAGATCTGTCTTCTATGAAGAAATTATACAATAAAACCAATGCTAAAACCAACCATAGCGAAAGCCTGTTATAAAAAAATAAATCTGGTGATACTGCTTTATACTGAAAAAAAATATTGATAACAGGCATTGAGTACAGCATAAAAGCAGTAAGCAATACAAAGGTGAGGATTATACCTAAAGAATATCTACCGTTTAAACTCATTCTAAAGCAGATCTATATTTCTCCTTTTCCCTGACGAATGATCTCCGGTTCACCGGAAGTTAGATCTACAATGGTTGATGCTATATTATCTCCATAGCCGGAATCGATCACAATATCAACCAGATGATCGTACTTTTCAGCAATGAGTTCGGGATCAGTAGAATATTCAATAATTTCATCGTCATCTTTAATCGATGTAGAAGCGATAGGGTGTCCCAGTTTTTCTACAATTAGTTGAGGGATAGGATGATCAGGAACCCGTATCCCGATAGTTTTGTGGTTTTTGTAGGCTAAAGGCAGGTTTTTGTTGGCATCAAGGATAAAAGTAAACGGACCCGGAAGATGGCTTTTCAGAAATCTGAATATAGAAGTATCAATAGGTCTTGTAAAATCCGAAAGATGGCTTAGATCATTACATATGATAGAAAATTTTGCTTTTTCCAGCTTTTGCTTTTTTAGCTGGGCAAGTTTTTCCATTGCTTTAATGTCAAAAATATTACAGCCCAAAGCATATACCGTATCAGAAGGGTAGATGATAAGTCCACCATTATTCAATGTCTTAATTACCTCATTGATAAGATTTTCCTGAGGATTATCTGGATATATTTTTAAAATTTTTGCCATAAACAAATGTACGAATATTTAGATTGAATCAAAGAATATGCCTTATTTAAAAGAAAAACTTGCATTTTTAAGAATTATTCGTATATTTGCAGTCCAATATCGCGGGGTAGAGCAGTAGGTAGCTCGTCGGGCTCATAACCCGGAGGTCGCACGTTCGAGTCGTGTCCCCGCTACTAAGGTCACTTACCATTTTTTAGAGTGCAAAAATATATCGCGGGATGGAGCAGTAGGTAGCTCGTCGGGCTCATAACCCGAAGGTCATCGGTTCGAGTCCGGTTCCCGCTACTAAATATAACGTTTTCGGTAAACGTTTCAGAAAATATACCGCGGGGTAGAGCAGTAGGTAGCTCGTCGGGCTCATAACCCGGAGGTCGCACGTTCGAGTCGTGTCCCCGCTACCAACAGGAGAATCAGAGATGATTCTCCTTTTTTATTAAAGTGGTTTCTACTGATTATTTTTTCTAAACCTGAAAATCTGGCTATTTATTCATCAGAATATTCTCAATAGAATGCAAGATTTCCTGCTCTGTAATTTCTTCATTAAGATTTTCTATAGAATAAGTTTGCTCTTTAAGAGCGGCAGTTCCTGTTCCGTTCTGAAAAATAGTATCCTCGTGAATTTCGATTCTTTTGGAAACAATATTTCCGATAAACATGATATGCGGAAATTTACTGTTGGTATAAAAATTAGAATCAGGATTTCTGGAAATCTGAAGTTTAATATGAGCTCTGGAATTGATTCCTTTTCCTTCCCGGTTTTCCTCATTTACTGAGATTTTACATCCAAAACCGTTTTCTCTCAGCATTCTTCTGAATTCCTGCATTTTGGGATCAATAATATTTTTGCAGAGTTTTTTGAACTCTTCAAGAAAAAGATCTTCTTCGGTTTTCTTCTTTTCCAGACTTTCTTTCAGTTTTTGTTCTTCACTTTTTAGGTCAGAAAAAATACTTTTCAGTTTATTCAGGTTTTCTTCTCTCATTTGATCTGTATTTTAATATTGATTATAAAACAGTTATATTTTAATTAAACAATTCTTCGTTCTATCTGGATTCTGTAAAATTTCATTCCAACACTTCCGCAGATTCCAAATATAAAAAACCTGATGATTTTGTGAAATACTTTTTGCTTCAAAAGCTTTTTAAACACATGTCGAAGCCTGTTTCAGGTATAAATTTTTCTTTATATCTTTAAAACCTTGATTTTAGAACTATAATTTCAGCATTCAACCAAAGAATTTTAAACTGAACTATGACTTTCAAAGAGCAAATACAGCAAGGTATTCCAAGCCAGCTGCCACAACCGAAACCATACGAAACCAACATCAACCACGCTCCGAAACGTAAAGAAATTTTAACGGAAGAAGAAAAAAAATTAGCATTAAAGAATGCTTTACGGTATTTCGAACCTCAATTTCATGCAGAGTTAATTCAGGAGTTCAGAAAAGAACTTGATGAATACGGAAGAATTTATATGTACCGTTTTCGTCCGGATTACGAAATGAAGGCCAGACCAATTTCTGATTATCCCGGGAAATCTGAGCAGGCAAAAGCGATTATGCTGATGATTCAGAACAATCTGGATTATGCTGTAGCGCAACATCCTCACGAATTGATTACTTACGGTGGAAACGGAGGGGTTTTCTCCAACTGGGCGCAGTATCTTTTAACCATGAAATATCTGTCTGAAATGACGGACGAACAGACTCTGGTGATGTATTCCGGTCATCCGATGGGATTGTTTCCTTCGCATAAAAATGCGCCGAGAGTTGTCGTGACAAACGGAATGGTTATTCCTAACTATTCTAAACCCGATGACTGGGAAAAATTCAATGCGTTGGGGGTTTCGCAGTACGGACAAATGACGGCGGGAAGTTATATGTACATCGGTCCGCAGGGAATTGTTCACGGAACAACGATTACGGTTTTGAATGCATTCAGAAAAATAAATAAAGAACCAAAAGGCGGATTGTTCGTTACTTCAGGTTTGGGCGGAATGTCCGGAGCGCAGCCAAAAGCGGGAAATATTGCAGGTTGTGTGACGGTTTGTGCAGAAGTCAACCCGAAAATTACCAAAATTCGTCACGATCAGAAATGGGTGAACGAAATCCATGAAAATCTGGATGAACTGGTAGAAAGAGTAAAAAAGGCTCAGGAAAATAAAGAATCGGTTTCTCTGGCTTATCTTGGAAACATCGTTGAGGTTTGGGAAAAATTTGATCAGGAAAACATAAGAATTGATATTGGCAGCGATCAGACTTCGCTTCACAATCCTTGGGCAGGAGGGTATTATCCTGCCGGACAAAGCTTTGAAGAATCGAATATCATGATGGCAGAAAACCCTGAACTGTTTAAAGAAAAAGTTCAGGAAACACTGAAAAGACACGCTGCAGCCATCAATAAACATACAGAAAAAGGAACGTATTTCTTCGATTACGGCAACGCCTTTTTGCTGGAAGCTTCACGTGCGGGAGCCGATGTAATGTCAGATCATCCTACGTTGGGAAGAGAGTTCAAATTCCCTTCTTATGTTCAGGATATTATGGGACCGATGTGTTTCGATTACGGTTTCGGACCGTTCCGTTGGGTTTGTGCAAGCGGAAAACCGGAAGATTTGCAGAAAACGGATGAAATTGCCTGTCAGGTTTTAGAGGAAATGATTAAAAATTCTCCTGAAGAAATCCAGCAGCAGATGAAAGACAATATTCAGTGGATCAAAGGGGCGCAGGAAAATAATCTGGTGGTCGGTTCGCAGGCAAGAATTTTATATGCAGATGCAGAAGGACGAATGAAAATCGCTGAAGCCTTCAACAAAGCCATTGCCAACGGAGAAATCGGAGCGGTGGTTTTGGGAAGAGATCATCATGATGTATCGGGGACAGATTCTCCGTACAGAGAGACTTCCAATATTTATGACGGTTCGAGATTTACGGCAGATATGGCGATTCACAATGTGATTGGCGACAGTTTCCGTGGAGCAACCTGGGTTTCTATTCACAACGGAGGCGGAGTAGGTTGGGGCGAAGTGATCAATGGTGGTTTCGGGATGTTATTGGACGGAAGCGATGATGCCGACAGAAGATTAAAATCAATGCTCTTCTGGGATGTCAACAACGGAATTTCCCGACGAAGCTGGGCAAGAAATGAAGGTGCTGTTTTCGCCATCAAAAGAGCCATGGAAGCAGAACCGAATCTGAAAGTGACGCTCCCGAATTTTGTGGACGAGAGTTTGTTTTAAAATGTCATTGCGAGAACGAACCACGAAGCAATCTCTTAAATCTGCACAAGTATTTTAAACGGATTGCTTCGCTTTGCTTACAATGACAGATATAAAAAAACCTGCTGTGAGGCAGGTTTTTCTATATAATATAACGTGAGTTCGATTTAA
>NZ_JBVYOF010000007.1:0-32386 GCF_056133985.1 Chryseobacterium sp. L12 | reverse complement strand
GACTCTTTGAAAGGCTCGTTATTGCTAATAGTACAGGATTATGATTAATTGAGGATATTCAATAAATATAAAAATTAAAATTCTAATATTTTTTTGAAATCAAAGGAAAATAAAACAAATATCTTACAGGCTCGCCATTCAGTTTTGCCGGTTTCCACCGTTCAAATATTCTTCTCATTCCCAATTCTGCTTCCTTGGCGTGTTTTTTATTGGTTCCTGCTGCTGTTACATTTCTCACATAACCGTTTTTTTCAACAATGAAATATAATCTGGTGTCTATTTTTTCTTTATGCTTTAAATCTAAAGTCTGAATATTTTCGAAATATTTTTTGTGAAAAGCTTTCATTCCTCCGGGAAATTCCGGTAGTTCATCTGCTTTCGTAACAACTCCTTTCAGGTCTAATTTTGTTTTTACAAATTCAAGATCAGGAATATCGGAAAGACTGATGGTTGGTTGATTTTTTTGCGTACCCGTTTCGCTTACTTTAGAAGAGTCGGCTGTTTGTGCAAGATATAAAGCACTAAAGGAGAATGCTAAAAGCTGAAAAAGTTTTTTCATAATATTAAAATATTTATATCTGTGTTTAAAAGTTGTTCAACAAAATTTGTTCCATTATATTAGAAACAATTGCTTAATTTTGAGTATGAAGAAATTACTTGTTTTAATCATATTTTTCTGCAGCAGTTCTTTTTTGTTTTCACAAAATAAAAAAATCACTGGTGATGTTGCGCTTATTCAGTATGAACTTCTTCGGGACAAAATCAAAGAAAATAAAAATGTTCTGCTGGTTCTTAATTTTTGGTCGACAACTTGTGCTCCGTGTGTAAAAGAGCTTCCGGATTTCATGGAAATTAATAATAAATTCAGCGGTAAAAAGAATTTCAAAATGCTTTTGGTCTCTCTGGACAGAGCAAAAGATAAAGAAAAGGTTGTGAAATTTATTGAAAATAAAAATCTGACAGCCGAAGTTGTCATTTTAGATGATATTAAAAGAATGAATACCTGGATTCCTGCTTTTGAAGAAAAATGGGAAGGCAATATTCCCGTGACCATCATCTATAAACATTCAGAAAAAATCCATTTCAACGATGGAGAAATGTCAAAACAGGAATTGGAAAGTATTATTGAAAAAAATTTAAATTAAATAAAAAATATGAAAAACTTGAAAGCTTTAATAATGCTGATAACTTTTCTGGGGTTCAGCTGTGTGTGTCTTGCCCAAAAACCTTCGAAGAAGGAGGCTAAACAAAATTCAACTGAAAAGAGTGGGTATCAGGTTGGAGATATAGCGACCGATTTCAGTCTGAAAAATATAGACGGAAATATGGTTTCGTTAAGTGATTTTTCTGATACAAAAGGCTTTATTGTGATTTTTACCTGTAATCATTGTCCTTATGCCAAAAAGTACGAAGAAAGAATTATTGAACTTGATAAAATGTTTAAAGAAATGGGTTATCCTGTCATTGCGATTAATCCTAATGATCCTAAAATACAGCCTGAAGACAGCTACCAAAAAATGATAGAAAGAGCCAAAGAAAAAGGCTTTACTTTTCCTTATCTTATTGATGAAAAGCAGGAGATTTTTCCTCAATATGGAGCTACAAAAACGCCTCATGTTTTTGTGTTGCAAAAAGATGGTGAGAGAAATATTGTAAAATACATTGGTGCAATTGATAACAATTACGAAAATCCGGATGATGTCTCTGAACGATATGTACAGGATGCTGTAAATGCCTTAGTGAATGGACAGGAAGTGAAAACTTCAAAAACGGTAGCTATCGGATGTTCAATAAAAGTAAAAAAATAAAACTTTGAAAATTTCGGCGACCTTTGGTCGCCGAAATTTGGAAGCATCAACTTTTATACTACACAAATAAAATCAAATGCGGGAAAAAGAATTGTCATTTCACTTTAGCTATAGGTATTTTCTGGCTGCTATTTTCATATTTCTAATAGAAGTTTTAATTGCCACCGTCTTAAAAGATAATTTTTTCATCAGAGCTTATCTCGGAGATGTAATCGTAGTGATATTGCTTTATACTTTTGTAAAAAGCTTTTTTAAGGTAAACGACACAAAACTTATTGTAGGAATTTTTGCTTTTTCCTGTATTGTTGAGTTTGCTCAATATTTTAATATAGCCGAAAAACTAGGCTTCCAACCGGGAAGCCTGATGTATATTGTGATTGGAAATTCTTTTTCCTGGGTAGATATTGCATGTTACGCTGCAGGATGTTTACTGCTTTATCTATTGGTGAGATTAAAGAAATAAAAGATTATCTTCCGAACTGATCATATTTGTCTTCCGCATATTTTATAAAACGGTTCAGTAAAGCGACATTGTCTTTTTCCATTGGTGAAAGTTCGTTGTCAACATTATTGGAAACTGGAATATACCAATCGGTCTGTTCAAAAAAGCTACGATAGGTCTGTTTTTTAAATGCATATCCGTGTCTTGCGAAAACAGCATTTTTGATGATTTCCATATCGAGCTTTCGGAGGTTTTTTAAGTCTTTTTCTTTCAGTTTTTGTGTCGAAGCATTAATTTTGAAAACAGCATCAGAGGCCACTCTGTTTTTAGAAGAAGTATAGGTTTCTGTTTTTCCGGTTTTTTCATCAGTATATTTTTCTACAAAATTTTTAGGATTTTCCCAGTCAATAAGATCAGAATTTTCATCCAGTATAAAATTCGGATTGTAGACAAATTCTTTTTTAATCAGTTTTAGGGTTTTAGAAGGAGCTTTAACGGCAGATTTGTTAAAGGCGGTCCATTTTCCGGTAATGCTGTCACTTTTTAGTTTTACTTCAAATCTTCCGTCGGTTTTATCATTTCCGGGTTCATCTAATACAAACGAGTTTGAACTTTCATTAAAAACTCCCCTGAAAGGACGCTGGTTTCCGTCAACAATACTTTGTCCGTAAACGCTGTCTTTGGTAATTCGGTTAATTTTCAGCGAAATTTTTTTATAAACGTCACCTTCATATTCTTCACCGTCTTCTGAAGTTATCATTCCTTTTCCGGCAAATTCTCCGGTGTAAATACCGTAATATTCTTTATAAATTTCTGGGATCACTACAGAATCCTTTTTTGCTGTAAGACTGTCTTTGGAAGAATCTGTTGTTTTTGTATCCTTTTTACAGGCAACTAAACTGATTGTAAATAAGGAAATTAACGATAATTTTAAAATTTTCATAGGTGTTTTTTTGAGATTAAATATTCAATTAATAATAGATTTGGAATCCATCCGAGCCAGGCAATAATCTGGTAAACATCCATCGGATTTGGGTGAAATAAATATACGATAATTATCTTCCACATTCTCAATGTGATGGCAGAAATAGTAAGCGCAAAACTTCGCCACATCCACTGTTTGTGTTCTTTGAATTTTTTTTGTTGAGCTAAACTAAATGCTTTATAAGTCGAAAACCACCACAAACATCCTAAAATCACGAAAGAAATTTTAGATAAAAATCCGCCATTAGCAAATATCCCCATGTAAATTCCTGATGGTGCAGCAAATAAAAGAATCAGGAAAATATAGATTTTTCCTGCGTTTCTGTGGAAGCTTTTCAGTCCAAAATCTTTTCTGAGAATGGCTAAAAAACCTGTTAGCAAAATAAAGATACTTGTATAAATATGAGTGTAAAAAAAGTAGAGATATTCCGGTCTTTCGGTAACTTCGGTTTGTTTAATCATCAAAAAACTGACATTGGTGTTTAATGGAATATATTCTAAGGTGATTTTCAGCATGAGCCAAAAAAAATATCCGAACCCGATGATTAAAAGGATTTTTAGAAAAGTTAAGATAGTTCTTTTGACTAAATACAATTTAATTTTCGAGATTGATTGTAATAGGAAGTTTAAATCTGAATTTTACAGGTTGACCTTCAATCTTTGCAGGAATCCATTTCGTTTTAGACATTGCTTTAATCGCACGCTCCATTTCTTTATTCATTGATTTATTCTCTCCAATAGTTGTAATATCAGTTATCATTCCTTGCTGATCTACTACAAATCTTACTTCAGATTTTATCTGACCTCTTCCATTCACTTTTCCTGCTTTGAAAGTCTGTGCAAAGTTATTTCTGAATGCATTGATTCCACCGGGATATTCTGCTTTGTCAGCAATATCTTCGTAAATGGTATTGTTAACATCTGTTTTTTCCTGATTTGCCGAAGCAACTTCTTGCGAAAAAATGTTTATTGAGGTCATTAATACTGCAAAAATCAGTAGTTTTTTCATAATATTTTAGTTTAAATTATTTAAATCCTGAGCAATAAGCCAAGCTTCACTCCAGCAAGCCTGAAAATTAAAACCACCAGTCACTGCGTCGATATTCAAAACTTCTCCTGCAACGTAAAAGTTAGGCAAAATTTTCGAAGACATATTTTTAAAATTAATTTCCTTTAAATCTACGCCGCCTGCAGTTACAAATTCATCTTTAAAAGTCGATTTTCCGGTTACATTAAATTTCTTTTTGCATAAATTTTCCAGAATGGTCTGCATTTCCTTTCCTGAAATTTGCGCAACCTGTTTGTTTAAATTGATATTGGAAACTTCTAATATTCTCTGCCAGAAACGATTCGTTACCTCAAAAATTTTCGACTGACCGATTGTTTTTTTAGGATTGGATATTTTAAAATTCTGAAATAGTTCTCCTGCTTCATCAATGTCTTTGGAAATGAAATTGACTTCAATTTCAAAATTGTATTTCACTTTTGCCAAATTTATCGCTTCCCAAGCCGATATTTTAAGAATTGCAGGTCCTGAAAGTCCCCAATGCGTAATTAATAATGGTCCGCTTTCTTCAGTTTTTAGTTTGGGAATAGAGGTTTCCGCCATTTCAAAGCTCGTTCCTGCAAGATCTTTTAGCAAATCATCTTTAATATTAAAGGTAAAAAGAGAAGGAACTAAATCAATGATTTTATGTCCTAAATTCTGAATCATTTTCAAGGATTTCGGGGAACTTCCTGTAGTGTAAATTACAAAATCAGTTTCAAAATCGCCTAAACTGGTTTTTACTAAATATTTTCCATTCAGTTTTTCAATTTCTTTTACCGAACATTTTGTTTTTACTTCTACATTCTTCTGTCGAATCTCATTCAGTAAAGTATTGATAATGGTCTGTGAAGAATTGCTTTCAGGGAATACTCTGTTGTCGTTTTCAATCTTCAACGAAACTTTTCGGTTTTCAAACCATTCCATCGTATCTCCTGGTTGAAATTTGGTGAAAACACTGAGCAGTTCTTTGTTTCCGCGAGGGTAAAACTGTACCAGTTCTCTAGGATCGAAACAGGCATGACTTACATTGCATCTTCCGCCTCCGGAAATTTTTACTTTCTGCAGAACATCTGAATTCTGTTCCAGTATCGTGATTTTATATTTCTTTTCGTCCAGATTCGCAGCGCAGAAAAAACCCGATGCTCCACCTCCAATAATGATTATTTGCTTCATATATTTCTAATCTTATGCTGAAGATTATTTTTTGCAAAATTACAATTTTTATAAACCATCTTATTTGAGTAATTTTGAGGAATATAATTTTTGAACTTTTTTGTAGAAATATACACTCTTGTATTCTTTCAGTTTGTCATTCCGTAGGAATCTCAGTCGCTTGTGAATGACAAACAGGAGTTGATATTTTAGTTTAAAAAGAAGTTCAATATAAAACTATTATTAAAAATGACTTTTTATCATACTTTTGAAGTTCGCTGGAGCGATCTTGATGCGAATAAACATTTAGCAAATTCATCTTACGTTCAGTATTGTGCGCAAACCAGAATGGCTTTTATGAAACAGGAAAAAATGGGAGTTACCCAAATGAGCCGATGGGGAATCGGTCCTGTAATCATGCACGAAAGATTTTCTTTTTTTAAAGAAATATTTGCAGATCAGACGGTGATTGTAAGTCTGGAAATTGATGCCTGTGCAGAAGACTGTTCTATTTACCGTTTTGTACACAAGTTTTATACACCAGCAGGAGAGCATTGCGCCACTGCAGAAGCAACCGGAGTCTGGATCGATACAATGTTGAGAAAAATGACAACGCCGCCCGATGATGTAGTTGAAGCCATGAATAAATATAAATCTCCTGAAACGATGGTTTTAACAAGAGAAGATTTTAAAAAACTTCCTTTCCGCCCGGAAAATATTGATCCGGCAAACTTCAATGTTTAAAGTTCAATGTTTTATGTTTGAAGTTGGTGAAACATCCATCATCCTGCTTCCAACATCAGCTATAAAAAATAAAATATGTTTGAAGATAAAAACCCGGAATTAACACCGATTTCAAAATTAGGAGAATTCGGATTGATAAAACACTTAACGGAATTTTTTCCTTTATCCAACGAATCTTCGGAGGTGGGAGTAGGAGATGATGCTGCGGTTATCAATCCAGGAAATAAAAGAGTGGTTCTCACGACCGATGTTCTGGCAGAAGGTGTTCATTTCAATTTAGGATATGTTCCGTTGAAACATTTGGGCTACAAAGCTGTAGTGGTGAATCTTAGTGATATTGCAGCAATGAATGCAACACCTACGCAGATTTTAGTGTCTCTTGCAGTTTCCAATCGTTTTCCTGTAGAAGCGTTAGAAGAACTGTATGCCGGAATTCAGACGGCTTGCGGAAGATATAAAGTCGATTTAATTGGCGGCGATACAACAAGTTCGAATGCAGGTTTGGTGATGAGTATTACGGCGGTGGGAATCGAGAATGAAGAAAATATCGTCAAAAGAAGCGGTGCAAAACCAAACGATTTGCTTGTAGTGAGCGGAGATTTGGGCGGAGCTTACATGGGACTTCAGATTTTGGAAAGAGAACACGCTGTTTTCTTAGCTAATCCGAATATGCAGCCGGAAATGGAAGGTTTTGATTATATTCTGGAAAGACAATTAAAACCAGAAGCTAGAACCGATGTAAAAGGAATTTTGGAGCAATTGGATATCAAACCAACCTCTATGATTGACATTTCAGATGGTTTGGCTTCGGAGATTCTTCACCTTTCAGATCAATCGAATGTAGGTTTCAGATTGTACGAGGAGAAAATCCCGATGGATAATCTTACCATTACAACAGCTGATGATTTTAATCTAAATCCTGTAATGGCAGCTTTAAGCGGTGGTGAAGATTACGAATTATTATTCACCATTTCTCCAAATGATTTTGATAAAATGAAAAATCATCCTGATTTTACGATTATCGGTCATGCTGTTGAAAAAGAGGACGGGAATTTTATGGTGGCAAGAGGTTCTAATCAATTGGTAGCTTTGACGGCTCAAGGTTGGGATGCTTTTTTAGGAAATCAGCAAAACGGTTAAAATTTAATTTTAAATATTGTAAAGCCACTGCATTTTGTAGTGGTTTTTTGTTTAATTTTAAGTTTATGGATGAAAATAATAATGATTTAAATGTTCAATGTTATTGTTGTGGATATTTTACAATAGAAGAAAGAGGGCAATATGAAATCTGCGATGTCTGTTTTTGGGAAGATGATGGATGTAATGATTTGCTTCGATATAGTGATCCAAATCACATGACTTTAGAAGAGGGAAGAAAGAACTTTTTAGAGTTTGGAGCTTGTGAGGAGAGATTCTTAAAAAATGTTGTAAAAATTCCTGAAACTAAATTTAGAAAAGAGAACTTTTAGAATCTAACGTAAAAAATCCAGCTCAAAAAATGAGCTGGACTTCATTTATATAGATAAAAACCTTACGCTTTCACAATATTCACAATCACTTCGACTGCTTTTTCCATACTTTCCAAAGCAACATATTCATAAGGTCCGTGGAAATTCATTCCGCCTGCAAAAATATTCGGACAAGGCAATCCCATATAGGATAACTGCGCTCCGTCTGTTCCGCCTCTGATCGCTTTTATTTTCGGTTCGATTCCCGCTTCTTTCATCGCTTTTGCAGCAAGGTCAACAATATGCATTTTTCCTTCAAACTGCTGCTTCATGTTGCGGTACTGTTCCTTTATTTCAACTTCTGCCGTTCCTTCGCCGTGTTTTTCGTTAAATTCAGTAACTTTCTGATCCATGAATTTTTTTCTTGCCTCAAATTTTTCGTCGTCATGATCACGAATGATGTATTGAAGTTTACACTCGGAAACGTCAGAAGTCACATCCATCAAATGATAAAAACCGTCAAAACCTTTTGTTGTAGAAGGTGTTTCGTTCGCAGGAAGAGATTGAATAAATTCTGCCGCCAAAAGACTTGCATTTACCATTTTTCCGAAAGCGTAACCCGGATGTACGCTCAATCCGTGGATTTTTACCACCGCTCCTGCAGCGTTGAAGTTTTCATATTCCAGCTCACCCACTTCGCTTCCATCCATCGTATAAGCAAATTCTGCCCCGAATTTAGCTACATCAAATTTGTGTGCACCTCTTCCTATTTCTTCATCCGGAGTGAAACCAAGCGCCATTCTTCCGTGCTTAATTTCCGGATGAGCGATTAAATATTCTGCTGCTGTTACAATTTCTGCACAGCCGGCTTTGTCATCTGCACCGAGAAGTGTATTTCCGTCAGTTGTAATTAAAGTCTGTCCGATGTGTTTTTTTAAACTTTCAAATCTTGAAGGAGATAACGTAAAGTTGCTTTCTTTATTTAAAACTAAATCTTCTCCCTGATAATTTTCCCAAACCTGAGGTTTCACGTTTTCCCCACTGAAATCCGGTGAAGTATCGTAATGAGAAATAAATCCAATCGTTGGCTGGTTGTCACTTTCTAAATTTGACGGAACGTAAGCCATAATATAACCGTGTTCATCAATAGAAACGTCTTCCAGACCAATCATTTTCAGTTCTTCCACAATATAATTGGCAATGTCCCACTGTCTTTCTGTAGAAGGAGTGGTTTCGCTTTCTGCGTCACTTGTTGAATATATTTTTACATAGCTGAGAAAACGGTTCAGTAATTTTTCTCTCCACATTTCGTTGAATTCAATTGTACTCATTAGATGTATAAAATTTTAACAAAGTTAGCAAATTTGATGCTGTGAACGTCTTTTTTGTATTTGAATATGAGGCAGTAAACGTATAAATCCATTATAAATTATTGGTTATCAAAAGAATTTCAGCTTTGTTTTGCAGAGGAAACGAATTGTTTTAGTTTTATTATATTTGAGAAAATCAAAAGTAATGTTTCTTACCGAATGTCCCAGAGACGCAATGCAGGGTTGGGATGAGTTTATTCCGACCAGTAAAAAAATAGATTACATCAATTCACTCATGGAAGTGGGCTTTGATGTGCTTGATTGTGTGAGCTTTGTTTCTCCAAAAGCAATCCCGCAAATGGCAGATTCTGCCGAGGTTGCAGAAAATATTGACAAATCTTTATCCAATACCAAAGTTTCTGCGATTATAGGGAATTATCGCGGAGCCGAAAAAGCACTGAAACATCAATCAATAGATATTCTGGGTTTTCCTTTTTCTATTTCGGAGACTTTTCAGCACAGAAATACCAATAAAAACCAGGAAGAAGCTTTCAGTGATGTCGTGAAAATGGTTGAGCTTACAAAAAGTGAAGGTAAAGAGTTCAATCTTTATTTTTCGATGGCGTTTGGAAATCCATACGGAGAATTTTGGAAATGGGAAGATGTCGATTTTTGGGCAAACCGTTTTTCTGAAATCGGAATTAAAAACATTTTATTGTCTGATACTACGGGAGTTGCGACTACAGAAACCATCTCTGTTTTATTTGAAAAGCTTCCTGCAAAATATCCCAATATTGATTTCGGAGCGCATTTTCATAACCGATATGAAGATTCTTATTCTAAACTTAAAGCAGCTTATGATAAGGGCTGTAGAAGATTTGATTCAGCAATCAAAGGAATTGGCGGTTGTCCGATGGCAAAAGATGATTTGGTGGGAAATATGCCGACCGAACAGGTTATTAATTTCATGAGCGTTGAAAAAGCGGAACACAAATTGAATTTACTGAACTTCGAAAGTTCTTATAACAAAGCGAAAGATATTTTTCATTTTTAAAACTCTTTCTCTGTAATTTTTAATTAAAATTTATGACCTCAAAAATAACATACATGGGCGGACTCAGATGTTCAGCAGAACATTTGCAATCGGGAACCATTATCGAAAGTGATGCGCCAACAGATAACCACGGAAAAGGTGAAAAGTTTTCGCCAACTGATCTTTGTGCCACTTCTTTAGCTGAATGCGCGCTGACTACCATTGCGATTCTGGGAAAAGATAAAGGGATCAATATTGACGGAGCGTACTGTACTCTTCAGAAAATTATGAAAACCGAACCGAGAAGAATTGGGGAAATCGTTTGTAATTTTGTTTTTTCAGATACCTATTCAGATAAAGAAAAAGCGTTTATCGAAGAAACCGCTCATAATTGTCCGGTTGCAAGAAGCCTCCATCCGGAATTGGTACAGACAATGATTTTCATTTATCAATAAATAATTGCCGCAGAATTTCTGCGGTTTTTTAATTTTATTTTTTAAATATGATACCAATTATTACATCAAAACAATTAAAAAATCTTTTTACCGAAGACCTTATTATTCTTGACGCAAGAGCGGGGAAAGACGCTTATCAGAACTATCTCATCGGGCATATCAAAGGAGCAAGATTTATAGATCTGGATAAAGATTTGGCAGAAATTGGTGAAGACGCAGCTTTCGGAGGACGGCATCCGCTTCCGAGTATTAAAAAATTTGCCGAAACTGTTTCCTGTTTAGGAATTTCGGAAAACTCTCATGTTGTAATTTATGATGATAAAAATGGAGCAAATGCCGCATCCAGAGCTTGGTGGATGCTGAAATCTTTTGGATTGAAAAATGTACAGGTTTTGGATGGCGGAATTCAAAATGCAGAAAAAGAAGGATTGAAATTTTCATCAGGAGAAGAAACTTTCCAAAAATCTGAATTAAGTAAAACTGAAAATTGGCTTCTTCCTTTATCGGCTTTGGAAGATGTTGAAAATGAAATAACAAACTATTCTTCAACAGTAATTGACGTAAGAGATGCGTATCGTTACCGAGGTGAGTCTGAACCGATTGATTTGATTGCTGGTCATATTCCGAGAGCGATAAATATTCCTTTTTCTGAAAACCTTGATGATAACGGAAATTTTCTTTCACCTCAAATTTTAAAAGAAAAATATTTAAATTTTTTAGAAAATAAGCCGAAGAAATTAATAATTCATTGCGGTTCCGGAGTTACAGCCTGTCATACAATCTTAGCTTTAGTTTATGCGGGATTTAAAATTCCAAATTTGTATATCGGCTCTTGGAGCGAATGGAGCAGAAGAGAAGGGAAAGAGATTGCTACAGAAATTTGAATTTAGGCTTAAGATAGAAATCAGACTTAATATTCTTATCAATTTAAAACCTTAATGGTTCAAATAAATTTAAATAAAAAAAGCTGCCAAAAATTGACAACTCTTATATTTTTTGACAAATGATGATATTCACGGACACTAAAACTTCCAGCGCCCCGCTTCCATCTTCCATTCTTTAAAGCATTCCAAGCTCAAATTTTGCTTCTTCACTCATCATATCTTTGTTCCAGCTTGGTTCAAAGGTAAGCTCCAGATCCACTTCGTTTACGTTTTCCACGGCTTTTACCTTGTCTTTTACTTCCTGTGGCAGAGTTTCGGCAACCGGACAATTCGGTGTAGTTAAAGTCATGATGATTTTCACATCGGCTTCTTCCGAAATCTGAACATCATATATTAATCCCAACTCATAAATATCCACCGGAATTTCCGGGTCGTAAACGGTTTTCAGTACTCTGATGATTTCTTCTCCTATATCTGCGATCTGATCGTCTGTAAATTTCATTTTTTAATTTAATCTAAATTCAAATTTCTTTGCAATAAATCTTCCTGACGCATCCGTCTGAAAATGTTTGCCAAAGTTAAGACATCTTTTTCACAATAGTCAACTATTCTGGGCAAGTCTTTTTCTATGTAGTAAATTGATGAAACCATTGATCCGTCAATGTCGTCTTTCGGGGTTGGGATTCCAAAAACGTGAGCCAGCAATTCAAGTGAAACATAGCTTTTATAATCTCCGAATTTCCATAATTCCATCGTATCGATATGTGGAATTTCCCATGGTTTTTTTCCAAACATCTGAAATGGAGTAGGAGGCATTATTCCATTGATGAGAAAGCGTCTTGCAATCCAGGGAAAGTCAAATTCTTTTCCGTTGTGAGCACATAGAATAACGTCACGAAGTCTGGGTCTGTTGAAGATCTCGCCAAATTCCATCAGAATTTTCTTTTCATCATGTCCTTCGAAGCTTTTTATTTTTAAAGTATCGTTTTTCTCCAGCATTCCGATACTGATGCAGATAATTTTTCCAAACTCAGCCATAATTCCGGCTCTGTCGTAAAAATCTTCCGGCGAAATTTCGTCTTTGCGCTGAAATCTTGTTTTTTTATCCCAAAGTTTTTGTTCGGTTTCAGATAAATCTTCCCACGCTCCCGCATTCGGAACGGTCTCAATATCAAGAAATAAGACTTTTTCTAAAGGAATATGCTGAATCATTATATGTTTATTTTAGTTATTAATTTTTTTAACCAACAATCAAACCGTTTTTAACAGCCATTGAAGGAGAAATAAGTGTGATATCTTTTGGGTTTTCACCATAAACTCCCAGAACCAGACATTCGCTGAAGAAGTTGGCAATCTGTTTTTTCGGAAAATTTACCACAGCTAAAATCTGTTTTCCGACTAAATCTTCTTTAGCATACAAACTTGTAATCTGTGCTGCAGATTTTTTTATGCCTAAATTGCCAAAATCAATTTCAAGCTGATAAGAAGGGTTTCTTGCTTTTTCAAAATCATGAACAGAAATAATAGTTCCGCATCGTATATCAATTTTTTCAAAATCTGTCCAGGAAATTTCAGGTTTTACTTTCATATGAATGAATTACTTGGATAACAAAAGTATCAAAATAGATACAAAAAATTTTAAAATATCAACTTTGAAAAAGAATTTTTTATAATTTTACTCAAAACACATACAGATGTTGATAAAAATTTACGGAAGTGCCATCTTTGGAGTGTCAGCTCAGACCATTACTATTGAAGTAAATGTTGATACAGGCGGCGTTGGTTATCACCTTGTAGGTTTACCTGATAACGCGATTAAAGAAAGCAGTTACAGAATTTCTGCGGCTCTTAAAAACGTAGGCTATAAAATTCCCGGTAAAAAAATTACGATCAATATGGCTCCTGCGGATCTCCGGAAAGAAGGAGCTGCGTATGATCTTAGCATTGCTATGGGGATTTTGGTAGCTTCAGACCAGATTACAGCAGATGATATCAATGATTATATCATTATGGGCGAGCTTTCCTTAGACGGAAGTCTGCAGCCTATAAAAGGAGTTCTGCCAATTGCCATTCAGGCTCGTGAAGAAGGTTTTAAAGGAATTATTTTACCAAAACAAAATACACGGGAAGCCGCCATTGTGAATAATCTTGATGTGTACGGTGTTGAAAACATCAAGGAAGTCATTGATTTTTTTAATGAAGGAAAGCCTATTGAAAAAGTAGTTCTGGACACTCGAAAAGAATTTCAGGAAAAAATAAATCAGTTTCCTTTTGATTTTTCTGAAGTAAAAGGTCAGGAAACCGCAAAGCGTGCCATGGAAGTTGCCGCAGCAGGAGGACATAATATTATCCTCATCGGACCACCCGGAAGCGGAAAAACAATGCTCGCAAAAAGAGTTCCCAGTATTTTGCCTCCCCTTACTTTAAAGGAAGCTTTAGAAACCACCAAAATACATTCTGTTGCCGGAAAAATGGGAACGGAAACATCTTTAATGACGGTTCGTCCGTTCCGGTCACCACATCATACTATTTCAGATGTTGCTTTAGTTGGTGGTGGAAGTTATCCTCAACCAGGCGAAATTTCTCTCGCGCATAACGGAGTTTTGTTTTTAGATGAAATGCCCGAGTTTAAACGAACTGTTTTGGAGGTGATGCGACAGCCTTTGGAAGATCGTGAAGTTACGATCTCAAGAGCGAGATTTACGGTAAATTATCCTTCAAGCTTTATGCTGGTTGCTTCTATGAACCCAAGTCCGAGCGGATATTTTCCTGACGATCCGAATAATACTTCTTCAGTTTTTGAAATGCAGCGGTATATGAATAAGCTTTCGGGACCGCTTTTAGACCGAATTGATATTCATGTAGAAGTACAGAAAGTAGAATTTGAACAATTAGCCGAAAAAAGAAAGGGCGAGAAAAGTGAAGATATCAGAAAGCGTGTTTTAAAAGCCCGTGAGATTCAGAATGAACGATATAAAAATCTGTCAATCAGCTATAATGCTCAAATTGGATCAAGAGAACTGGAGCAGTTTTGTGAACTGGATGATGCTTCTTTTAACCTCATCAAAATGGCAATGGAAAAACTAAATCTTTCTGCAAGAGCGTATGACAGAATTTTAAAAGTTGCCCGTACAATTGCTGATCTGGAAGAATCTGAAAATATTTTATCACATCATATTTCTGAAGCAATACAGTACAGAAGTCTGGATCGGGAGTTTTGGAATGTATAGATAAAATGATAATTCTATCTCCGAATTAATCAAGCTTTTTACACCAAAGTGCATTTTGATTTCTCCAAAAGTGTAAATCATTTTTCATGTGAAAACATCAACTTTGGGGGCATAAAAAAATTAAGTTTTTTTATCATTTTGTGTTATCGGGGAGCTTATATGTTCCCCGCTTTTTTTAATTAATCAGCAGACTGCAAAATATTGCTTATCTTTAATCTATTGTTAATTTCACAAATGATTCCTTTTTTCAATAAAATACACTTACTCCGTATTATTAATAACGGATCTCACAAGTATAACAGTATTGCAGAGAAAAACAAAATACAAATTCTGAATGCTATTTCTATTTCTATATATTTTTTGACCATACTTGTAACCGCAGTTTATTTGATGTATGGTTTTTATTGGATGGTTGTTTTAAACTGTATAATTTTCATTATTTATTTTCTCAATAAAAATTTTTTGAAAAAAGGATATTTTCTTTTAGCGAAAGTTTTTGGTTTACAGGGAATTATTGTCTATTTGTTTCTTTGTGGCGTTTTTTATGGTTATCCTATTACCTTAACGCATTATTACACGATTCCGATTATTGTATGCCTGTTTATATTTTCTGCGAAAGAAGGACATTACATGCTATTTTTCATTATACAGCTTATCTCTTTGTTTTTTATTCAGGCACTTTATCCTGATCGTTTGTTTTCGGTAAATTTTAATATCCTTTCTCCAGAAAAAAAAGAACTACTGAATGTAATTTTTCTTTTAGCGATGAGTATATTTCTTCTTTGTCTTGTTTTTTTAATTGTTTTCATTGTAGATATTCAGGAACGAAAGCTGAAAAAATTGAAAGCTAAACTTTTTTTGGTGAAAAAAACGCTTAAAGTACAGAATAATGAATTGCAGACTTTTGGCTTGGCGGCAACTCATTCTCTCAAAACACCTTTGTTTATTATTAACAGTTTTTTAAATAAAATTGAAGACAATGTACATAATAGAACAGGACACCTGCACGACTATTATTTTCGGCTTATTAAAGAAAGCAATCAGCTCAATGAGAAATATTCTAACGATTTAATTTCGTATCTGTCTATCTATAATACTGTCAGAAATTCTGAAGTGATCAACCTTCGACAGTTTATTGAAAGGTGTTACGAAATCTACAAAATAAAATACAAAGATGCCAGAATCATTAACCTAGTTGAAGATATGGCGATTATTTCTAATCCTTTACTTTTAGAAATTATTATTCAGAATATGGTAGAGAATGCTTTGAAGTACAATGTTTCTGAAGTACCGGAAATAAAAATTTATGCTAAAACAGAGAAAACTGTTTTATCTATTTTTTTTGAAGATAACGGTATTGGTATCAGTAAGGATTATGCACAAAAAATATTCGATCCTTTCAACAGAATTAATGAAATCGAAACTTCTGCGGGAAGCGGTTTGGGATTAACGATCTCAAAATTTGCCGCCTTTAAGATAAATGCAACACTGGATTTACATTATAGCAGTAAAGACAAGGGTTCCATCTTTAAACTATGTTTTACCAATGAAAATTAGCCGCATTAAATATTATTTTTTAATCAAGATGGCGAGATTAATGTACATAGGCTTTCATAAGAGTAACTCTGAGGAAACCAATGTGAAGATTATTTTCTTTAATATTCTCAATTTCAGTTGTCTTTTGAATCAGTTTCTTGCTACGTTTCTTTACCTTTTTGTTGGAGTTTACAACAGTGCAGTTTATTCTTTATTGTTACTACCTGTTCCTGTGTTGATATATTATGTTAATTATAAAAGGAAATATCTGCTCTCCAAATTATTTATTTTTACCTATTACAATGCGATTATTTTTGTGACATCCTGTTATTTTTCCCATCCTTATCTTTCCTACTATTATATTCCTGTGATTATTGGCTCTGCGATTGTTTTTAATACCAAAGAGCTTAAATATTTATTGCTCATCAATTTTTTGTCTTTTTCTTTATTAATCATCGAAAACACTTCGTTAAGTCAATACATACCTCATCTTTATCAGGACAAAAATCATGAGAAAACCACCATTATTGTGTTGGCTGTTCATGTTAATTTTATTCTCGGGCTGCTTTTTATGTATGCGTATTATATGCGCCTTAAAATGAAAAGATTAATTAAACTTAATAAAACACTCAAAGAAGCAAAAACTAAACTGAAAAATCAATCGGAAGATTACCTTCTTTTTAGTGAAGCGTCCAGCCATTTTTTAAAGTCTCCCATTCATGTTTTCAATACGTTTATAGGGAAAATAGAACAGGGAATTGATGAAAATAAATCTTACGAGGAGCTGAAACCCTATTTCTCTGTCATTAAAAAAAACATTGATCAGGAAGAGAAATTTATCAATAATATGTTTGATTATAACAAAATCATCCTCACTGTACCACAAAAGAAAAGTCATAATTTGACAAAAATTCTGACTGAGAGTTTGGAAGATTTCAAAAAAAACAAATCTGATTTTGAGTATTTTATAGATAGTCAGGAAGTCATTCTTAAAACAGATGTTTTGTTGTTAAATAAAATCACCACTATTATTGCAGAAAATGCTTACTATCATAACAAAAGTCAAATTAAATCTTTAAAAATAATTTATAGTATCAATAAAAACAATTTGACGATTAATTTTACCGATAACGGAGTCGGAATCAACGAAGCTGATCGTGAAAATATTTTTAAATCTTATATCAGAATTAACCGCATATACAATGTAAAAGGTATCGGAATCGGCTTATTAAAAGCCAAAAAAGCGGCAGAATTGATCAATGCACAAATTGTTTTGGCGCAAAGCAGTGATTCCGGAACTACTTTTCAGTTAATCATTAACACAAATAAATAAAAAAATGAAAATTAAAATTGCCTTTGTAGAAGATAACAACTTGTTTTATCAATCTTTAAAATTATTGCTTCTTGAAAGCGAAGAGTTTGATATTGTCGGAATGTTTTCTAATGCAGAATCTTTAATTAAAGATTTTCCTTACATTCTTCCGGAAATTGTTTTGATGGATATCAATCTTCCCGGGATGTCCGGTGTAGAAGCCGTTTCTATCATAAAAAAAAATTATCCCGAAACAAAATTAATTATTTTGACTGTTTTGGAAGATGATGATAATGTCTTTAATTCACTGAAAGCAGGAGCAGATGGATATTTGCTGAAAAGAGATTCTTTAGAAAAAATAACAGAAAAGATTCTGCTTATCCAGGAAGGAGGGGCGCCGATAACATCTTCTATCGCGAAAAAAATAGTTGATTATTTCAAGACTGAAAATGACAGAAACAGTATTTTAGAAATCAACACTCTTACTCCCCGTGAGTTGGAGGTTTTGAATCATATCTCAAACGGACTTTTAAATAAGGAAATTGCAGACAAATTATTTTTATCAATTGATGCCATAAAGAAAATTGCTCAAAGTATTTATGAAAAATTGCAGGTAAGAAACAGGGGTGAAGCAATAAAGAAATATTTAGATAACAGAAAATAAAAAATTCGCTGATTGGAGTTAATGTTTATCAAACAAAAAACCGCAGAATAAAATTCCGCGGTTTTAAATATTATTTAGGAAAAATTATTTCTTTTTCTTTTTTGCCGGAGCAGCTGTTTTGATTTTAGATGCACCTGTATCAGCAGGAGTATTTTCATCTTTTACCAATTTCAATTCGTCTACTAATCTTCTTGCACCTGCAAATTTATCCATTGTCCAAAGTACAAAACGGATGTCAACATTGATGGTTTTCTGCCATTCTTTTTCAAAAACAATATCTCCGCTCAACGCTTCGCTGTTACCATCGAAAGCAATTCCGATAAGGTTTCCGTCTCCGTCAATGACCGGTGAACCAGAGTTACCGCCAGTAATATCATTGTTTGAAAGGAAGTTTACAGGCATATATCCTGCTTTATCAGCATACTGACCATAGTCTTTTGCATTGTGAAGGGCAATAAGTCTTTGCGGAAGATCAAATTCTTCGTCTCCGGCTTTATATTTTGCCACAAGACCATTCATATCAGTATAATAGTTTTCTGTGATACCGTGGTAATCTCTGTCGTCTCTCATCGGAAGAGTGTCTACAGATCCGTAAGTTAATCTCATTGTTGAGTTTGCATCCGGATAGAATTTTTTCTCAGGCTGAGCTTTTCTCAGTCCATCTAAGAATAAACGGTTGTTTTTAGCAAAGAAATCATCAACCAAAGCATATTTATCACTGTAATATTTTTGATCTGTTCCTATTCCTCTTGCAATTTTAAGCAAAGGATCCGCATCCAGTTTTAAACGGTCAGGATTTGCGATAAAATTGCTTACTGATGTTTTGTTGGCAAAAATAGAAGAGAATGCAACATTTGAAAGAGTGTTTGCATTAAGTTCCATCAAAGTTTTAGACGCCACATCTTTATTTACTCTTGTCTGATAAAGATTAACCATAGAATTCAGCATTTCGCCTTCCAGCTCCGTGTTGATGTTTTCATAAGTGGTTTTTACAGCCTCTTCCAATTTTGGTTTCATAGCCAATCTTCCCGCCAAATCCTGTTTTGCATAAGAATCCAGCATTGATGACATTTGATAAGCAATAGAAATATATTTAGCATTTCTTGTTAGCAATGAAGAATACATTCTTTCTACATTTCTGTCAGAAACCTGTTTGTAATATTCTCTGATATTTTCCAGAACACCATCATACATTTCGTTACCTGGAAGCAATGCCCAATTTGCGTAAATTTTTTCAAGACTTTGTTTTTCCTGAATAGTTCCATTCTTGTTTACGGCATCTATAGTTCCCTGTCTGTTTTTCCAGTAGTTGGCTACACTTGCATATTGAGAAGCATAGTTAAGCTGAGTAGCTTTGTCTTTGTCCATATACTTCTTCATTACATCCATTGCCATTTTAGAGCCTTCTACCCAAGCCGGATAGTCTTTTGTTACCATCTGCTGAATTCCGTAAGACGTTAAATAACGATTGGTTCTTCCGGGATATCCTAAAATCATGGCAAAATCTCCTGGCTTTACTCCTTTTAGAGAAACCGGCAAATAATGTTTAGGCTTCAAAGGAACATTTGTAGGTTTGTATTCGGAAGGATTTCCTGCAGCATCTGCGTATACTCTGAATACTGTAAAATCTCCTGTATGTCTCGGCCATTCCCAGTTGTCTGTATCACCTCCGAATTTCCCGATGGATGAAGGCGGTGCTCCTACTAATCTGATGTCTTTATAGTCCTGATAAACGAAATAGTAAAATTCGTTTCCGTTAAAGAAATCTCTTACAACAACTGTATATTTTCCGTTTTCAGAATTTTCTGTCTGAATTGCTTTTGTTTCAGCATCAATCACAGCTTTTCTCTGAGCAGAGGTCATATCGTTATTCAGTTTGGAATTGATTCTCTGTGTAGCATCATCCATTCTTACCAAAAATCTTACATAAAGATCTTTTGCATTAAATTCATCTTTGTCTTTCATTGCCCAGAAACCATTTTTCAGGTAATCTTTCTCCGGTGTAGATGCAGCAGCAACGGCTCCGTAACCGCAGTGGTGATTGGTGAAAATCAATCCTCTGTCTGAAACGATTTCTCCGGTACAAAAACCACCAAAGCTTACAATAGCATCTTTTAAGCTGGAATTATTTACAGAGTAGATTTCTTCAGGGGTCAAATGCAAACCTTCTTTCTGCATATCAACGCCATTTAATCTCTTGATGAGCATCATTAGCCACATCCCTTCGTCTGCCCTCATTTGAGCAAAACTCAATAAGAAAGTGAATAGTAAGAATATTCTTTTCATTTTATTAAAAAATTTTTGTGGGGCTAATTTACTAATTTTTACTGTATTTCAGGTTTAAATGGTACGAAAATGGGTATTTCATCATTATGAAGAGAATTTTCCCAATATTTATAATGTTTTTATGCTTTGGTTTATGCTTAAACTGTGCATCGGTAAAGGTTACGGAACAAAATATTCACCGACAGTGGATGCTGGTTTCATATAAAGATTTTTCTAAAGAAGAATTAACGAACAGTAAAGCTGAAATCAATTTCACAAAAATTTCGGATGCAAATAAGATCGCCGGAACTGCCTTTATGGGCTGTAACAGGATGTTTTTTAATGCTGAAATTAAATCAAAAAAAAGAATTGAAATTTCAGGATTGGGCAGTACACTGATGGCTTGTGAAAAAATGGAGCTGGAGTCACAATTTTCCAGAGATTTTGAAAAAATGCAAAACTTTGTGATTGAAGGTCATTTTTTAACTCTATATGACGAAAAAGGAAATAAAGTGAAGTTCATAGCTGCAGATTGGGACTGATTGTTTGAATATGCACAATATATTAACGCCTTTGTAGATTAAAAAATAAGAGCAATTAAAGATATTTGCGTTAAAAATTTCAATATGATTCAAAATGAATAATCTTGAATGTTTATTTTAACTCCTCATAAGTGTTTTAATTTAATTTTTATCACAAGATGTGAATTATAATTTGTATTTGATTACAAAAAATATTATCTTGTGAAACTCATAAAACAGACAGATTTTAATGTTAGAAAAAAAACAGCACAATTACGAAAAATCAGTTTTGGTAGGCGTTGTAACTCAACAGCAGGATGAAGATAAACTGATTGAATATATGGATGAACTGGAGTTTCTTGCTTTCACGGCAGGAGCAAGTGTCGACCGTCGTTTTACTCAAAAATTAACGCAGCCTGACTCCAAAACTTTTGTTGGAAGCGGAAAAGTACAGGAGATCAAAGAATATGTAAAAGAAAATGAGATCGGAACAGTCATTTTTGATGACGAACTTTCACCTTCGCAGCTTAAGAATCTTGAAAGAGAAATGGAGGTTAAGATCTTAGACCGCACCAATCTCATTCTGGATATTTTTGCACAGAGAGCGCAGACTTCTTATGCAAGAACTCAGGTGGAACTGGCACAATATCAATATCTTCTCCCAAGATTGACCAGAATGTGGACCCACCTTGAAAGACAGAAAGGGGGAATCGGAATGCGTGGTCCGGGTGAAACTGAAATTGAAACCGACAGAAGGATCATTCGTGACAGAATTACTTTGCTGAAAGATAAACTGAAAACCATCGACAAGCAAATGGCGACACAAAGAAACAACCGCGGAAAAGTGGTACGTGTTGCTTTGGTAGGATACACCAATGTAGGAAAATCTACTTTGATGAACGCATTGGCTAAATCGGAAGTTTTTGCTGAGAATAAATTATTTGCCACACTTGATACTACCGTAAGAAAGGTTGTTATTGGAAACCTGCCTTTTTTGCTGACAGATACGGTGGGTTTTATCCGTAAACTTCCGACTCAGCTGGTAGAATCATTCAAATCTACTTTGGATGAGGTGCGTGAAGCTGATCTTTTGGTTCATGTGGTGGATATTTCACACGAAAGCTTTGAAGATCATATTGAGTCTGTTAATCAGATTCTGATGGAAATTAATGCTCATCAAAAGCCGATGATCATGGTTTTTAATAAGATTGATGATTTCAGTTACGAAAAGAAAGATGAAGACGATCTTACTCCGGGTTCCAGAAAAAACGTATCTCTGGAAGAATGGAAAAATACTTGGATGGCAAAATCAAAACATCCAACAGTATTCATTTCGGCATTAACGAAAGAAAATTTCCCGGAAATGAAAAAATTGGTCTATGATGAGGTGATGAAGATTCATATTTCTAGATTTCCTTACAATGATTTCCTTTTCGAATTCTTTGATAATGACGAAGAAGAAAACGAAAATAAGAATTGATGAAATGTAAATTTTTATTCATTTTTCTTATCATTCCTCTGTTGGGAATCGCTCAGTTTACTGATCTTAATTTAAAACAGATTGAGAAAAATATCAGCAATCCAAAATCTGGCTACGGCTATGAAAAACTGATTTTTAAATTCAAAGGATATCCTAAATCTTTGGACAGTATTGAAGCGCAGCATCTATATTACGGCAGAAATTTCATCAAAAATAAAGTTTCTTCTACAGATGATGAATTTGCAAAACTTGCAGATGCCTTCAAAACGGGAGATTTTCAGAAATGTGTTGAGCTTGGAAAGGTTCTCTATGGCAAAGACCCTTCTAACCTGGATGTAATTCTTATTTTGCTGAGAGCCTATGATTCTTTGAAAGACGGCAGTAACTTTGTGCATCATCTGAATCAGTTAAGGCTGCTTACCGAAGCCATTAAAGGTTCCGGAGACGGAAAATCTGAAAAAACAGCTTTCGTGGTCAATTCGGTGGGTGACGAATATATTCTTCTCAATGTTTTAAACATCGGACAGGATTTTAAGCGGAATTCCGTAACGCATAAAGATTCCGTGATTGATGTATGGTCGAAGGATGATCTTAAAGTTCACATTAAAATTCTTTATTTAGATTTTTTAAACTAAAGCAATAACAACAAACATAATTTGGAATTATATTATTCATTTTCAGTACTTATTGTACTCGCTTCTATTTTTGCCTATATTAATTACCGCTTCCTGAAACTTCCCAGCACAATCGGAATTATGGTGATTGCCATTATAGTTTCTATCATTCTGGTTGTTTTCGGACAGAGTTTTTTACCAAAAACATTTAATCATCTCAATAATCTGATGAACAGCATTGATTTCACCGAGGTGTTGATGGGTGCGATGCTGAATTTCCTTCTTTTTGCAGGTGGTATTCATATTAATATCAACGATTTGAAAGAACAATTCCGTCCTGTATTGATATTTTCTACCGCAGGAGTTGTAATTTCTACTTTTATTGTCGGGTTCGGTATGTTTTACCTCTTGCCTTTTCTGGGAATCAACATGCCATTTATTTATTGCCTTCTCTTCGGTGCGCTTATCTCGCCGACAGATCCGGTAGCAGTTTTAAGTGTTTTGAAACAGGCAAAAGTTTCAAAATCTTTGGAAACAAAGGTTGCCGGAGAGTCTTTATTTAATGATGGTATGGCAGTCGTGGTTTTTACGGTAGTTCTGCAGTTGGCAATAGGAAGAGAAGTAGATTTGGGAATAGAAAGTATTACGATGCTTCTGATAAAAGAAGCTGGTGGAGGATTGCTTTTAGGAGTTGTATTAGGCTACATTACTTCAAGACTGATGCGCGAAGTTGATGATTATATTATTTCGGTTTTGGTCACATTGGCTGTTGTCATGGGCGGTTATCTCGTTGCAAGACATCTGCATATTTCGGGACCACTTACGATGGTTGCTGCGGGATTGTTTATGGGCAATTTTAATGTAAATTTCAAAATGAAATCTGTTACTCAGGATTATCTGATCAAATTTTGGGAATTGATTGACGAGATTCTCAACGCAGTACTTTTCCTTTTTATAGGTTTTGAATTATTGATGATTAAAGATTTGAATCATTACATCATTGCAGGTCTGTTGGGAATTGGTGTGGTGTTGGCTGCCAGATTTGTTTCTATTTGGGCTCCTACGAGATTTATGTCTTTGCATAACAGATTCAGCCCTCAAACGATTAAAGTATTGTTTTGGGGTGGAATTCGAGGTGGCGTTTCTATAGCTTTGGCAATGTCGATACCAAAAGGAGAATATAGTAATATTATTTTAAGCATTACTTATTGTGTAGTGGTTTTTTCAATTGTTGTTCAGGGACTTACTATTGTTAAAGTAGCCAATCCTAAACAAATTGAAAAGGAAGATCAGGATCGGGAAAGTATTGCTTTAGATGAAAATTACTAATTAATTATTATTCAGATGAATATTATTGATGAAATTAAAACTGCACTTGCAGATTTAGCGATTCCTGAAAAGGCTGAATTTTTCCCTAAATTTTTTAAAACCGGGAAAGGAGAATATGGAGAAGGTGATTTGTTTTTGGGAGTTACTGTCCCCGACCAGCGAAAAGTAGCAAAAGAGTTTTATTCTAAAACAACTTTAAAAGAGTTAAGTAAACTACTTTCCTCACCTTATCATGAGCATCGTCTGACTGCTTTAATTATATTGGTTTATCAATTTGAAAAATCAAAAGAGCAATCGGTAAAACAGGCAATAGTAGATTTTTATTTAAATCATTTACAGTATATCAACAATTGGGATTTGGTAGATACAAGCTGCTACAAAATTCTGGGAAGATATGCTTTTGAAAATGAGGAAGAAAAAATTCTCCGTAAATTGTCTTCATCAGAGATTATGTGGCACAAACGGATGGCGGTGGTAGGAACAATGTATCACATCAAGAAAGGTTTTTTTGAACTGACTAAAGAATTTGTACAGCAGAATCTGCATTACCCTCATGATCTGATGCACAAAGCAAATGGCTGGCTTTTAAGAGAAATGGGCAATAAAAGTCAGGCAGAACTCATCGGTTTTCTTAATCAGCATTATCGGGAAATGCCGAGAACCTGCTTACGGTATGCGATTGAAAAATTAGCTGAAAATCTTCGGCAGGATTACCTGAAAGGAAGAATTTAATTGAAAAATAACCTTCATCACCGTTAGATACAACATAAAAATACTAAGTTTGAATCTTAAAATAAATTAATGAAAATCAATGTAAAGCAGTTTGTTCTGCTGATTCCCCTTTTTCTTTTGACCAGTTGTTTTGATATTTTGGATAAAGTAAATCTAAAAGCTGATGGTAGCGGGGAATATTCTCTTATTCTGAATGCGAGCAAAAGCAAAACAAGGTTGGCTTCTATTTCGAAAATGGAAACCATCAATGGTAAAAAAGTTCCGAAAAAATCTGAAATTGAAGCCAAAATAAATGAAGCAGCCAAAATTTTCAGGACAACTCCGGGAATTTCAAATGTGAAAACTACTCTGGATTTTGACAATTACATCATCAAGCTTAGCTGCAATTTCAGAAAAATTGAAGATATCAATGTAGGGCTTGCACAGCTTAAAGCTAAAAATATTTTGGGTAAAATGGTTCCTACACAGATTTACAGCCATAATTCAGCCAAAAAAACTTTTTCCAAAAACAAAGTCAGAACTTTTAAAAAGGAATATGAGCAGCTGAGTAAAGCCGATCAAGAAGTTTTTACCGATGCTAAATATATTTCGATTTTACAGTTTGAAAGCAGCATACAATCGCAGTCTAACCCATCTTATCAAATGTCTCCCAACAAAAAGGCTCTGAAACAGGAAGGAAAAATTCTGGATTTTATCTTTCAGAAAAAACAAATTCAAAATACAATTCTTTTACAATAATATCTTACCATGAAATCTCTTGTTATAAAAATACAAACTTTACTTTTTGTTTTGAGTTTCAGCTATATTATAGCGCAAAAAAGTGCAAAACTACCGCAGGATGCCGTTTTTTATATGGAAATCAACGGGAAGCAGCTCAATAAAAAAATTAACTGGGATAAATTCAATCCTATTCTAAAAGAAATTAATAAAAAAGAAAATAAACAGTTTTCCTGGAATGATTATTCAAAAACAGGGATAAAATATGATACACCGCAGTATCATTATGCAGTAATTAACGATTCTGTGCAGTCCTACACAACACATGTCACTTTAGACAACAAATTGAAGTTTCAGGAGTTTATCAATTCGGTAAAAAAGAATGGTTTAGAAGTCAGCCACAAAAGCAACTATTCTTACGTGGATATAGAAGACAATATTTTTGTGGCATGGAATGATAAAAAAGCTGTTTTGAAATTCATCAGGTATCATAACAGAGAAAAAAATATCTGGAATGATGAATATGCAGCAGATAGCGCATCGGTTGTCGTTGACAGTGCGGTAACTGTTATAGACAGTGCCTATGCTGAAGCAGAAAAACCTTTTGACTATAAAGAAGAGATCAAATATCTGAAGGATGATATAAAATACCTTAAAGAAAGCATTAAAGAAAATAATGCTGAAATCCTGAAACTTCAGAAGGATATAAAATATCTTGAAAAACACCATAAATATCCCGAAGAAAAAAAAGAAACAGCAGATACCAATTATAAAAACGATGAAGCGGAAATTGCACCGCCTCTTTCTCAGGAAGATTATTACGAAGATGATGCTTTTGAAATAGATTCAGCATTTCAGAAACGAATGGATTCGATCAGTATAGCAAAATTTAAAATCGTAAAAAAGTTTGCAGAAGATGATTTTGACCAATACTTCAGTTCAAATCTTGAGCTGGAGGTTGATAAAAATATGCTCAGCTTCAGAGATGCCAATTCAGACGCATTTGTATATGCAGATTACGAAAAAATTGTATACGATATTGTGTACGGAAATATGCCTAAAAGTTTTGGCTTTATGAATACTTTAGGGAAGCTTTCCAGATCCAATTCTGCGTACAATCTGTATTTTGATCAGGATAAGGTACGCATTGTCAACAATCATCAGAATAAAAATACAGAATTACGCAAAAGTATTTCTGACGTTTACAGAGGAAAGAAAAACAAAAAACTGGCTTCTCTTATCAATGACAAAAGTGTAGGCTATTATGTGATGAATATCAATGGATATAAATATTTTGATCTGATGTATGATCTGATGCAGAATTCCGGAGACGAAGAATATCAAAAAGAAATACAGCTTGTAATGGAAACCATGAAAATTGTTCTGGACGAAGAAGCAATTGCTAAAATTGCTCCCGGAAACGGAATTTTTGTAGTGAATGAGCTTAAAACGAAAAATGTAGAATATACAGATTATACTTATGACGAAGATTATAACGAAAAAGAGGTAAAGAAAACCAAAGATATTGTTGTTCCTGATTTCACTTTTGCTTTCGCTACAGAAAACGAAAAATACTGGAACAGAATATTTAATGTAATCACCAATAATAAAGATCTGGCAAAAAAAATTACCAAAGACGGAGATTTTTATGTGTTTAAAGATGAAAAAAACAGCAACGGATATATAGATCAGTTATTTTTTACTGTAAAAGACGGAATTGTCTATTTTACGACATCCAAAAATACTCTGAACCAGCAGAATCAGTCAGATATTTCTAAAAAATGGATGAAAGATTCGGTGAAATATCCTTTGTCAGGAAGACTGGATATTCAGAAATTGATGATGGGTCTTGATAAAGAATTCAAAACTGTTTCTGATAGAAAAATGCTCAACGCAGTAAGAAAAAATATGGGCGAGCTTTATTTTAAAACTGAAGTAAAAAATGACAGTATTCAGACAGAAATCAACTATAACATCAAAAATTCTTCAGAAAACAGCCTGATGTATTTCTTTGATCTATTTGATGAGCTGTACAAAATTTCTGAGGAAGAAAAACCATCACAGACTTTATAATGAAACGCAGAATTATTGCTTTTGCAGCATTGTTTTTGTTCTCAGCCGGAATTTATTTTCTGTTGTATCACAAAGATAAAAACCTGAATTTTATTCCGGAAAATGCGGATGCAGTAATTCTGATTGACAAAAAGAAACTCACAAGACAATATCTTTCAGCATTCATTGCTCATCCCTCTCAATGGTTTGATAAAAACAGTGACAGCGAGAAAAAAAGATCGGTTTTTAATGCAGGTTTAAAAATTCCTGATTTTTTGCAGATCTTTCATCTTAAAAACTCTAAACTTACTGAATGGTACACTGTTTTTGAGATTGAAAATGCCCAAAAACTTTCAGCTTTTCTGAAAGAATATAATTTTAAAAAATCAGGACAAAATCTGTATATAAAAAACCAGTTTTATATTAAAATTGAAAATCAGAAATGTTTCGCAGGAATTTTCGGTCAAAGTTTTGAAAAGATCGGTAAGCCGCTTAAAGGTATATATAGAGATAAAAAGCTGAATGCAGATCATTTTATGGAAAAAGGAACCGGAAGCCTGTCTTTTATTTCCGGAACAAGAACCCGTAATTTTTCAATTGAATTAAAAGATCATGTAATTGAAATTAAAAACCCCTCAAATTCTGAAAGTTATACATCTTTTATTTCGCAGCTCAGTAAAGAAGATCTTTTTATCAATGCGGAATTAGATAAAGAGAATATCAAGGGTTTTGATAAAGTTTTACCGGACTTCTTTAAAGATTTATCTGAAGTTAATTATCTGAAAATGAATGCAAAACTAAAGCAAGTAAAGGATACGATAATAAGCTACGGATACGATGATGATTTTAATGAAATCGAAAAGATCAGTTATCAGGAAATTGTGCAGCCGGATTACATGATTCAGTTAGAAACGCAGGATCCTGCAAAAACATTGAAATATTTTAAATCAGGAAACTTGATCAATGATAAAAATGAGTTTACCGGTATTCCTTTTCAGCCTAATAAAGTGTATCAGTCTGATAATAGCCTTGTGATAAAGTCTGTTACAGAACAGAATTTACACAGTCAGAAAAAAGGACAAAATTTTATTTTAATTAAAAATAATCCGCTGCTGTTTTCTTTTTCTAAAGGATTGAACGATTTTCAGTTTCTAAAAGACATTGAATATTTCTTTTATGGGAATAAAGGACAGGATTTTTTTCTTAAATTGAAGCTGAAAGACGAAAAACTTCCTTTAATCCTTCAATAATAAAGATGTGCCCGCCTGAAATAGTTTTACTCAAAAATTTCACTCACTATTTTTTACATTTGGGGTTTCCTGCTGTCATTGCTTTTGTGTTTTACCGAAGCAGGTGGAAGAGGGTTTATTTTATTCTATTGGCGACAATGCTTGTAGATTTGGACCATCTTTTTGCAGATCCGGTCTTTGATCCGAACCGGGCAAGTATAGGATTTCATTTTTTGCATTCTTACTACGCAATCGCGGTTTATTTTTTGTTGTTGTTTTTCAAAGGAAACCTCCGGATTATTGCTATAGGACTTCTTTTTCACATGTTTACTGATTTTCAGGATTTTGAATGGTGGTGCCATTAATATTCAATATAAATTGCCATTGATAATTCATTATTGATCGAAAATTTTGTATTTTAGAGAACCTATGAAATTGAAAGAAATTTTACATTATACATTTGTTTTTCCGATTCTTTCCGTGATTTATTACCTTTCCGGATTTCTTGGTATGGGTGCAGGATATGATATTGTTGCCGGGATTTTACTTACCGGCAGTGTGCTGTCTGCGGTACATCATGCAGAAGTTGTTGCGCACAAAGTGGGAGAGCCGTATGGTACGATTATTCTGGCGCTGTGTATTACCATTATTGAAGTCGCCCTCATTGTTTCTTTAATGGTTGCAGGTGGTGCACAAGCGATTACATTGGCAAGAGATACGATTTTTGCTGCGGTAATGCTTATCCTTAATGGTATTCTGGGAATTTGTATGTTGGTAGGCGGCGTAAAGTATGTTGAGCAGTTTTTTGCACGTACTTCTGCGACTACTTATCTGGTTTGTATTGTTTCTATTCTTGTCATCACCTTAATATTACCCAACTTTACTTCCAGCGTTAACGGACCATTTTACAATACAGCACAATTAATTTTTGTTTCCTTTGCCTGTCTCGCTATTTACGGAGTTTTTCTGATGGTTCAGACGGTGAGACACAGAAGCTATTTTGTACCTGCAGATTCTGTTGCGCAGGAGTATTATGTTCCGACAAGATCTCAGACAATAATAAGCTTTTTATTTTTGGTAATCTGCCTGATTGTTGTTGTTCTTATGGCGAAAGGTCTTTCCAAAACGATTGAAGATCTTGTGCAGAGTGTAGGAGCACCGAAATCGCTGGTTGGAGTCATAATTGCAGGGGTTGTTCTTCTTCCTGAAAGTTTAGCGGCAATTCGTGCAGCAAGAAACAATCAGTTTCAGGCAAGTTTAAATTTGGCATTGGGTTCGGCTTTAGCGAGTATCGGTCTCAGTATTCCTGCTATTTCTGCGGTAAGCATTATGTTTGATATCCCTTTGGTCTTAGGTTTAGATAAAAAAGATATTATTCTGCTTACTTTATCTGTTTTTATCGTAATGCTCTCTCTGAGCCGGGGAAAAACCAATATTCTTTACGGAACAGTATTGCTGGTCAATCTGGCAGCCTATATTTTTACCGTAATTGTGCCGTAAATATTTTTGATTAAATTTTTCTTGCCATTTCCATTTTATAAGACATCAGTTTGGCAATATTTTCAGATTTGGTGATTGCCATGGACGCATTTTCACCATGAAAATTTTCTGAAATGGTTTCTTTCCAAAGTTTCAGCCACTGTTCGAAGTGTCTTTTTTCCATTGCAGCAATTTCATTGACAGGGAAATGTACAGCCATAGGATTTCCTTTATAGCTCATTTGCCCAAATAAAATAGTTTCCCAGAAAGAGTACATTTTTGGAAGATGAAGATCCCAGTTTACTTTTACGATGTCGGTAAAGAAAAATGCAATCGTTTCATCCTTAATAACTTTTGCGTAAAAAGAATTAACCAGCAATTCTATATCTTCTCTTGATTCGAGCTTTTTCATCTATCAAATTTAGGCTAAAATAAAATATGAAATATGATTTCAGGATTGATAAATTTCATAAAAACATTATTTTATCTTTGCAGATTGATACAGTACGATTAAAAACAAATGATATAAAATGGCAAGAGGTTTCGGGAAAAAAATTGTTCAGAAAAATACAGAAAACAGCGGTTTCGGTGCTACTTCTTCAGGAAGGTTTATCAATAAAAACGGTTTTCCTAATGTGAAAAGGCGTGGTGTGAATGTATTCAACAGTCTGAGCTGGTATCATACGATGCTGAATCTTTCTTCATTTCAGTTTATTTCTTATCTGATTATGATGTATGTTCTGATCAATCTGATCTTTGCCTTCATATATTATTTAATTGGAGTAGAGCATCTTACGGGAATTGATAAAAGCACTCCACTGAATGAGTTTGTAGATGTATTTTTCTTCAGTTCACAAACCTTTACAACGGTTGGCTACGGAAGAATTGCTCCTGTAGGATTTACGGCAAGTCTTGTCGCTACATTTGAGGCTTTTCTTGGTTTGCTTACCTTTGCCATTGCAACCGGATTGTTTTACGGAAGATTTTCCAGACCAAGAGCTTATCTGAGGTTTTCTGACATCGCTGTTGTAGCACCTTTTCAGGGTGTTTCTGCATTGATGTTCAGGCTGGCTCCATTTAAAAATAATGCTTTGACGGATGCGGATGTTACCCTTTCTGCTGCTATTGAAATTACAGAAAACGGTACAACAAAAAGCAATTTTTATATTCTGGAAACAGAACTCAGTAAGATTAATACCCTTGCTTTAAACTGGACGATTGTTCATAAAATTGACGAAAAATCACCGTTTTTCGGGTTTTCTTCGGATGATTTTAAAAATACGGATATCGAAATTATTGTTCATGTTCGTGCATTTGATGAGGTGTTTTCAGATACTGTGGTTCAGAGAACTTCTTATGTTTCGGATGAAATTATTTACGGGGCTAAATTTATCCCGATGTTTTATCCTGACAAAGACAATGAGTCAACAATTTTAGATTTAGACAAACTTAATATTTATCAGAAAGCAGAGATTCCTCTTTCTGAATTGAAAAACAATAATGAACCTAGAGCAGTATAAAATACAAGCTTCACAGAAGCAGAAAGAACACAAGAAGTTCTTAGAAGGTTTAAAAAAGAAACCACCCAAAAATCTGGATTATATTGTTCAGGAAGTTCATGACGAAGTTTTCGAGAAAGTCGACTGCCTTCAATGCGCCAATTGTTGTAAAACTACCGGTCCTCTTTATACGGAGAAAGATATTGAGAGAATTTCAAAACACCTTCGGATGAAACAGTCGGATTTTGAATCTAAATTTCTGAGGGTTGATGAAGATCAAGATAAAGTACTTCAAAATCTTCCGTGTTTTTTTCTGAATGATGACAACACGTGTTCTATTTAACGTGAGTTCGGGCTAAGAATAAATAAATTTATGATACAAAAAAGCAGAAAAATTAGTATATTTAAGGTATTGAAAT
>NZ_JBVYOF010000006.1:0-72627 GCF_056133985.1 Chryseobacterium sp. L12 | reverse complement strand
TATTATTCGTTCTTTAAAAAAAAACCATCAATAAACACCAAGGCCACCATTATTGATCAAGATAGATTTATTGAGACTTAAATCGAACTCCCGTTCCGCAATGTAAATTTCTTTCATACTATTATTTAATTTCCTTATTAAACCAAGCTGTTTTTATCTGCGTAATTCAATTTGAAAAAGATAAATGTCAAGATTGAAAAGGCAAGCAAGGAACTGCCGCCATAACTAAAGTAAGGCAAAGGGATACCTACTGTTGGAAACAGCCCCATTACCATTCCTAAATTGATAGAAAAGTGCATAAACAGAATAGACGCAAAGCAGTACCCGAAAACCCTGTTAAAGACAGATTTCTGCTGTTCAGAGAGATAATAAATCCTGCCAATGTAAATAAGGTAAAAAAGTACCAGAATTGTGCTTCCAAGGAATCCCCACTCTTCTCCCACCGTACAAAAAATATAGTCGGTTTCCTGCTCAGGAACAAATTTTCCCTGAGTAACGGAACCTTCTCTGTAGCCTTTTCCCGTAAGTCCGCCAGATCCGATTGCTGTTTTGGAATACAATAAATTATATCCGGATGTATCTCTAAATTCTCTTTCACCTTTGTATAAAACCTCTACTCTTTCCTGCTGGTGTTTTGGTAATTTCTCAAAAATGATCGGCGAAATAAAAGACAAAGCTGCCAAGCCTAAAATTACCGCAACGCCGGGTAACAGATTATAAATATTTTTCCTAAGAAAGGCGGCATTAAAAAGAAACCAAAGCAGACCAATGAAAATGATAAACACAGTAAAATACCATAAACTCCATCCTAATGGATCATTAAGGTAATTGGCTATTAGAAAAACCGATGCAAAAAGTGTCCCGATAAAAAATAGCTGACCGCTAAGACCTTCTCTGTATAATGCTATAAAAAATGCCGTAAAAACAAGTAACGAACCCACATCCGGAATTGATAATACAACTACAGCAGGAATAGCAATAATTCCTAAAACGGTAATTAAAGACTTTCGGTTGCTGAGATTAAATTCTGCTCCGGAAACATAATTTGCCAACATCAGCGCAACTCCTATTTTGGAAAATTCCACAGGCTGCATTGTAAAACTTCCGAATTTGTACCAGTTTTTCTGACCCAGTATTTCTGTCCCGAAGACATGCAGACCCGCAAGCATCAGCACACCACCAATGTAAATGATCCCTGACATATTTTCGAAAAATTTGCTCCTGCTGAAAAAAATAATAATTCCAATAAAAATAGAAATCCCGAAAAACAAAAGCTGCTTTTTACCCAAACCCTCATCTACACTATAAATATTGGCAATAGCGAAAACGCAGAGCAAGAAATACAAACCCAGTCCAATTTTATCTATTCCTTCTGTCCATTTCATTGTTTTTTGGTTTTGGAGATTCTGACTGTAGTTTTTTCTGTAAAGCTTCTTTCTTTTTCTTTGCCTGATTCAGGCTGTCCTGCATTTTTTTGAGTTTTAGCGAGTCCGGTTTAGGCTCTTTGTACAGCCCTTTTCTTTTTAGATCAGCAATCCACTGCCTTTTATATTCGGGCATAAAGCTGGAGGTAACCATTTTTTTATACAGATGCTCTCGTTTGAGATCTCCCATGATGTATTTTTCAGCAATAACAGTTGAAGCCGGACCTGCCCATGTCGCACCAAAACCTGCGTGTTCCATTACAGCAACTACGACAATCTTTGGTTTGTCTGCAGGGGCAATCAATACAAAGATTGAGTTATCTTTCCCTTGCGGAACCTGCGCTGTTCCTGTTTTTGCAAGTTGCGTAAAATCATTTGATTTCAAACCTCTTGCTGTTCCGGCAAGTACCACCGCTTCCATTCCTTTCAATACAGGATCAAAATGTTTTTTATCTACTAAAGTCTGATGTCTTTTCTTAAACCTTGGGTCCGGATTTGGCTTTCCGTCAATAGATTTAACGATATGCGGTGTGTAATACCATCCTTTATTTGCAATTGCGGCTACATAATTGGCAAGCTGAATTGGAGTAACGAGTACATCTCCCTGTCCCATTCCGTTGTAGATAGCTCCGGTTGACATTTCGTCCCAGTCTTTAAAATCCTGTCTTTTAGATCCGCTGGCTTTCATAATTGCCTTGAATCTTCTTTCGTAAAAGTCTCCGGAAGGAATTCTTCCCTTTGCTCCGACAGCAAAATCATTATTCAGGAATTCACCAACTCCGAAACTACTCATTATTTTCTTCCATTCATCCACACCCCGTGAAGGATTTCCTGGATATTTTTTAATTATTTTAATGAATGCATAAGTAAAAAAACAGTTGCTGGAAACCTGAATAGAAGGAATCAGCGGATCTGCACCACCGTGACCTTTAATTCTTTTTCCTTTATAATAAAACCCGCCACCACAAGGAAAAATCGTTTTTTCGTCCATTACACCCATCTGCATCGCTGCCAAAGCAGTTAATAGCTTAAAGGTTGATCCGGGAGGATAAGCCGCCTGTAAAGAACGGTCAAAAGTAGGCTTATTCTCGTAAATAGTATCTTTTGATAAGGCATAAAGATTTTTAGACTTATTGGGACCTGTGAAAAGATTAGGATCAATATCCGGTCCTGTCGCCGCCACCAAAACCTCACCGTTGTTAGGATCAAGAGCTACAATTGCGCCATGTTTGTTGACAAGCATTTCTTCTGCCATTCTCTGCAGATCATAGTCAATAGTTAAAGTTATGTCTTTTCCTGTTACGACATCACGATCCAGACTTCCGTTTTTGTATGGACCAACATTTCTTAGCTTAATGTCTTTCTGAATGTATTTAACACCCTTTATTCCTCTCAATTCTTTTTCATAAGACTTTTCCACGCCTGTCTTACCAATAAGATCTCCAGGAAGATAATATGTGGAGTCTTTCTTAATTTCACGATCGTTAACTTCACTCGTATATCCCAGCAAATTCCCGGAAGTTGATACTTCATATTGCCTTTGAGGACGCTGAACGATATTGAATGCCGGATATTTGAATATAATTTCCTGCACTCTGGCAATGTCTTCTCTGCTCAAGTCTTTCAGAAAAGTCATGGGTGTAAGTTTGGAATAATATTTTTCAGTCTTAATTTTATTAATCCTGTTGATAAAGTCCTTTTCAGTAATTTTCATTAAATTACAAAAAGCTGCAGTATCAAAATCGGGCTTCATCAATGCCTGGGTAAAAGAAATTTCATACGCAGGCTGATTCCCAACCAAAATTTTTCCGTTTCTGTCGAAAATAACGCCGCGCTGCGGAATGACGTATTCAGTCTTGATAGAAGTATTCGCAGCATTAAGAGCATACCGGTCGGTAAACAGTTGCAAATAAGAAAGTCTTGCTATAAAAATTACAGCAATGATGATAAGAATAGATAAGATTTTTAAATGACGTGGGTTCAAACTTTTTGTTTGATTTTAAAGATTAATGCGTAAATAACGATAAATATAAAGGAAATACCTGTAGTTACCAATATATTAAGCAAGATTTCAAAAATTCTGCTGAATTTAAAAAATTCAATATACTGCACCAAAAGCTGATGCAGAAAAATACTTGACAACAAAAACAGCAGAAACTGTGACCACTGCAAAGACTGAAAAGAGAAAAAGTCTGTAGAAGTATCTGTAGAAGTACGAAAAATCAAAGTACGGAAATACGCAATCAATGTAGTTGCAAATGCATTAATTCCCCAAGAGTATAAAAATGCATCTATAGCCAGACCCATTAAAAAACTTAAAGCTAAAAATTGAAATTTATTTCTGAAAAAAGGATAAAACATGACAAACACCGGATATAAAACCGGAGTAAATTTCCCGAACAGCGTAATGCGGTTGAGCACAAAAATCTGCAACGCAACCAGAAAAGCCATTATTAAAATATCGGTAAATATGGTTCTGCTAATCATGTTCTTTTTTTATTACAGCCTGCATGGTATCCTGTATTTTCTGAACCTCTGCTTTTTTAAGGTTTTTTACTACATATACTTTATTCAATGCACCCATTTTCTCACTAAGTTCCACAGAAATATCCCAAAAGCCTGTTTTGTTGTCTACTGAATAACCGGCAATTGTTCCGATCATCACACCTTTAGGAAAAATAGCAGATTTGCCGTCGGTTTCAATGGTATCTCCTATCTTTAAAGAAACATATTTAGGAACATCAGACAAATGCATGAGACGGGAATTTTCGCCTCTCCATGTCAACGTGCCAAAATATCCCGAATTTTTTAAAGCAGCATTGATCCTTATTTTATTTACGCTTAAAACCGATTGAACCAATGCATAACTATCGGTAGAATTGATAACGATTCCGGCAATACCTTTCGGTGCCATCACCCCCATCTGCGGAAAAACACCGTCTTTCTTTCCCCGATTGATGGTAAAATAATTGTCTCTTCTGTTGATGCTGTTGAATACAATTTCTCCGTCAACAAAAGTATAGATCTGCCCACCGCCAATTGTATCATGTACTTTTCTGAATTGCGGATTATCTGCTCCCTGTTTTCCATAAAGCTCAATCATTAATGCTTTATTCTGGGCAACGAGATCTTCATTAATCTTTTTCAGTTTTAAATAAGAAACCCCTTCGTCTATATACCCGGAAACTCTGGAGTTAAAAGCAGCAGTTTGTCCTGCAAGCCAGGATTTCTGCATTGCATTTTTAGAAAATATCAGAATAATAGCAATAATTTGCAGGAAAATAAAGAATACAAAAAGCGCATTCTTAGAAAATAATCTCAGCAAAAATCCCATTCCGATAAAAAGTCGTAAAAATTAAAATTATTTGATAAGGAAGTTGAATTTATCCATATTTTTCAACGCAATCCCTGTACCGCGTACTACTGCTCTCAAAGGATCTTCAGCTACAAAAACAGGAAGACCAGTCTTCTTGTGCAGTCTGTCTGCAAGACCTCTTAGTAAAGCGCCTCCTCCTGCAAGATAAATTCCGGTTTTGTAAATATCTGCAGCCAATTCCGGCGGTGTAAGAGAAAGAGTTTCCATCACTGAATCTTCAATTCTGATGATTGATTTGTCCAGAGCACGGGCAATTTCTTTGTAGCCTACCATAATTTCTTTCGGCTTACCGGTAATAAGGTCTCTTCCCTGTACCGGAATATCGTCGATATCCACATCAAGATCTTCAACCGCAGAACCTACTTCAATTTTCACTCTTTCAGCAGTTCTTTCTCCGATATATAAATTGTGGTGAGTTCTTAAAAAATAAGCAATGTCATTAGTAAATACATCGCCTGCAATTTTTACAGATTTGTCGCAAACAATACCTCCTAAAGCCACAACAGCAATTTCGGTAGTACCGCCGCCTATATCGATGATCATATTACCCTCAGGTTTCTGAACATCAATACCAACTCCTATTGCAGCAGCCATTGGCTCATAAATCAATCGTACTTCTTTAGCGTTTACTTTCTGAGCAGAATCTCTTACCGCTCTTTTTTCAACTTCCGTAATTCCGGAAGGAATACAGATTACGATTCTAAGAGCCGGCTGGATAAATTTTCCTTTAATCCCGGGAATCAACTTGATAAATTCCTTGATCATGTGCTCTGAAGCATGAAAATCTGCGATAACGCCATCCTTTAGCGGACGGATTGTTTTAATATCTTCATGGGTTTTACCCTGCATATGTTTTGCCTGTTCACCTACTGCAATCGGTTTTCCCGTAGAACGCTCTATCGCAACAATAGATGGCTGGTCTATAACAATTTTATTATTATGGATGATAAGCGTGTTGGCAGTTCCCAGGTCTATCGCAATTTCTTGCGTAAACATATCGAATAAACTCATAATTTTCTCCTTGATTTAAGTTTACAAAGATATAAATTTCACACTAGTAAAAAATAATAAGTTTTATATAATTTGGTTAAATTTTTATTAAAATGATATTTTTCCTGATCTTATTTTTTTAGCCTACTATTTACATCTGATTTTACAGGATTGCAACGGTTTATAAAATATAAGTCCCCGTCCATAATTTCTACCGGAGACTTACATTTTTTACATTTCTCTTTGATAATGAGCAATAAAGCTTATGTAATTACATAATTATCTTCATTCCTTTTCATTTTAGACAGATTTCTCCAGGTAGTTTTTACCAAACCTTTTGATGTCAGAATATTCTTTTTTTCAAAGTGAGGAAGATCTTTAAATGTTTTCCAGTTACCACCCCAATCCCATCCGTATTTTGCAAAAATTTTCACACATTCGTACCAATCAGCAACCCGGTCATTATCCCAATCTTTTACAGTGTCCCAGCTTGCAGTTTTTCCATCAATAGTCAGACAAATATCTACTGCCAATCCGTAATTATGAATGCTCTGCCCTGCTTTTGCATTTGTTACTTTTTTTCCGGAAGTAATCCTTCCGATTGCATATAACCTTTCCTGCTCTTCAAAACTTCGCCATCCTTGGGTAATTCTGATTTTAGCCCTTCCTGTTAATGCTTCATTGCATTCTTTTATAATCTTTTTCACCTCATCTCTTACCAAAGGATGAAGTCTTTCAATTCTCTGAAGCGTTGCTTTGTCCATGATTTTTTTTAAAATTTTAAATTTTCTCCGGAACAAATGTAGAGGCATAATGCGACAAAACTCGTCGTGTTATAAATTATTTAAAACACTGAAAACAAGACAATTAAATCAAATGTTAAAATTTAAATTTAACATAACAATCTGTTTAAAAATTTTTAGATTTGTCTTTCCAAATACTTATTCTATAAATGTACGCTCTGGTAGATTGCAACAATTTTTTCGTGTCCTGTGAAAGAACTTTAGATCCTTCACTGGAAGATAAACCTGTTGTGGTACTTTCTAATAATGACGGATGTGTTGTTTCCAGAAGCAAAGAAGCAAAAGATCTCGGGATTCCGATGGCAGCTCCTGCATTTAAATATAAGGAGCTTTTCAAGAAGCATGATGTAAAATGTTTTTCGGCAAAATTTGAACTTTATAATTTTAAAAGTCAGGAGGTGATCCAGATTTCCAGATCATATGTAGGAAAAAATGACTATGAAGTCTACAGTATTGATGAACTTTTTCTGGATCTGCGAAGCTTTAAATATGTTGATATTTCAGAATACTGTCTTAAGCTTAAAGAAGAAATCAAGCTTAAAACCCATATTCCTGTAAGCATAGGTGTTGCCCCCACAAAAACACTCTGTAAAATTGCCAACAGAATTGTAAAAAAAGATCCTGAAAGATTTAATGGAGTATTTATACTGGATACTCCCGAAAAAATTGAAAAAGCTTTAAAATGGCTTAACATCGGTGATGTGTGGGGAATCGGAAGACGTCTTGCGGTAAAAATGCATGATAACGGCGTTTATAAAGCCTGGGACCTTCTACAGAAACCTGAAATGTGGGTTCGTAAAATCATGGGAATTCATGGAGTAAGAATGGTGAATGAGTTAAAAGGAATCCGCCAGCTCGAATTAGGCACTCCTTCTGCCAAAAAATCTATCGCGGTAACCCGAAGTTTTATGGAAATGCTGACAAAAAAAGAGGATGTTCGTGAGCGTGTAGAAACTTTCGGAATGTATTGCTCTGAACGTTTGAGAAAACAGAATACCTGCTGCAAAATGGTAACCGTTTTTCTACAAACCAACCGCTTCAGAAAAGATTTGCCAGAATACAGAAATGCCAAAACCCAGATTCTTCCCAATCCTACCAACTCATCAATCCTGATTGGCAGAGTTGTGAATGATCTGTTTGAATCTATATTTGAAGAAGGGTTTCACTATAAAAAAGCTGGAGTGATTGTCAACGATTTTGTTCCTGAAGATCAAAGGCTGATCAATCTATTTGAGGAAGACACCCAAAACCAGCATTTGCCCGTAATGAAAGCCATGGATGCAATGAATAAGAAATACGGAAAAGATAAAGTGCGTCTCGGAAGTATGAGCGGAGAAAATACTTGGGGAAGAAAACAATTGTCTCCTGAGTATGAAAATTTTTTAAAAAACAATACGCTTACAGAAGCTAATTTCAGATTTCATTAAAGTTTAATTGATTTTTCAGATCTGAAAAATTAATTTCAATTGGAATTTAGGTAAAGAATTTCACCGTTTCATTTACCAGAAATTTCACCTGATCCGGTCTTCCTCTATCCGTTTTAGGGAGATTATTGTAGCTTCCGGTTCTTACGACTACCATTTTATGTTCAGGAATGATGATGATATACTGCCCCTGTAAACCTAAGAAATAATAATGCTTAATAGGATTATCATGATTGATCCAAAGTCCCATTCCATAAATTTCCTGAGATTTTTTGGTTGGCGTCCGCATTTCATTAATAAAATCTAAACTTAAAAGCTGTTTACCATCAAATTCGCCATCATTTAGAAATAATTGTCCGAGCTTGGCAAAGTCTCTGGAAGTAGCGTGAATGCAGCAATAAGTTTTTTCCATTCCTGCTTTATCAGTACTCCACATTGCATCATATTCCATTCCCAAAGGAATCCAGAATTTTTCAGATAAATAATCTGCTAAAGTATTATTCACCGCTTTCTTCACGGCAAAGCCTAAAAGCTGAGTTGAGCCGCTTTGATATTCAAACATTTCTCCGGGCATTCCTTTGAATTTTCTTGAAAAAGTAGCATTGATAAGACTTTTTCCGTAATAAGCTTTTGCATTCGGAAGGAAAGGATTTTTATAATCTTCAATCCAGTCCAATCCAGATTCCATCTGAGCAAGATTTTTTAACGTGAGACTTCCTGCTAATGTTTTGGTTTTAAACTCATCAAAATAATCAGAGAATTTATCATCAAGGCTTTTAATTTTTCCTTCTTCTAAAGCTTTCCCCAACAACATTACGGTTATAGCTTTAGCCATAGAAAATGAGTTGGTGAGCGATGTTTTCTTGTAATTTTTAAAGTATTGTTCATGCACCAGTTTTCCATCTTTTACGACTAAAAAAGATGCTGTATCAGATTGTAACAAGTCATCAACGATATTTTTCGGTAATTCTTTTTTGTTATAATCATCAGCTTTTTGCCAAGGCTTATGGCTTTTGGTAGAAATAACATTTCCTGTAAAATAATTTCCGTCATCAATATTTGCGCTGGTTTTTCCTTTCAGATAGGTTTTAGAAATACCGTTCAGTAGATATTCGTAGCCGGAAATGTATAAAGCAAGAATTGCAATAGCCAAAAAAACTACAATAGAAGTAAAAATTACCATAATGTTGGATCTTAAACAAATTTAAAATAATTTTAAAATTATGCCTAAAAAAAGCCTTGATTTCTCAAGGCTTCTGTCTATATTTTAGAAAGTAAATTTCTGAAATTTGTTTTCTCATCAATGATCCTTCTCAAATCAGAAACAGCAACTCTTTCCTGCTGCATCGTGTCTCTGTCTCTTATCGTTACAGTATGATCGGTAAGCGAATCGTGATCTACGGTAATACAGTAAGGTGTACCGATAGCATCCTGTCTTCTATAACGTTTTCCGATCGCATCTTTTTCTTCGTAGAATAAGTTGAAATCGTATTTCAGATCGTTGAAAATTTTCTCTGCGTATTCTGCCAAACCGTCTTTTTTCATCAACGGAAGAATCGCTGCCTTTATTGGCGCCAAAGCCGGAGGTAAAGATAAAACTGTTCTTTCTGAACCGTCTTCCAATACTTCGTCTCTTAAACAATGGGAGAAAATAGAAAGGAATAATCTATCTAAACCTACCGAAGTTTCCACCACGTAAGGAACATAATTTTCGTTTCTTTCCGGATCGAAGAACTGAAGTTTTCTTCCTGAAAATTCTTCATGTGCTTTTAAATCAAAATCTGTTCTTGAGTGAATACCTTCCAGTTCTTTGAAACCAAAAGGGAAATTAAATTCAATATCTGCTGCAGCATTCGCGTAGTGAGCCAGTTTTTCATGATCGTGGAATCTGTAATTTTCATCACCTAAACCTAAAGCTTTGTGCCAGTTCAGACGTTTTTGTTTCCATTGTTCGTAGAATTCCAGTTCTGTTCCCGGAGCAACGAAAAACTGCATTTCCATCTGTTCAAACTCACGCATTCTGAAGATAAACTGTCTCGCAACAATTTCGTTTCTGAACGCTTTTCCGATTTGTGCAATACCGAAAGGAAGTCTGTGACGGGAAGTTTTCTGAACATTTAAAAAATTAACGAAAATTCCTTGTGCAGTTTCAGGTCTTAAATAAAGATCCATCGCAGAATCTGCGGAAGCACCTAGCTTAGTTCCAAACATCAAATTGAATTGTCTTACTTCCGTCCAGTTTTTAGAACCTGTATCGGGATCAGCAATTTCCAGTTCTTCAATTAAAGCTTTTACATCAACAAGATCTTCATTTTCCAAAGATTTAGCCAATCTTGAAAGAATGGCTTCTCTTTTCGCTCTGTATTCTAAAATTTTAGGGTTTGTCGCTTCAAACTGAGCTTTATCGAAAGAATCACCGAATCTTTTCGCTGCTTTCTCAATTTCTTTATTTTGTTTATCTTCAATTTTAGCACAGTAATCTTCTACCAAAACATCTGCTCTGAAACGTTTTTTAGAATCTTTATTGTCAATCAAAGGATCATTAAAAGCATCAACGTGACCAGAAGCTTTCCAGGTTGTTGGGTGCATCAGAATTGCCGAATCAATTCCCACAATATTCTCGTTCAGCTGTACCATCGCTTTCCACCAATATTGTTTGATATTATTTTTCAGTTCTGCACCATTCTGTCCATAATCATAAACAGCGGATAAACCATCGTAGATCTCACTAGAAGGGAAAATAAAACCGTATTCTTTAGCGTGAGAAATCACTTTCTTGAAAACATCTTCTTGCTTTGCCATAATTTTTTTACGTCTGAACTGCAAAAATAGTGAAAAAGCAGGAAGTAAGGAAGATAGAGGATGGAAGTTTTTAACTTTGAAATTATTAGAAGCCGGGAACCTGCTTTCCGCTATATCTTTTTCATCTTTCCATTTCATGCCACAACCAGAAAAAGGATGTCGCTTCAATCAGGGCTATTGAAAAAAGACTGCTTGTAGATTAAAAAGATTTGAATATTATTGTAGATTTAAACTTAAATTCCCAATAGAATATATCTTTAAAAACAAATATCTACCTATGAAAAAAAGATTCGAATACAAAACAGTGATTATTGAGCCTAAAGGATTTTGGGGGACCAAATATGAACCTGCAGATATTGATAAAACCCTAAATCAATACGGAAGTGAAGGATGGGAATTGGTAACTGCAGAAAGTAGGGATTACGGAGGAAGTTTTTATGGTATTATTTACATTTTTAAAAGAGAATTATAAAACTAATTATTTTTAGTTTTGTCTCATGTTAGAAATTTTGTACCGCGATGAACATCTTATTGCTATCAATAAACCCAGCGGATTATTAGTTCATAAATCTTTTTACTCCGGAGAAGCAGATACATATGCGATTCAGGAACTGAGAAAACAAATAGGACAAAAAGTGTATCCTGTCCATCGTTTAGACCGAAAAACTTCGGGTGTTTTATTGTTTACTCTAGATAAAGAAACGCTGAGAATGATGAGCACCCAATTTGAAAATAAGATGGTTGAAAAGAAATATATCGCTATTCTGCGAGGCTGGACGAAAGAGGAAGAAACTATTGATTATGATCTGGTTAACGAAAACGAAATTACTCAAAATGCAATAACATACTATCGCCGTTTGCAGACTTCGGAAATAGATTTACCCTTTTTAAAGCATCCAACTTCGAGATATTGTCTGGTTGAAGCAATTCCTGAGACAGGAAGATTCCATCAGTTGAGAAAGCATTTTAAACATATTTTGCATCCAATTTTGGGTTGTAGAAAACATGGCTGTAACAAACAAAATAAATTGTGGCTTCATACATTTGGCATCAACAAAATGACACTTCATGCCCATCAATTAATTTTTAATCATCCTGTTTCTAATGAAAGAATTACGGTAAATGCTATGATAGATGACGATTTTAAAAAAGTAGGAGCTATTTTGAATTTTGATTTAAGTTCTTATTCTTAACAACTTAAATTAATTTAAACGCAAAGATTATATTTCATCTTGTATTATTTTAAGCGATAAAGGCAAATAATTTGCTATGCGAAACTTGAAAACATGGCTTAATCAAATCAGCTTGATGATTAATACTTTGCTCCTTAAAAACCGAATATATTTAAATAAAAAACTTTGCGTTTAATTTATATTTTACTTTTCAATTCTGTAAGCATTAACGCAAAGATCTATTTCCATGCTTTTTATTTTAAGCAGCAAAGACAATAAATTGCTACACGAAGCTTGAAAACATGGCTTAATCAATCAGCTTGTTTATTAATATTTTGCTCTTTAAAATGTGAGCAATAATTGATAAAGCTGTGCGTTTAATTTTATATTTTACTTTTCAATTCTGTAAGCATTTGACGCAAAGATCTATTTCCATGCTTTTTTATTTTAAGCAGCAAAGACAAATAAATTTGCTATGCAAAGCTTGAAAACATGGCTTAATCAAATCAGCTTGCTGATTAATACTTTGCTCCTTAAAATATTAATTTCAATAAAATACATCTTTGCGTTAAAAAATTATCTCGCAGATTATGCAGATGTTTGTGCTTTATAGACCCAATTATAACATCTTTTCCATAAATATCATACATTAACCAAACATTAATTCTAAAATGAGTATTTTTGTAAAACTTTTTTTCAATGTACAAATCGCTCATTCGCCCGATTCTTTTCAAATTCGATCCTGAAGAAGTTCATCATTTTACTTTTTCGATGTTGAAAAATTTCGGTTTCCTTACCAAATTATTTTTCCCTAAACCTATTGAAGATAAACGTCTTGAAAGAGAAGTTTTCGGCTTAAAATTTAAAAATCCAGTTGGTTTGGCTGCCGGTTTTGATAAGAATGCGGTTTTATTTAATGAGTTGGGAGATTTAGGATTCGGTTTTGTAGAAATTGGTACGGTTACGCCAAAAGCTCAGGCTGGAAATCCTAAAAAAAGATTGTTCCGACTGCTTGAAGATGGCGGAATTATCAACAGAATGGGCTTCAACAATGATGGTCTTGAAGCGGCGATCGAAAAACTTAAAGGCAACAAAGGCAAAATTATTATCGGTGGAAACATCGGAAAAAACACGAACACAACACCTGAAAATTATACTCAGGATTATCTGGATTGTTTTGAAGGTCTTCATCCTTACGTAGATTATTTTGTACTGAATGTAAGCTGCCCGAATGTTGGAAGTCACGCAAAACTGGAAGATGTTGAGTATTTGAGAGAGCTGATTACAGCTGTAAAAGAAATTAATCAAACCAAAGTAAATCCAAAACCAATTCTTCTAAAAATTGCCCCGGATCTGAATAATCAGCAATTGGACGAAATTATAGAACTGACTGCAGAAACAAAAATCGACGGAATTGTCGTTTCAAACACTTCTGTGAACAGACAAGGTCTGAAAACTTCACCGGAAGTTTTAGCAGAAATCGGAAATGGTGGTTTGAGCGGAAAACCAATTCGTGAACGCAGCACAAAAATGATTAAATATCTTTCAGATAAAAGCAACAGAGCTTTCCCGATCATCGGAGTTGGCGGAATTCACTCTGCAAAAGATGCCATTGAAAAACTGAATGCAGGTGCAACTTTGGTTCAGTTGTACACAGGTTTTATTTACGAAGGTCCGCAATTGATTAATGATATTAATCAAGAACTTTTGACGAGAGCCGGGAGAATTTCGAGGTAATTTTTAAGATAGATCGTCTTCCGAAATTCTATCGGGTTTTTACTCACAATGAATTGGATTGTTTTCAGTTTTATCCCGTAATCTTATCATGAAGGAAGAATGAATGAATGAATAAATACTGTTTATGCCGCTATTTCTGCATATCAGTCTACATCTTACTGGCTCAAAAAAAATCAGCTTAACCGCTAAAAATTTATAAAATATTGCGATGCCGATACGTTGTATGTATTTAATTTTTAAATTTACCAATAAATAAAAAATACAACTATGAAATGGACAAACGACAGAAGTGATAATGTAGATGACAGACGTGGTTCTGGTGGAGGCGGAGCGATTGTCGGCGGAGGTTTAGGAACAATTATCATCGCAGCAATTGTGTTTTTCTTAGGCGGAGATCCTTCTGCAATTCTTTCTTCTGGTACAGGCTCGCAACAAAGAACAGAGCAGAGGGAGTTTACTCAGGAAGAGCTGAAAATCAGAACATTTATCAGTATGCTTACCAAGGAAAATGAGCAAACCTGGACAAAAGTTTTTTCTGAAAACGGAATGCAGTACAAACCCGCAAGAGTAGTCTTGTTTGAGCAAAATACGGATTCGGGATGCGGAACAGCGCAGTCTGCAATGGGACCATTTTATTGTCCTGCAGATCAATCGGTATATATGGATATGAGTTTTTTTAATGAACTTCAGCAAAGATTCGGAGCAAAAGTTACGGAGTTTACTGTGGCTTATGTTTTGGCTCATGAAATGGGACACCATGTTCAGAATCTTTTAGGAACATTAGATCAAACCAATAATGCCAGAAGAAGCGGGCGGTATTCTGAAGAGCAGCTCAACAGAATATCTGTAGCTACAGAGCTTCAGGCAGATTTTTATGCCGGACTTTGGGCAAGAATTACAGGTGACCTTGAAAACTCTTTTATTGAACCCGGAGATCTGGAATCTGCAGTCAATGCCGCAGAGGCGGTTGGTGATGATAATATTCAGAGGAGATCGCAGGGATATGTAAATCAGGAAAGCTTTACCCATGGTTCATCCGCACAGCGTAAAGAATGGTTTATGAAAGGATATAATTCCGGAGATATACAGCAAGGTGATACTTTTCGCCAGCTGACAAAATAATTTAAAACCCGAGGATCTCTTCGGGTTTTTTTATCAATCTAATAGATGCTGTAAACTAAGGGTTACGTAAAAAAGCCGTAAATTTGAAGGTTTCTAAATAAGGAATCTTTATTTTAAAAATTATTTACAATGTTTGACATTCAGGAAATCAGAAGTCAGTTTTCTATATTAAATCAGGAAGTGAATGGTAAGCCATTGGTTTACTTAGACAATGCAGCAACATCCCAGAAACCGGATTCAGTTTTGCAGGTCTGGACGAAATATTATACCGAGCTTAATGCCAATGTACACCGCGGAATCCATACTTTGAGCCAATTGGCTACCGAAGAAATGGAACTTTCAAGAAGAAAAATTCAAAAATTCATTAATGCGAAACATGATTTTGAAGTAATCTTTACCAAAGGCACTACAGAAGGAATCAATCTTATCTCTTATATTTTAACATCAGAATTGAAAAAAGATGATGAGATTATCATTTCGCATCTTGAGCATCACTCAAACATCGTTCCATGGCAATTGCTTTGTGAAAGAACCGGTGCGAAACTGAGAGTGATTCCTATGGATGAAAACGGAGTTCTTCAGCTGGACTTTTTAGATCAGTTTTTGAGCGAAAAAACAAAAGTGGTTTCAGTAAATCAGGTTTCCAATGCATTGGGAATTGTAAATCCTGTTGAAGAAATCATTGCCAGAACAAGAGCTAATTCTGATGCTTATATTGTGATTGACGGCGCTCAGTCAGCTCCGCATTTTCAAATTGATGTTCAGGCACTTGATTGTGACTTTTTTGTATTTTCAGGTCACAAAATGTATGCTCCGATGGGAACCGGAATTTTATACGGAAAAGAAAATATTCTGGAAAAACTTCCGCCTTTTCACGGAGGTGGTGAAATGATTGCAACGTGTTCTTTTGATGGAACTACTTATGCGGGACTACCGTTTAAATATGAAGCCGGAACTCCAAATGTCGGAGGGAATATTGCTTTGGGAGCAGCCGTTGATTTCATTGAAAAAGTTGGACATCAGAATATTCAGAATCATGAAAATGCACTGCTTGATTATGCGCAGAGACAGCTTCTGGAAATTGAAGGTTTAAAAGTTTATGGCGAAAAAGCCACAAGAACAGGTGTTGTGTCATTTAATCTGGACGGAATTGGTATTTCGTCTGATGTAGGGATGATCCTTGATAAAATGGGTATTGCTGTAAGAACCGGTCACCACTGCACTCAGCCTATTATGAGTTTTCTGAATATTGCCGGAACAGTAAGGGCAAGTTTTGCAGTTTATAATACTTTTAGTGAGATTGATCTGTTGGTTGAAGGAGTTAAAAAAGCAAAAAAAATGCTGTCGTAGTTCAAATGTAACTGATTTTGTTACATTATAGATTTTAACAATTATTCAAATTAGAATTTTATCGCTTTTGTTACAGTTGTTTGATATAATTTTGTCCTGAAAATTTTTAAAAATAATGGAATTATTAGACAAACTTAACTGGAGATTTGCAACAAAAGCAATGAACGGACAGAAAGTACCGCAGGAAAAAATTGACAGAATATTGGAGGCGGCGAGATTAGCGCCTACATCAAGCGGATTGCAACCTTTTGAAATTATAGTAATCACAAACCAGAAAATTAAGGAAAAAATTAAACCCAATGCGTGGAATCAGCCACAGATTACAGACTGTTCGCATCTTTTGGTCTTCGCAGCGTGGGATAATTATACGGAAGAAAGAATCAACAAAATGTTTGATCTGACGAATGAGATAAGAGGTTTCAAAAATGAAGGATGGGAAAATTACAGACAGCAGCTTTTGCAGATGTACCCGCCAAAACCTGCAGAAGAAAACTTTATTCACACAGCAAAGCAGGCTTACATCGCATTTGGAGCAGCAATTATTGCGGCAGCTTTTGAAGAGGTAGATGCAACGCCAATGGAAGGCTTTGTACCTGAAGCTGTAGATGAAATTTTAAATTTGAAAGAGAAAGGTCTAAGAAGCGTTCTGTTGTTACCAATAGGGTACAGAGATACTGATAATGACTGGCTGGCTGGTTTGGCTAAAGTAAGAAAATCTAAGGAAGATTTTATTACAGAGTTGAATTAAAGGCTGTTTTACATAAAGAATAAATCCATTCCAAAAAAAACTGGAATGGATTTTATTTTTATAGATGCAATTAAGCTTCTTCTAAATGAACTGTAAAATGTCTTAAAATTTCCGGTTCCCAGGTTATATTGTAGCCTTTGGTAATTTCGTCTCTTTTTTCGTACACGTTTCTTACTGCAGCGGCAATATAGTCCATGTGATTGTTGGTATACGTTCTTCTTGGAATTGCCAAACGCAGCAGTTCAAGCTTTGGATAGCGGTTTTCTCTGGTTTCAGGATCCCTGTCTGCCAATAAAGTCCCGATTTCTACAGTTCTCACTCCCGCTTCTTTGTAAATCTCAAGTCCTAAAGTCTGTGCAGGATATTCTTCACGGGGAACATTAGGCAGAAAATTCAATGCATCAATGAAAACAGCATGACCTCCAATCGGTTTCTGTACCGGAATTCCATATTCAATTAGCTTATTTCCAAGATATTCAACCTGAGATATTCTGCTTTCCAGATAAGGGAATTCAGTTGCCTCATCCAATCCTACAGCCAAAGCAGCCATGTCTCTTCCTGCCATACCGCCATAAGTGATGAAACCTTCATAAATGATGGTGAAATTGGATGCTTTTCTGAAAACATCTTCGTTATTCAGAGCGATAAATCCGCCAATGTTAACCAATCCGTCTTTTTTAGAACTCATCGTCATCCCTTCTCCATACGAGAACATTTCTTTGCAGATGTCTTTAATGCTTCTGTTTTCCTGCCCCGCTTCTCTTTTTTTGATGAAGTAAGCATTTTCGGCAAATCTGGCAGAATCAAAAAACACAGGAATTCCGTATTTGTCAGAAAGTTCTTTTACAGCTTTCATATTTTCCAGAGAAACAGGCTGTCCTCCTGAAGAATTACAGGTAATCGTAATCAGGCAAAAAGGGATCTGCTCTTTCGGATGTGACTGATACACGGCTTCCAGCTTCTCCAGATTGATATTTCCTTTGAAAGGATGAAGGTCATTAATGTCAAAAGCTTCATCAATGGTACAGTCAACAGCATGAGCTTTTCTGATTTCGATATGCCCTTTTGTGGTATCAAAATGCGAATTTCCGGGAATAATATCTCCATCTTTCACCAATACAGAAAACAAAACGTTTTCAGCCGCTCTTCCCTGGTGAGTAGGCAATAAATATTTGAAACCGGTAATATTCTGAACAGTAGTATGCAGTTGCTCGAAAGAACGTGAGCCGGCATAGCTTTCATCACCTGTCATTAAAGCTCCCCATTGACTGTCAGACATGGCGCCGGTTCCGGAATCGGTAAGCAGATCAATATAAACCTGCGAAGATTTAAGATTAAATAAATTGAATTTGGCATCTTTCAGCCATTGCTCTCTTTCTTCTCTTGTAGACTGGCGGATTTCTTCCACCATTTTTATACGAAATGGTTCTGCGTATGGTAATTCCATGTGATATAATTTTTAGATTTTAAAGAAAAATTTAATTTGAAAATTAATTTCAAATCATCAAATGTATTTAAAGTAGTAAATTGAAATTTACTCAGGAGCTTTAAATATATTTTCATCAGAGTGAAAACCTGCCACACCGCCGCTTACTGCAAATTTCATTGCTGTAGCAGCAGACATTCCTATTACAGGTTTGATGTTTTTCTCTTCGGTCACAATTACCCAGCCCGAAATAGCATAAGAATGCGGAAGATAGACCGCTACGTAATTGTGTTTGTCTACATCTGCCATTTCTTTTTGAGTTAAAAATCCTATTCTCCAGATTTCAGGGTTTTCATTGGTTTTTACCCAGACCGGATCACTGAATTTTTTTTTGTCTCCAACAAAAGAAGACATCACATCTTTTGTAGACGAATAAATATGCTTGATACCAGGAGTTTTTTCCAAAAGACTGTCTACAGCATCTACAAAAAATCTTCCGACTACAAATTTGTTTCCCAAATAACCCAAAAGCGCTGTCACCAATAAAACTGAAATAAAAACCAGACCGGGAATCTGCCGCGCAACAGAAGGAATGATATTATCAATAGAGGTGATGACGAAATAAATGACATAGATGGTAAGCCCGATGGGTCCAATAATCACAAGTCCCTGAAAAAAATTTTTCAGGAAAATATTGGTCATGGTTTCAAAAGTAGGCTTTCTCAATGTTTTTTATCCGTGTATGGTTTCTTTATTTCCGTAAGACTGAATTACTTTTGCTTCATATTCCAGCCATTCTTCCCACCTTTTGTTCACCTGTTCAGGATTCCCCAGCTGTCTTGCAAACCCGATAAATGTAGTGTAGTGATTGGCTTCCGAAATCATCAGTTCTTTGTAAAACTCTCTCAGCTCGTCGTCTTTGATGTTTTCTGTTAAAACTTTGAATCTTTCGCAGCTTCTCGCTTCAATCATTGCGGCAAAAAGCATTTTATCAATAATTAAAGTGTCTCTGTTTCCTCCTTTTTGTATGAAGTTTACCAATTCATTTACGTAATCATCTTTTCTGGTGCGCCCGAAAGTGTAACCCCGCTTCTTAATGATTTCATGCACCTGATTGAAATGTTCCAATTCTTCCTGTGCAATTGCCAAAAGTTCGGTCACAATTTCAGGATATTCCGGAAGCATAGTAATCAATCCGATTGCGTTGGTGGCGGCTTTTTGTTCGCACCATGCATGATCCGTTAAAATTTCCTCAAGATTTCCCTCTGCAATATTTGCCCACCTTGGATCGGTAGGAAGTTTTAGCTTAAACATGACTTTAAAAATTTCTGTAAATTTAATTAAAATAAATATTCTTTAGATAAGAATTTGATTTTCGGTGTCATTTTAATCAACATCATGGCATAAAGTTGGATTATGTTAAATCAACATTAAAATCTAAACGAATGAACTCACCACTAATTACAAAAAGACTGGAAAGATTTGCAGTATGCATTCTGACCTTACTGACAGGATTTATCACTTTCGCTCAGGAAACCGCACCGAAAGTTGAAGTAACCACTACGACTACTAAAACCGAGGAATGGTATGCCAATCCGGTCTATATCATCATTGGAGCGATTCTGTTTATTGTACTGATAGCAGTTCTGATGCGTGGCGGAAGATCCTCCAGCAGAGATTAATCTTTATTCTAAAAAATTGATAACCGTCACATTGTGGCGGTTTTCTTTCGTAAAAATTCCAGCATCTTCCATCCGAAACCATCAAATTTCTTCAAACCTTCAGCAATAATAAACGCTAAAATGACATTAATGATATAAATTAGGATCATTAAAACCCACCAAGGCATTGTTTCTTTCATAGGAACAACTAAAAAGTACACCAAAGAAGAACTTATTCCCTGTCCGAAATAGAAAAAAATAGCGTTCTTGCCAATGTAGGTTATAAGATTTTCTTTAGTAATTTTTAGCCTGTTATAGAATACAAATAATGTTGTCAGCGAAAATAAAGTCCAGATAATATAAGGAGTCTTTGGCGGAAATTTTTGTTTATTGATTTTAAAGAAAATTTCATTTCCAAAATACCAGAACATCCAGATTATAACAGCAGCAACCAATCCGTAAAGCACAGGAATTGCTTTTGCGGGGATTTTTTTCCCTCTCATCTGATGTGCAACCAGAAAAACGGTCATATAAAATGCGATATAACCTACTTGTCCCGAAGGATAGAATTGCGGGAAAATATTAAACAGCACCGTCAAAACAACGCAGATTCCTATAAACCAATTGATGTGTTTCGGGAAAAATTTTAGTATTAAAACTCCAAAAACTGTTAAAATAAAATAGACTTTCAGATACCAGAAACTTCCCATTACGACCGGAAAAGTATCTGCATTAGAATATTCATGCAAATACCAGTTTCCCAGATTCTGCCACTGCGGAGTAGTAGAAATACTTGTTGCCACATATTTTGATCCGAAAGTAGAGTAGAAGTTCTGCAGCCACTCCAGAGAAAAAAATGTAAGTCCGAAAATTTTGAAGAAATAGTCTAAAAAGAACAGCAACGTTACAAAAATCATGTAAGTAATCTGGAGTTTTAGCAACCGGTAAAAGGTTTTTTCGATATTTGATCCCGAAGTAATTCCGCTTAAGGCATAAAATAGTGCGACATCAAAAACCAAAGAAAAAACCCTGACTTCCGGAATAATGTAAAATTGTCCCGACCAAAATGCAGTATGAATAAATATAATGGAAAGCGTTGCTAATCCTTTGGCAAAATCAATATAAAGATCTCTGTTCATATTATTTAGGTAAATCTTGCATCACTTTTTCTAGTTTGTCGTAATTGAAGAAATAAAGACTTCCTTCCCATTTGGGTTTAGATTTTCTGTCAATTCCTCTCAATTCATTTTCAAAATATCTGGAATATTTCCACCGGGTATTTGAATTGTAGGCTTCGTTATTGATAGCGTACAAAGGCTCTGTAAAAACTTCTGATCTTTGTTTTGTAGTTTCCTCCAGCTGACCATAACCGTTCATCACCAGGAAAAGTTTGTAATTATTTTCTTTTGCAAACCTTTCGTAGTTGGACATCGGAAGACAGTATTCTGAAACACAGCCATTGGTAAAAATATAGACAAGAGATTTCGGATGTTTTTTAAGCTCTTCTTTGAGCTGGTTTCCCGTTATTTTGTATATGTTTTGTGAATTTGTATTTTCAAAACTTTGTAGAGTGACAATTGAATTTTGCTGTTCTCCGGAAAGTTTTTTATAATCATTTGACCAGCCGTATACAGTACATGAAGTGAGTAATAAAGAGAATAAAATAGTTAAGATTATTTTCATTGTAAGCTTTTTTCAAAAATACAAATTAATTGCAATCAATCTAATTTCTATATTTAAATATGATATAGCCTGATCTGTTTATATAAGTTAATTTACAACATTGATAATCTCTGAATTATCCTGTAAGATTTTAAGTGTTAACTCGCTGATGATGTTCAAGTTTAAAGTATTTTGAAAGATATAATTTATTTAAAATATAAGAAAATAAATAATCCGCCTAAAATGAATCTGCACAGAAATTAGAAAAATTCTCAAAATCATATTGTTAGTGAATAAAAAATCACTACATTTGCACCTCGAATTAACTAAAAATTTATAGACAATGTTTGCAATTGTAGAAATAGCAGGGCTTCAATATAAAGTTGAGCAAGACCAGAAGTTGTTTGTAAACCGTTTGAAAGGAGACAAAGGAGGAAAAGTATCTTTCGATAAAATTCTTCTTACCGTAAACGGAGCAATCACTGTAGGCGCCCCAGCTGTAAACGGAATCACTGTAGAGGCAGAGATCCTTGACCATGTAAAAGCTGATAAAGTAATCGTTTTCAAAAAGAAAAGAAGAAAAGGTTACGAAGTGAAAAACGGTCACAGACAATCTCTTACTCAGATCAAAATCACTGGCATTACAGGATTTGACGGAGCTAAAAAAGCAGAAAAGCCTGCTAAGAAAACAACTAAAAAAGCTGACGCTGAAACCACTGAAAGCGCAGAATAATTTAAACCAAAAAACCTTATAATAAAATGGCACACAAGAAAGGAGTTGGTAGTTCCAAAAACGGTAGAGAATCTCACTCTAAAAGATTAGGTGTGAAGATTTTCGGAGGACAAGAAGCTATTGCCGGAAACATCATCATCAGACAGAGAGGTACACAGCACCACCCGGGTGAAAACGTGGGAATGGGTAAAGACCACACTTTGTTTGCATTGGTAGACGGTAAAGTAGTTTTCAGAAAGAAAGCAAACAACAGATCTTTTGTATCTGTAGAACCGAACGCTTAATCAAATCAGCGTTTCATATGAAATTCCCCTGAAAGTTATGCTTTCAGGGGAATTTTTTTGCAGATAATATTCTTAATTTACTATAAAAGAAAAAGTCTGGCTTGAGCCAGACTTATGTTTAAACAAAATTGATTTAGTTTTAATTTCGCTTTTTTACTTTTGCCTTTGCCTCTTTCACCTCATCTTTGATGTAAGGATATTTTTTCTGCATATCAGAGATCAAAGTAGAATCAAGTTCCAAAGCTTTCTGTAAAGATTCAATCCCCTTTTCTTTGTCTCTAAGATTAAGATAGCAATTACTCAGCTGATAAAACAATTCGGCGCGATAATGGTATTTTATCGCCTGTTTCACAACTGTTACCGCCTCTTCATATTCTCCGACAAGCATCATTACTTCAGAATAAGCATACCAGTTGTAAAACCTGGACGGTTCTGCATCAACGAGCTTTTTTAAACAGGAAAGACTTTCTTCAAATTTTCCTGCATCAATAAATAAAAATGCAAGTCTTTTCTGATAATCCAGATTATTATCGTTAAGCAATGTGGCTTCTTTTGCAAAATACAAAGCTTCCGGCATACTTCCCATCTCTTCATAAAGATAAGACTGCTCCATCATAGAAAGATAAAACTGAGGGTCTTCTCTCAATGATTTCTGAAAAGAATTTAATGCTACGATTGGTTGTTTTAAAGCTTTATAGCATAAGCCGATTTTATAAAAAGTAAATGCTTTGGTATATTCCAGATCCAGCATTTCTTCATATACTTCTATTGCTTTCTGGTATTGGTTTAAAGCTTCATAACAAGCTGCTTTGCTTGCGTAAACTCCAACTGCGCCGGAATTGATTGCAAGCATATAATCGAAGCCTTTGATAGCCTCTTCATAATTTTTCCGGTTAAAATAATATTGTCCGTACTCACTCCATGCGATTTCTGAATAAGGAAAATCGTCAAGATAAGCATTCAGAAAAGCAATGGCTTCTTCGCTCTTGTTGAGATCATTAAAGCAAATCATGGCATTTTCCAATGAATATTCATCCGTAGGATCTTCTTTCAAGGCTTGCTGATAATGTTTTAGAGCATTAAAAGGGTCGCCAAGATTTATATATTCATCTGCAATGAAATTGTTGAGAAAGTTTTCTTCTTCTTCAAGTTCCAATGCTTTTTTACAGATTTCTATTGATTTTTTCGGATTTCCCAAATTAGAATAATATTTGGCATAGCACACCAGAAAATCTGTGTTTTCCATAGATGAACCTTTGAGCTCGTCTATGAGTTCTTTCGCCATATTATAATCTTCCCATTCCAACAGCACTTCAAGCTTTTTGATCTTGATGTCTAAAGAATTGGGATGTAGCTTGAGACCATAATTAACAGCCATATCGGCATAATTAAAATCTCCCAACTCCAGATAATAGACAATAATGTCTTCTAACTCTTCTGTATCAAAGTAGAATTCATCATTGTTTTCCATCATTTCCTCGAACTTCTTTACAAGTTCATTTCCAAAATATTCTTCCAATATAACGAGTTTTAAGATTTAAGACCTGAGATATGAGATATACTAATCCCCGCTTCTGAAAATCTTAATGACTATAAATTTAATAATAATAATTTTTTAAAATGATGAAAATGATTGTGTTTTTCTAAATCAAACTATTGATTTTAGCTATCATATCATCACCCAGCTTATCGGCTTCTTCCTGAGATTTAGCTTCGGTGTAAATTCTGATAATCGGTTCTGTATTCGACTTTCTAAGGTGAACCCAGCTGTTATCAAAATCTATCTTTACGCCATCCACGGTTGAAACCTCTTCATTTTGATATTCTTTTTCCATTTTAGTTAAAAGATCATCCACATTTATTCCGGCAGTCAGTTCAATTTTCTTTTTTCCCATGAAATAACTTGGATAACCTGCTCTCAGTTCGGAAACCGTTTTGTTTTCTTTAGCCAAATGTGTTAAAAATAATGCAACACCTACTAAAGAGTCTCTTCCATAATGCAGATCAGGATAGATGATTCCGCCATTTCCCTCACCGCCAATCACGGCGTTTTTTTCTTTCATTAAATTCACCACATTTACTTCACCTACTGCGCTTGCAAAGTATTCTGAATTATGTGAACGGGCAACATCTCTTAAAGCACGGCTTGAGGAAAGGTTGGAAATTGCTGCACCGTTTTTATTTTTCAGCAAATAATCAGCAACGGCAACCAGAGTATATTCTTCGCCAAACATTTCTCCTTTCTCATCAATTAAAGCCAGTCTGTCCACGTCAGGATCTACTACAACGCCAAAATCAGCATTTTCTTTTGTTACCAATTCACAAATATCTCCTAAATGCTCTTTTAAGGGTTCAGGATTGTGAGGGAACTGTCCGTTGGGTTCGCAATACAGCTTTATGGTTTCACAGCCTAACTTCTCCAAAAGCATCGGGATGGCAATTCCTCCGGTAGAGTTTACGGCATCCAGAACAATTTTATATTTTTTGGCTTTGATAGCTTCTACATCTACCATGGGTAGATCTAAAATCTTCTGTATGTGAATATCAAATGCATTTTCTCTGGTTTCGTATTTTCCCAGATCATCAACTTCTGCATAATTGAAATCTTCATTTTCAGCTAAAGATAAAACTTCAGCACCATTTTCTCCGCTGATGAATTCTCCTTTTTCATTCAAAAGTTTAAGAGCGTTCCATTGTTTTGGGTTGTGAGAAGCGGTTAAGATAATTCCGCCATCTGCGTTGAGCTCAGGAACCATCACTTCAACAGTCGGGGTGGTAGAAAGACCTAAATCAACCACGTTGATTCCCAATCCCTGTAAAGTTGCAGTTACCAGAGAATTAACCATCAATCCTGAAATCCTTGCATCACGTCCGATGATTAAAGTCAAGTCTTTTTTGTTTTTATTATTCTGAAGCCAAGTTCCAAAAGCAGAAGCAAATTTTACAACATCAAGCGGTGTCAAATTATCGCCTACTTTACCACCAATTGTTCCGCGGATTCCTGAAATACTTTTTATTAATGACATTTTAGTTTATTCTGATTTATGTTGAATTAAATTTTTGCAAAGATACTCAAATACCTACAATTTATAAGATGGGACCTTTTTCTTTACGTTATCGTAATTTCTTTTTAATATTTTGGGAGGTGGGAAGCGATATCCAAAATAAATCAAGCCAAAAACATTCGTATTAGTAATTTCAGAGGACGAATCTTCCCTGTAGTAAGACGAATTCAAATTTAATTTTATGCCTGAAAAAAAAGTTTCTGAATTATAACCCAAATGAATTCCTGCTCCTGCTTTTCCTACCCAATAATTGTTTCTTTCAGCGGGGAAATTTTGAATATCTGCTTTATAGCTTGTCCATTTTCTGCCAATTCCTGTGAAAAAATACGGTGCAATATTGACTTTCTTTTGGATGACCCAATTGTAATGATAACCAAGATTAAATCCTAGATTGAGCTGTGTTTCTTTCGTTCTAACTTCATCAATTTTATTTTTAAATAAAGAAAGATCATACTCTATTTCAGGAATCAGGCTTCCGGAGCTGTAATTTTGCCATTCACGCTGATAGAGAATGCTTTTTAATGAAAAATCTTTGTTGAATACATACGATGTACTGCCGCTAAAGGTTTGAATCTTTAGATTCGGGAACTGAAAATACGGATCTTTTCCTTTTTGCCAATCAGGAAAAAAGTCTTCCATATTGTCGAGATAAAAACCTTTCACATTTCTGTATCCTAATGTCTGAATAATCTGATCAGGAAAAAATCTGAATCTGAAATCGGTATATGAACTTTTACCTTTGAGGTCATTATCGTCATTTCCGGGAATGAAATCGGGTGTAAAAGATAATGCTGCACTAATAATCTTATAATCTATTGAAAACGATGTTCTGATTTTATTGTTGATGGAAAGCCTTATATGAAAATCTTTGTCGGAATTTTTAAAAGAAGCTACAAAGTCTTCAATATTGGTGTCAAAATTAATTCTAAGGATGAGTTTTTCTTCGTATGAAATTATTTTTGCAGAATCTGATATGCTCTGAGCTTTAAGGCTGAGAAAAGATAAAGTGGCAATAAATAAGAAATACTTAACCAAGAGGAAATATTTGCAAAACTAAATTAGTTAAATTATTTTACAAATACTAAACTATGAGCATCCGCAATCTTTATCACAATTGCTTCTCTTGGAACTGAATTTTTTGGGTGAAAAATTCTTACGGATAATTCTGTACAGAGAGTAGCAGGCGAAAATCACAATCAACGCCACAACGATATACTGAAAGATTAAAGAATTATCCATTTATTTTAAAATCTGATATACAATCATCGACACAAAATATGCCAAACCGGTCATCATAATTACCTGTAAGGCTGTCCATTTTAAGCTTTTTGTTTCTCTATATACTACTGCAATCGTAGAAACGCACTGCATCGCAAAAGCATAAAATAAAAGTATAGAAATTCCTGTTGCAAAACTGAAAACTTTTTCGCCATTGGGTTTTACATCATGACGCATTTTGTCAATTATTTTCCCTTCAGGAACGTCATCGTCAAGACTGTATAATGTTGACATCGTACCTACGAAAACTTCTCTTGCCACAAAACTGGTTAGAATACCGACCCCCATTTTCCAGTCATAGCCTAAAGGCTCTATAGCAGGTTCTAATACTTTTCCCATTCTCGCTAAATAAGAATGATCCAGCGAAACGTCAGTGGCAACCCATTGTTCCGGCTTTTCTTTAGGACCAAAATAGCTTAAAAACCAGATGATGATGCTTACAACAAAAATTATTTTTCCGGCTCCGGTAATAAACTCCCATACTTTGCCTAAAACTAACTGAAAATCATACCCGAATAAAGGCTTTTTATAAGTAGGAAGATCCATCACCAGATATGTTTTTTTGTCTTCTTTAATGAAATTTTTCAAAATAAAAGCCGAAAATAAAGCGACGAAAAATCCTAGAAGATACATGCCTAAAAGCACCAAAGCTTTGTAATGAATTCCGAAAACAGTTTTGTCTGAAATGATTAATCCGATAATAATACTGTAAACAGGAAGTCTTGCAGAACAGGTCATAAAAGGTGTCACCAGAATGGTCAATAATCTTTCCTTTAAGTTCTCAATATTCCTTGTAGAAATTACAGCAGGAATCGCACACGCAGTTCCGGAAACCAAAGGCACAATACTTTTTCCGTTTAATCCGAAAGGACGCAGGATTCTATCCATCAGGAAAACCACTCTTGCCATATATCCCGAATCCTCCAAAAGATAAAGGAAATACAGTAAAATTCCGATTTGAGGAGCAAAAATAATAATTCCGCCTAATCCGGGAATAATCCCCTTAGAGACTAATGAATTTACAGGTCCTTCGGGAAGATAGGCTGCTGAAGTTTCTGAAAGCCAGGCAAAAAGTGCATCAATCCAGTTCATCGGATATTCTGCGATAAAGAAAACGCTCTGAAAAATTATTAAAAGTACCAGCAAAAAGAAGAAGTATCCTAAAACCGGGTGTACAAGAATTTTATCCAGCTTTTCTGTAAGGAGTTCTTTGAACTGTGCTTTTTTTGAAATGACTTCAGAAAGTATTCCGTCAATATTTTGGTAACGTCTTACTGTTTCCTGCACCTGTAACCTTTTAGGGTTTAGACTTTTTTCTTGCTCAGTACTTTTAGCTAAAGTTATTTTGAGCCAGTCCTGATAAGTGTTACCGGATAATTTTTCCTGATGTTCTGAAGGTATTTTAAAAACTGAATTATTAGTTAGCGCAAAATCATTGTTAAGTACAGCTTCCTTTATAGCTTCGATGCCTAACTGTTCTTTTGCATTGGTTTTAATGATTTTTATATGGAGCTTTTCAGACAGCTTATCTGCATCAATATGAATTCCTCTTCTTTCCGCCTGATCTATCTGATTAAGAACCAAAATCATTGGGATTCCCAAATCCTGTATCTGCTGAAAAAGTAAAAGACCTCTCTTAATGCTTAGAGCTTCAAGAATATAAATGACACCGGAATACTTTTTCTGATTATCAATCAAAAACTGAGAAAAAATAGCCTCATCTTCTGAGCTTGGATAGATGCTGTATGATCCGGGTAAATCTATAATTTCTACCTCTTCATTTTTGTAAGTGTATCTCCCGGAATGGCTGGAAACGGTAACGCCTGCATAATTTCCGGTTTTTTGTTTTTTATTGGAAAGAGCATTAAAGAGAGTAGATTTTCCGACGTTTGGATTTCCTACTAATAGAATTTGTTTTTGATTATTTTCCCGCATCTGTCAATTCTTCTACAGTGATAAAGTCTGCCTCTTCCCGGCGAAGAGCGATCCTGCTTTTCTCTTCTCCAAACTCCACATAAAGGGGTCCTCCGAAAGGAGCCTGATAAAGAATTCTGAAAGTAGTATGAGGAAGCAGCCCCATTTCTATGATCTTCACAGGCATATCCATTCCGTCGTTATCATAACCGGTAATTATCCCCAATTTGTTTTTGGGAAAGCTGCTAAGATTGTGTAATGAAATATCCTGCAAAGCCAAAATTTTGAGTGCAAATATACGCTATTTAAATTTAATCTAAATAATGAAAATTCATAAATAAACCCAAATACGAATAGTATCTGGGTTTATCAAAATATAGTTTAGTTAAATATGAATGCTATTTTTTCTTTTTTGCTGTTGCCTCAAGAATCTCAATAGAGTTGTTATTTTCGCTTAAATATTTTTTCATTCTTTCTTCAGCATCTTTCATCATTTGAGACATTGATGTTCCATCAGGCATTTTTGCATCTGCCGGGATTTGTGATAATTGGGATCTAATGCTTCCAAAAGGATCTTTTTTATAAGCAGCATACATTTGCTCAAATTTTTCTCTATTTACTTCTAAGTTGTTTCTCCCTTGTCCGAATTGCTTCATTAATTTTTCTGAATAACTTTCAGGATTGTAATCAGCGATTTTTTTATTGCCCTTCAATTCCCAAGAATAATTTTTAGCATCATCTTCCACCTTTACAATTAAGCCGGGTAAACCTTTAAATTTGTAAGGTCCATCCTGAAAAGGCACTTCTGTTGTAAACCATGCAGTCCACTTTCTGCCTCCAAAAGTTGTAGTGGCTTTCTGAGTGTCATAAGTGCCGATTTTAGCTTTTTCATTGGAAATATTCCAGACTAATGAGCTTCCATCTTTATAGCTCACTTTGTCCTGCAATATATAATCTGCATAAGAAACGTCCATTGACGGATATGTCTTAGTAATTACATGAGAAAATTTCGGCTGTTTCAATGTTTTTGATAAATCTTTAAAAACCCCAGCCTTTTGCATAGCCTCTACTTCAACTTTTAAGATTGAATCTTGAGAAACAGCAAGATAATCGCGGTAAATAGATTTATCTTTTGTAATATCCAGGATCATCATTTCTTTGTTTTTCTTTTCCAAAGAATCCTTATTTGGTACATAAGTCAATTCATAAAAAAATCTATTTGCGGTTTCCTGCGCATTTGCAATGGCAAAAACAGCAATAAATAAGAATGATAGTATATTTTTCATAATAGGTATTTATTTAAGAATATAGATAATTATAGTTATTCATCTGTGCTTATTAAATCATCAATCTATTTTATAGAGATTTGAATGTTTATTTTAATTAATTAGTTGGGGTTATATAAAAAATGTTACACTTTTTTTAAATTATTTTTTGAATGAACATTAAAAAAGCCAATCTTCCTGATTGGCTTTCTGTTTTATTTGAAGTTGAATTTAACGGTAAACATTACCTGGCTTGGACGGAGCAACATGGTTGTTTGTGCTACTGTAGCTAAGTTGAGATCAATTCTTTCAAAAACTTTTCGGTTGGCAATATTCATCCATTTTAGTTCAAAATCTATTTTTTTACTTGCCCAGCTAAACTGATAAGACAAGTCATAAAATGCATTTTGGTATTGTGTATCCACAAACGTTGAGTTGATCTGATCCCAGTAAAAACCGATTGTGTGATTTTCCAAAGGATAAAAGAATACATTCAGGTTGTGATTGTAGCCTTCGGTTTTGTTGTCCTGAATTCCGTTAGTTTGTTTTGTCCAGCTCTTCGAAAGATTAAAATCAATACTCATCCAGGAGAAATATGTGTTGTTGAATTTGAAACCAAGTGTATTTCCTGTATTTTTGTTGTCAATAAAGTCGTTGTTTCTCAGCTGTTGTGAAGTTGTTTCAGTCTCGTTGAATGTTACCGATAGATTAGTCTTAAATTTTGGAAAGTATTTTCCAATTTCCGCGTATAAAGTATTCGTTTGTCTATTGTTTTCTCTCTCAATATATTCGATTACACTAAATCCTGACTCATTTACTCTGCTTGATGCAAGTAAATTATTTTTAGAATCACTCAATCTGTATCCTGTATTAAAAAATAAATTATTAAGCGGATTTCTGTATTCTAATCTTCCTCCCAAACTCTTTGTAGTGGTTTGCGGGATTGGATTATTAGCATTCATTACATTAAAACCTCCGGGACTTGTTAAAATATATCCTGCATAGGCAGTCTGAATATCTCCGAAATTATTGCTGATGTTTCCGTTAACACTTGCCTTAAAAAAAGAAGCGAAAGTGTACTGAGCAAAAATATTAGGAGTAAAAGTTGTTCTGTTTAAGGTTTTGTAAACATTTCTTGCCGGATCTTCAGCTTTGATGCTGTTGAAATTTACAGGAATATTAGAAAATAAACTCCATGCATCAGATTTATAGTTGATTCCTACTGAGGCAGTTGGTGTAACTTCTGTGAATTTCAAAGCATTGTCATATAATGGGCTGTTGAAATCTGGCGCTCCTACAACTCCTGTTGTAACGCCGTCAAAGTTTGTTGTAAGATTGTCCGTAGAAAAATCAACACCAATCTGTGGAGTAAAAGTCCATCCTTTCGTAGTAAAGCTGATATTTGCCGAATGCGATGTGTCTAAAGTTTTCATTCGGTAATTTTGTAAGGCAATACTTCCGGGGGCAAAAGGTATTGTTGTAAATGCATTATTTTGAATAAACGGAATCTGTAGGTAATTGGCTGGTGTTATCTGTAAAGTCTGATTATCATCCTGATAGCTGATGTATGATTTTAAATTAACCATTTTTTCCTTCCATGGAATAATCGTACTTAATGAGTTTTGAAATGAAGAAGTTGGAGATTGTACAGACTGATTTCCGAATCTGTTGCTCAAAGCATCCCATCTGTTTGCGTCAGCTCTTTCCCCATTCCAGAATTGCGAGAAAGTAGTAACATTTTTAAAGAAACCTTTTTTTGCGTTTTTCGTAAAAATCAATTCCCCTTTTAGTTTATCTGTATAAAAATTGTTTAAAAAGCTGTATCCATATTGTGTATTTTGCTGGAAATCGGTAACATACGTCGTCGATTCTCTTTCCACCGCATTATTAGTATAATTGGCATTGGTTTTCAGTTCCCATTCCTGCTTTTTATCAATATTAGTAAGGTAATTGGCGGATAAATAATGAACATTATTGAATAAATATCTTCGTACCGGAAGATTAGGAACACTTGCATTTTCTACACTAAGCCAGTTATTTTGTCCTATGTTGCTTCTTCTTCCTTCCCATGAACTTCCGAAACCAATAATGTTACCTTCGTTTTCTACCTGTTCTCCCATGTTGTTGGTTTTGTAATTGAGAACCCACTGCTGTTTTTTACTGAAAAACATCGGGGTAAGTTTTACATTCCACAACCATGGATCACCAAAACCACTTCCGACTTCGCCTCTTCCGGTCATGGTGACATTTTTTTTGAGTTTAATATTAAGGGCGGCTGCATCAGAAGGAATTTTTCCCTGCAGCATTTTCACAGGCTGATGATTTTCCAGAACCTCAACTTTTGCAACCGCATCTTTTGGAAGCGAGTTATTAATAGTTCCGTAGCCGCCTTCCATCAGGTCTTTTCCTTCTACATAAAATTTGTTGATAGGATTGCCTTGATAAAGAACCGTTCCGTCAGTTTTCACTTCAATTCCCGGGATTTTTTTCATTACATCAGCAAGCGTTCGGTCATTTTTACTGTCGAATGCTTTAAGATCGTATGCAATGGTGTCTCCACGGGCTGTAATCATCTTGGTTTTCAGCTGTACTTCTTTTATCTCTGTAGCCTCCGGCTGAAGCTTAAAGCTGAGATTCTGATTGCTGTTGCTGATTTGTTGGGTAAGAGTTCTTTGATTAAATGCTTTTACCTTAAGATCTACATTAGACTCAGATGAGGTAAATGTTACTTTATATTCACCTTTAGAATTGGTAATTCCATAAGCTAAAATGGCATCTTTTCCCGGCTCTTCAATCGTTACACTTGCGCTTGGAATGGCTACGCCGTCTTCATCTGTAATTTTTCCCGTAACAGTTTTCTGTGCAAACGTGATGAGAGAGAAAAAAAACATCAGTAAAAGGGAGATTTTTATTTTCATATATGTAGATATTTATTGTTTTTATTAATCTTATGCAGTCGCTGATTTATTAATTTGCTTTTAAAATCATTGCTATTGATAAGATTTTACTTTTTTATAGTTTAAATTATTGTGGTAAAATTTCTTATCTGAAATCTTTTAAACCCTAAAAGGTTGAATAATTAGTTATCATTAAAACTTTTTTGTTACACAAGACGGAGATTTAAATTGATTGGCAAATCTAAATAAAAAAAATATCACTACAAAAATAGTGATAAACAATTGTTTTTTTAGTGCCAAAAAAAGCAGCCTATTTAGACTGCCTTAATTTTTTATGATTTTAACCACTCGGAAGATGAGAGGTAATTTTCATCAGGATAGTAAATGAAGAGTACATTTTTCCCTTTGATGGTATTAATCATGGGTTCTGCCAAAGCTCTCGGAACAGCGGGACAACCCCAGCTTCTTCCGATTCTTTTATGAGCGGCAGCAAATTCTTCACTTACGTAATCAGCACCGTGCATCACTACGGCTCTTTGTAAAGCTGCATCATTAAAACCTTTATCCATTCCCAAAAGTCTTAGTGAATAGCCGTTTCCACCCTCATAAGTGGTATCGGTAATATAAAAGCCCAAACTGCTTTGGTACGAACTCTCAGTATTTGAAAATTTTTCCGCAAATTCCTCACCGGTGTTCTTTCCGTGTGCTACTAAAGAATTGAAAACTACTTTTCTTTCGTTCATATCAATTACCCAAAGTCTTTTTTTGTTGGAAGACATAGAGAAATCACAAACGGTCAGCAGATGAGCATCTTCATTCAGTTTTCCTGCTTTTTTAAGATTGTTAAATCCTAAAATTGCTTTTGCAAAAACATCAAAATTCAGTTTATTTTCATTGTCAAATAAGATGGAATTGTAAAGTTCTTCAGATGAACTTAGATTGCCGGTTTTTTCGTTAGATACATTTTCCGGAGTTGTTTTTACTGTTCTTTCGGCGATGATTTTTTTATTTTCTGTAACATTTTTCTCTGGAGAAAGATAAAAAGAAGTTGTTATAAGATAAACCATTCCTAATAAGCTATAAAATCCTTTCATTTAAATATTATGTTAAATTTAATTAGGTCATGCAAAATTATAAAAACATAATTGTCAGTGCGTTATTGAAACAGCAGTTTAACTCAATTTAAGAGATTTTAACGTAAATTCTTCCGCTTTATAATGAAATTTATTGTTAAAAATTAAGTTAAAATCTATTTATGGAATGTTTTTTGAAATTATTTAAGATTGATTTTGCGATAACATTATATTAAACGAACTTATCACCAATTTATTACACTTGATGATATGAATGATAATAGTAAAAGAAAACAGCTCAATAAATATAAAGCTTTTGCCACCGGACTTTTCGTTTTGATGGCAGTAATTTTTGTAGTCACCACAATACTTCAGAAAACACATGATTCTCATTGGATAGGCTATGTAAGAGCATTTTCTGAGGCTGCAATGGTAGGAGCTTTAGCAGATTGGTTTGCCGTAACCGCACTTTTTCGCCGCCCTCTTGGTCTGCCGATTCCGCATACAAACCTGATTGAAAACAGCAAACAGAAATTGGGTGATAATCTTGGAAATTTTGTGGTTTCTAATTTTCTCTCGCCGGAAACCATCCGTCCTTATATTCAGAAAATAAAAATTTCAAATTTTGTGGGAGAATGGCTTTCAAAAGAAAGAAATCAGGAAGCTTTAATTAAAAATATTTCTGACATCATTTTGGATATTCTTAATAAACTGGATGATTCTGAAGTGAGTGCGTTTATCAGTAAAAAGGTTTCGGAAATGACTGATAATATTCAGCTTAACCAAATTTTAGGAAACGGAATTATTTATCTTTTAGACAAAAATGATCACCAGAAAATCGTGACCAATCTTTCCAAACAGATTAAAGAATATCTTATTGAAAACGACGGAATGATTCAGGAAAGAGTAAAAAAAGGAAGTTATTCTTTTATTCCCTCTTTTATAGATAACAAAATTGCCCAAAAAATTGCAAGCGGACTTTCAGATTTCTTCCGTGAAGTAGAAGAGGATACCAATCATGAAATCAGATCTTTAATTACAAAAAAGATTTATGATTTTTCTAATGAATTAAAGGAAGATCCGAAATGGAATGACGAATTTAAAACCATTAAAAAAGATTTCCTGAAAGATGACAAATTAAAAGAATATTCAGACGACATCTGGAATTCAATTAAAAAAACACTGAGTACAGAATTGCAGGAAGAAACTTCTTCGCTTAAAAAATATATTACAAAAAATCTAAATGAGTTTTCTCAAAATCTTAAAACTGATGAAAATCTTCAGAATAAAATTGACAATTGGGTAAGAGTAACTGCTTACAAATATATTCTGAGAAACACCCATCAAGCCGGGAACCTCATCAGTTCAACAGTCGGAAACTGGCAAGGTAAAGAATTAAGCGAAAAGCTTGAATTAGAGGTTGGTAAAGACCTGCAATTCATTCGTGTAAACGGAACTTTAGTGGGCGGATTGGTCGGTTTGATAATTTATACGGTGTCACATTTTTTCTTATAAATAAACACAAAAAGCAAAATCGAAGTAGACTTTGCTTTTCAATATTATTATCTTAGAATTACGAATTTCCAAATCCAATGTTTCCTTTTGCACCAGAAAGATTCTTTTTGAAATCTATCATTTGTAAGGCAGTAACGGCAGCTTCTACCCCTTTGTTACCTAAATCGCCTCCGCTCCTTGCGATAGACTGTTCTTTGGTGTCATCGGTCAGTACACAAAAAACAGTTGGTGTATCGGTCATAATATTACAGTCTTTAATTCCCTGGGCAACTGCAGAACAAACGAAATCAAAATGCGGGGTTTCTCCGCGGATTACGCAGCCAATGGCAATTACCGCATCAAATTTCCGTTCTTTACAAAGCTGCATGCTTGCATAGCTTAGTTCAAAAGCTCCGGGAACAGAAAACTGTTTTATATTTTCTGCTTTTACCCCTTCTTTTTCAAGGATTTCCAAAGCTGCATCACGAAGATTGTAGGTTACAAAGTCATTCCACTCAGAAAAAACAATGCCGATAGAAAAATCTTCGGCATTGGATATATGAAGTGGCTTGTAATCTGAAAGATTAACTGTTGCCATATTTTAGTTTAAGTATTTAGCCATTTCAATATAAGAATCAGACATCCCGTTGTCATAATCCTGATATTTTTCGTCAATTGTAGTAAAATATTTTTTAGCTTCTGCATTTTTTTTCATTCCTAAAGCTAAAATACCAGCTTTTCTAGTAAAAAAATATGAAGTATAAGGATCTTCTGCTGCTGAAGCCGCTTTATCCAATAAAGACAATGCTTCATCATTTTTATTAAGACCGGATTTGGCATCTGCCATTGCGGCATACTTCATAGCCATCAATGTCTTGTTGTCTGAAGAAAATTTATCCAACAGATCATAGGCTTCCTGGAATTTCCCTTCTTTGAATTTGATAAGACCAGCATTGTAAGCCGCCAATTTACCAACATCCGTTGAAGAATATTCTTTATAGGTTCCCATAAAACCAGGATTAGCGGCAGATTTACCTCCTAAAGCCTCTTTATCTTTACCTTCCGTAAGATTTTTCTGCGCCGCAAGGTAAGTTTTTACTGCTTCTGCATTTTTCGGAGCTACTATAAATTGCTGGTACCCAAAATAACCTAAAACGCCAACCACCAAACCAATAAAAACGGCACTTAGTGGTTTCTGATATTTCTCCAGGAATTTTTCTGTATTTAAAGCTTCTCTGTCAAGATCTTTAAAAAACTCTACTGTTTCTTTTCCTTCCAGCTCTTCCTGAGCATTTTTTCCCAATTTTGCCATAAATTCTTAAAAATTGAACTGCAAATTTAATTGTTTCTGAATGATTTACAAAATGTTTATTTGTATTATTAATAAATGTCTTGAAATAATTGAAAATCTTTTGAAACAATCATAAATGATAATATTTCTTATAATATTTTTCTTTCTCAGATTTATATTAATACGGACTGATCAATATTGCAGAATACTGTAAATATCAGCGCTAAACTTTCGGAGTTTTTCTTCACCATTAAGATCTTTTAAGCCAATTAAAAAACTGAACTGTACTACATCTGCGCCTTGCTTTTGGACAAGTTTTGCGGCAGCCTCTGTTGTACCGCCTGTTGCTAAAAGATCATCGTGAATTAAAACTTTTTGTCCTTTTTTTATCTGACCTTCTCTGGTTTCTATTTCTGCACTGCCGTATTCAAGATCATATTTTTCAGAAATAACCGGAGGTGGAAGTTTACCTTTTTTTCTGATCAAAACAAAAGGCACATCCAAAGCAACAGCAACAGCAATCCCGAACAGATAACCACGGCTTTCTATTCCGCACACTGCATCTACTTTGCCTCTGCTGAATTTTACAAGATCCGCTATTACATCTTCATACAATTTTGGATCTAAAAATATAGGTGAAATATCTTTAAACTGAATTCCGGGAATTGGAAAATCGGGTATATTTTCTATTGTTGCTTCAAGTCTCTTAATGAGCTGCTCAGATGCCATACTTTTAAGGATTTATTTTATAGCTGGATATTTTCCATTCTCCGTTTACGTTTTTAAGACCAAAAGTAGCTTTCAGAGACGTTGTTCTACCGTTTTTATCCATTACATCATAAGTTGCGCTTACACTTGATGAATTTGCCGTTGAGCCGTTCGTTGTAATATTCTTAACGCTAACACTTTTTATAGCTCCGAATCCCGAAGTAGGATTTGCAAATGATTCGTAGCTTCCCCAGCTTGGATTGCTAGATGCATCAAAAGCAGCTTTTAAATTTTGTGAACTTACATTATTTAAAAATTTGCTCACCGTATTTTTAGGATCTGCAGCGGGTTGTTTCGGCTGTGCAGGTGCAACAGGATCTGTACCCGGCGTAACGGTACCAGCAGGATTATTAGGATCTATCACTGCAGCAGGATCTTGTTCAACTACAGTAGAATCTACTTTAGGAGCTTCCGGAACTTTCAATGCCGTCGGATTAACATCTAAACCGATTTTAGACATCTTAAAAGTTTTAGCTGTTGTTTTAACTGATACAGTAACATCAATTTTGTTATCCGTAATTTTAGATGCCAGTAAGGAAGAAAACTTAAGGTTGAAACCTTTAAAATTATTGTCCTGCATCAGGTTTTTGGCTGTAGAAATTCTTACTCCGTTGCTGAAAACTTCTAACGTGGCTTCTAAACCAGCTCCGGTAAACGCAACAGGATTTCCTGCATTGTCAACCAATCTCGGAATGATCTGGATTGCGGTAGGACCATTGCCATTATCTCCTGAGAACTGCGTAAGAATATTTAGTGAGCTTGCTTTTACATCGTTCGGATCGCTTTCTTTTGCCAATTCGTCACCAAAAATGTTCATTTCACCCAAAGATGGCGGTGCCGTACTTGCCCATTCTATTCCGTTTTCCTGAGCTACTTTATCAGCCATAGCCAAAATTTCCGGTACTTTTTTTCCGTTAATCAATTGTCCAAGTGCTTTTAATTCTGCAACATCCCCTTCAGCTTCGACACCGAAAGTTTTGAGAATATATAATGCTTCATTGAATTTAATCTGCTTTATCGTTGTAAGGCTAGATGCCATATCATTAATACTCGATTGAAAAGACTGAGTAGTTGTAGCATCTACGCTATCCTTTTTACATGATGTAAAAAGCAACAAACTGAAGATGAGCATCAAAGAAAACTTTTTCATTTTAGTATGGTTTATGGCAAATTTAATAAAACCTTTACTAATAAATATTTTTATTTCTTATTTTGTTGCTCTTTTAACTTATCCTTAAAAAAAGAGCTGAAAACTGTCTGCATATTCGGGAATGAAGAATCTTTCCAATAATTTGTGTGATAATCGCTGCTATTTTTATTGAATTTTACTTTCTGCTTTACATCATTGTCGTCCGTAAAGTCAATTTCAACAGAATAAAAATTCCTGTAAACAATAACTTGGTTATAATTAGGCTCGCTTTTATGCTTTAATTTGATAAAGCTGATTTCATTAGACTCTAAAAAGTCTCTCAATGTTTTTTCTGAATCTTTTTCGTAAGAATGGTTAATAATTCCTTTAACATCAAAAAAACGATATCCGAATAATGCTAATTCTTTTTCCTGCAAAGCCTCACCCGTGATTTCAATTTCATCTTTATTAAGACCTTTAAGTTCTTTAATTGTAGCCCTTTTAGATTTAAATTCTGCAATATTGCCTACATCTTTCAGTTTTGGAAGATCCAAAAAACTATTGTAATCCCACGAAGCCGTTTCTTTTTTTTCATTTTTGGCATCTTCGAGCCTGAAAACGCGGTATTGTTCAACGTTTGTACTCTTTAATTTCTTAGTTTTATTATCAAAAACATACGTAATAACCCCATCTGCATAACAGTTTAGCTTTGTATTTATCGTCACATATGTATTAAAATTTCCACGTATTTTGATGTACTTTGCCGGTTTACTATTTTTGATAACAACCGGTTCAATATCTTTAATTTTATCATCAAGTTTGATAATCTCTTTATCAAAATCACTGTAAGACAACCTTGCGAGAATAATATTATCATAAATAAGCTGGAACTGTTCCTGCTCTTTAACCAATACAGATTTTTCAATCTTTCCATCAATATCAGATATTGCCAGAATACTCCCGTCTTTTCCGAAAACTGATACTTTGGGAATTGGTAAATTGGTTTTTTCTGAAATGAATGTAATACTTTGAGAATTAAATAAGTTTAAAATTAAAATAAATAGAACTGATAGGATTTTTGAAGTTTTCATAAGAGCTAGTATGTGTTATTAATATAATTATATAATCAGTAATTTGTCTATAGCTGTCACTTATAAGACAAGAAGAAACTGAAAAGGTTGCCTGCATTAAACATTTCTAAAACAAAAAAGACTGATTATTGAAATCAGTCTTTAAATATTTATGTGTTACAATTCCTAAAAAGGATACTCGTAAATCTCAGATTCATGTAAATAAGGGTTACCTGTAGGAATAAGTTTTAGTTTAGCCAATGCTGAAAGCACTGTGAACATAAACAATCCAGCTACAAATAAAATAGCACCTGCAACAAGAAGTAAAACTTCAGGAGTCTTCCAGTAAGGACCAACTGTTCCCGGCATTACCATGTTGAAGTAATCTAAAATGTGACCACAGATTACAACAACTGCCATTATCGTAACAACTTTATAATTTCTCTTGATGCTGCTGCTTACTAATACCAATAATGGTAAAAGGAAGTTTACAATGAGCATTGGAAGGAATGTTGTAGAATAGTGTTCAAATCTTCCGAAGAAATAATTTACTTCTTCAGGTACGTTTGCGTACCAATATAACATAAACTGCGCGAACCATGTATATGTCCAAAGCATACTTGTAGCAAAAAGGAACACTCCTAAATCGTGCAAGTGATTATCGTTAAACTGTGGCAGGAAACCATTTTTCTTCAAGAAAACGCTTAGTAAAATAATTACAGCAATTCCACTTGAAAGGCAACTCACCATTGAATACCAAATATACATTGTAGAATACCAGTGAGGGTCAATAGACATCAACCAGTCCCATGCCCAAGCTGCAGAAGCAAATCCGAAGAATGCGATATATCCTACCGCCCATCTGTAAAGATATTGGTAATCTACTCTGGACTTTGTTTCGTCTACTTTTTTAGACATTGCTTTTAGTTTCCATGCGAAGAATGAAGCTCCAGCTACATAAATAACAGTTCTTATAGCATAGAAAGGTATATTTAAGAATCTCTTCTTTTCAAAAAGAATAACATCAAATTCAGGAGATCCTTCTCTTGTCAACTCAGGATCCATCCAATGGAAAAGATGCCCGTTGTGTGTAATATTAAGGATCATGATAATGATCAAAATAATACCACCCCATGGAATGTAAGAAGCAATAGCTTCCATTACTCTTGTAATAATGATTGGCCATCCTGCGTGTGCAGCATGCTGAATACAGTAGAAAAACAATACACAACAGCTCACTCCGAAGAAAAATACCGCTACAAAATGAATTGCTGCCAAAGGTTGATTATGAATCTGCATCTCTGCATGTTTCAAATGTGACTCATGATCCTGCGGACCTACCATTTGGCTTGAGTGTGTAGGCGCATCATGTCCTGAAGCATGTACTGCTTCCATCATATGCTCAATTTTCTCTGTAGTAATTCCTTTATTCATAAAGAAACCAACAGCAAAAAGAACTAAACCTACAACTAGAAGTATTATAGAAGCTGATTTTAATTTTGGTGAAAAACTATACATTTCTTTTCTTATTTTTTAGTTTCGGTAGTTTCGGTTTTTGCTGCATCAGCAGTTGCAGGAGCTGCAGCCGGAGTCGCAGATGCACCTTTGAAAGCATTCATTACATACATAGCCACTCTCCATCTGTCTCCAGGACTAAGTTGTCCTGCATAAGATCCCATTGCATTTCTACCATTTGTTAAAACATAGTGTACAGATCCTACAGTCAGTTCTCTGTCTGCATAATTCGGCACACCAGAATAAGCTCCGCTTTGTACGATCGGTCCTTGTCCATCGCCGGCGACACCGTGACATGCAGAACAAGTACGCTCAAAAAGTATTTTACCTCTCTCTAAATCCTTTGCTGCATTAGCAGGATTTAAGGGTGATGAATTAACTCCTTTGGAAGCATCATAACCTGCGTTATATTGATCCGGATTTCTCGGAAGCTTGTCTTCAGCAAAAATACCGTCTTTATTTTGAGCTACCGAACCTTCTACCGGAGAAAGTCCTGTTGCACCATTATTTTTTACAAATGCAGGAATCTCATTTTCATGATCTGAGTATGCATCCTGAGCTTTCATCAAAGGGTCGTAAGCTACAGGAAAATACATATCCGGAAAATAAACAAGAGGTGCGTTTTCTTTTGGTCCGCAAGAATTAAGTAAAACTGTAGTTAAACCTAAAACCGCTGTAATTTTTAAAATATTTCTCTTCATTTTAAGCATCTTTAACGGTTATTTCTTCTACTCCTGTATCAATCAAAAGTTGCTTTACCGAATCAACATCATTCGTAATAAACTCCATCAGGAATTTATCATCAGTAGTTCTCGGATCCGGATTCTGAGCCGGTGCACCTGGATACATTTTGTTTCTAACCAAGAAAGTTAAAGACATCATGTGGGCAGCACAGAAAACCATTAATTCAAACATAGGCACTACAAAAGCAGGCATATTGTGAGCCCAGTCAAATGCAGGTTTACCACCAATGTTCTGAGGCCAGTCATGATTCATGACATACCAGGTAACTGTTGCACCAATACTTACACCATATAATGCATAGATGAAAGCAGCATCAGAAATTCTGGTTTTCTTTAAACCTAAAGCTTTGTCTAGCCCGTGAACCGGAAACGGAGTATAAACTTCGTTGATTGCGATTCCTTTATCGTTGAATGCTTTAACGCCGTTCATTAAATCATCGTCGTCAGCATAAAGTCCGTATACAATTTTAGTGGTGCTCATCTCCTTCTTTTGCTTTATAAGTTTCACCTGAGATTTTCAAAATTGATTTCAATTCCGCCTGTGCAATTACAGGGAATGTTCTTGCATATAATAAGAATAACACAGAGAAGAATCCGATTGTTCCTAAATATACTCCAACATCAATAATTGTTGGTTTAAACATCGTCCAAGATCCTGGCAAGTAATCTCTTGAAAGGTTGATTACAATAATGTCGAAACGCTCAAACCACATACCGATGTTAATAATCAAAGCTACGATGAAAGTCCAGATAATATTCGTTCTTGCTCTTTTGAACCAGAATGAAGCCGGAACTACCAAGTTACAGATGATTAATGACCAGAAAGCCCACCAGTAAGGTCCAACTGCAGCACCAGGAGAAAGATAAGTAAAGTCTTCATATCTTGATCCGGAATACCAGCCGATAAAATATTCAGTTGCATAAGCTACAGTTACCATTCCACCTGTCAATATGATTACGATGTTCATAATTTCGATATGATACATTGTGATGTAATCTTCAAGGTGGCACACCTTTCTTGCTACTAACAATAGTGTTTGTACCATTGCGAATCCCGAGAAAATCGCACCTGCAACGAAATAAGGAGGATAAATTGTAGAATGCCATCCTTTGATAACCGAAGTTGCGAAGTCAAATGATACCGTAGTGTGTACCGAGAATACAAGCGGCGTTGCCAAACCTGCAAGAACCAAAGATAGTTCTTCAAATCTTTGCCAGTGTTTTGCTTTACCACCCCAACCAAATGCAAGGAATGTATAAATCTTCTTAGTCCAAGGAGTTTTGGCTCTGTCTCTGATCATTGCAAAGTCAGGAATCAATCCCATAAACCAGAATACTGTAGATACTGAGAAGTAAGTAGAGATTGCAAATACGTCCCAAAGTAGAGGTGAGTTGAAGTTCCCCCAAAGAGAACCAAACTGGTTTGGTAAAGGGAAAACCCAATATCCTACCCAAACTCTACCCATGTGAATTACCGGGAAGATTGCAGCCTGCACAACAGCGAAGATTGTCATCGCTTCCGCAGAACGGTTTACGGACATTCTCCATCTTTGTCTAAATAATAATAATACTGCTGAGATCAGTGTACCGGCGTGACCAATACCTACCCACCATACGAAGTTGGTAATATCCCAACCCCAGTTAATAGTTCTGTTAAGCCCCCATGCTCCAATACCTGTTCCGATAGTATAAGCGATACAGCCAAATCCGTAGATGAACAGAACTAAGGCTGCATATAGTGAAATCCACCATAATTTACCTGCTCTTTCTTCGATAGGTCGTGCAATATCTTCTGTGATATCGTGATAAGTTTTGTGACCAATAATCAGAGGTTCCCTTATCGGAGCTTCGTAATGTCCTGACATTTTTTACCTATTTATTATTTAAACTTTATTTTTCTACTCTGTTTCTTACTTTAGTGTGATAGAACACGTTTGGCTTGGTTCCGATCTCTTCAAGTAAATAATATCTTCTGTTGCCAGAATATAATTTTCTAACTTCAGATTCTTTATCATTCATATCTCCAAACTTGATAGAACCTGTAGAACAAGCTTTTGAACAAGCAGTCTGGAACTCTCCTTCTGCCACTCTTCTGCCTTCCTTCTTCGCTTCAAGAATAGTATTTTGAGTCATCTGGATACACATAGAACATTTCTCCATAACCCCTCTTGTTCTTACAACAACATCCGGGTTAAGAACCATTCTTCCAAGATCATTATTCATATTGAAATCGAACTTGTCATTCAGGTTGTATGTAAACCAGTTAAAACGTCTTACTTTATAAGGACAGTTGTTAGCACAATATCTTGTACCAATACATCTGTTATAAGCCATGTGGTTTTGTCCCTGCTTACCGTGAGATGTCGCAGCAACCGGACAAACAGTTTCACAAGGAGCATGATTACAATGCTGACACATTACAGGCTGGAAGATAACATCCGGGTTTTCTGCCGGGTTTTCTAAAGCTCCTTCAATTCCTAAAACATCACTTCCATATAATTCAGGAACTGCCATTCCTTCTTTCAGCCCATCATAAACTCCAACTTTCTGTTTAGATGAATAGTAACGGTCAATTCTCAACCAATACATATCTCTAGACATTCTCATCTCTTCTTTACCTACAACCGGAACATTGTTTTCTGCCTGACAAGCAATAATACATGCTCCACAACCAGTACAAGAGTTCAGGTCAATTGATAAATTGAAGTGAGGCCCGTCTGTATCATCAAATGCATCCCAAAGGTCGATTTTACCTGCAGGAAGAGCACCACTAATGGTATGATATTCCAATGGCTTGTTCCAGCCATGATGTTCGTCGTCGAAAGGTACGTTAATAAATTCAGCCAAAGGAACTTCTTTAGCAATATCATAACGTCCCATTAATGTATTTTGAAGCTGAATACCGGCAAACTCGTGTTCTTCTCCTGTTTTTTCAATAGAAACATTAGAAACCACTAAGTTTGAACCGTCAAATAAAGGATATGCATTCACTCCCGTATCAGCTGTAGCACCAGAATCTTTTTTACCATATCCTAATGCAAGACCCACAGATCCATCAGCTTGTCCAGGTTGGATAAATACCGGTACGTTTTCAATTTTAACTCCGTTTACTGTAAGGTTTACTATAGAACCATCTAACTGCATTCTTGCATTAAGATCATTTTCTATACCGAGCTCTTCAGCATCTTTTGGAGAAATCGTTAAATAATTATCCCAAGACATTCTAGTCAATGGATCCGGCAATTCCTGCAACCAAGGGTTGTTTGCCTGAGTTCCGTCTCCCATTGCGGTCTTAGTATAAAGCACTAATTCTAATTTAGAAGCTTTGAAGTTTCCTAATTCAGCAATAGCCTGATTTGGATTTCCGCCTGCATAAGACAGCATTGTCGCGTTAGCGGAAGTCACAAAACCATTGTAAAGCGCTTTATTGAATGAAACTCCGCCTAAAACAGATGCAGAATTAGCTTTTAAATAATCGTAATAGTTATTAGAAGCGTTATTCTTACCATTTTTCCAAACCAATAAAGACTCCTCGATCTGTCTTGACTTGTAAATTTTCTGAATGGTAGGCTGCATTAATGTATAAACACCGGTCTGAGGTTCTATATCTCCCCATGATTCAAGCCAGTTAGCAACCGGAATGACAGCTTTTGCTGCTTTATACATATTGTTTTTCTTATCCGTAACCGCAATTACGTAAGGTACTTTTTCTAAAGCTTTTTTGAAATCCTGACCTTTATTGTGAGAATATACAGGATCTACGTTGTTAGAAATCAAAACTCCAACCTGTCCTGCATTCATCCAACCTAAAAACTCCTGGAATCTTGCCTTATCAAATTCCTTAAGGAAGTTTGCTTTACCTGTGAAAGCTACTGATCCTAATTTTTGGTTGATTAAATGAGCTAAAACCTGTGCAGCTTTAGAACCATCAGCAAAAACAACAGCTTTATTTCCTTTAGCCTGAAGTTCTTTTGCAATTCCTGTAGCTACTTTATCTGAAGAACTTCCACCAACAACTGCATTATAAACTTCTACCAATGTTTTGTTTACATCGCTTGGCTTCAGTCTTATTCTTTCGTCGGCATTTGCTCCTGTAAGAGACATATTAGATTCAACCTGAATGTGTCTCAACATATTAGCACCGGGAGTTCTTGCTGCTGCATAAGAAGTTTCTAAGCTCGAAGCATTGTAATCTCCTAAGAAATCTGCTTGGAAAGAAACCACTAATTCAGTTCCTCTAAGGTCATAAACCGGCAAAGCTCTCATTCCAAAAACTTCCTGAGCGGCATCTAAACCTGCAGAATAAGGAAGAGTATCGTAAGTTACGAGTTCAGCGGTAGGATATTTTGCTTTAAATTCAGCAAATAATTTTTTAAATGTTGGTGAAGCAAAAGAATGTGATAATAGCACAATTTTTTTACCTGCAGACTGAGCTTCATTTAAACCTTTGATAACGAAATCATCAACTTTATCAAAAGTTTCATCTTTACCGTCAAGCTTTGGCTGCTTTACTTTATCATTATCATAAAGAGAAAGTACACTCGCCTGAGCTCTTGCATTGGTTTTACCTAAATCTCCTGCAACCGGATTAGGTTCAATCTTGATAGGTCTTCCTTCACGTGTTTTTACTAAAACACTTGCAAAATCGAAACCGTCAAAATATGTTGAAGCGTAATAATTAGGAATACCCGGAATGATTTCATGCGGCTTTACCACATAAGGAATCGTTTTGATTACCGGTGCTTCGCAGGCAGCCAAAGTAACTGCTGCTGTAGAGAATCCCAATAGTTTCAAGAAATCTCTTCTTGATGTACCTGATTCGTTTTTCTGAGCACCTTCTAAGAAATCTTCTACCGGAATTTCTTCTTGGAACTCTTTCTGAGCCAGCTTATTGTTTAAAGCCGGATCTTTAAGTTCGTGAATACTTCTAAATTGTATTTTATTTGAAGCCATTTATACTTCTAATTTTTTAGTTATTAATAATGACATTTACCACATTCAAGACCTCCAATCGCATCTACCGTAATCTTACCGCCATCTTTAGGATATTGCTTTTTAAGCTTTTCGTGTAGATTTTTGAAGTATTCTTTATTATAACCGTTGTTCATATCAATCTCTGTCGTTCTGTGACATTCGATACACCATCCCATCGTAAAGTCATTTGCCATCTGTACAACATTCATAGTATCAATCTTACCGTGACAAGCTTTACAAACTACGTCGATTTTGTTATCCGGATTTTTCTTATTGAATGAGTTGATGATTGCCTGCTCACCTGCAACAACGTGCTGTGCGTGATTGAAGTAAACGAAATCCGGCATATTGTGAATTCTCGTCCATTCTACAGGGGTAGTTTTTCCTGTATACTGCTGTTTTTCAGGATCCCATCCGGTTGCTTCGTAAATCTTTCTGATTTCACCATCATAGAATGCCTTATCTTTTCCTGGCTCAATATATTTACCGTTGTACTCAGAGATAGTTCTGTGACAGTTCATACAAACATTCATAGAAGGAATTTCTGAAACTTTACCATATTTTGCACTTGAGTGACAAAGCTGACAGTCGATCTTATTTTCACCAACGTGAATTTTGTGAGAGAAATAAATTGGCTGTTCAGGTTTATACCCTTTATAAACACCAATCCACATGATCCAGTTCCAAACTCCGTAAGCAGCCAGTATCGCTAATATCGCTAAAGCTCCTTTTCCGATGTAGTGGTACTTTTCGTAAATTTCTCTGAATGATTTTACTCTTGTTTCATCAAGACCTGCCAAATCTTCTGACTGTCCCAATTTCACCAATTGTCTTAACTTAATTAAGATCCAAACTAACAAACCTGCAATTGCCAAAAGTGAAATAATCACAATGCTTGAAGTTGTGTTATTAGCAGGAGCCTGAGCCGCATCAGCACCAGCTGCAGCAGTCTCGGGTGCTTTTTCCGGTTCCGGAGCCGGAGGATTAGTTGTGTACTCTAAAATATCATCAATATCCTTTTCAGAAAGATTAGGAAACTGCTGCATTTCAGTTTTGTTGTACTTTTCATAAACCTCATTAGCATACTTGTCACCAGAAGCCCTTAAAGCTTTATTGTCTTTAATCCACTTATAAAGCCAGTCTTTCCCAAGTCCCTGTTCGGTTTCAAGTCTTGCAACCACACCTTTCAACGCAGGCCCTACAACCTGTTTGTCTAATGCGTGACACGCCGTACAATTTGCTTTGAAAAGTTTTTCGCCGTTTTTAGGATCGCCGGCCTGCCCGTAAATTGAAGCACTTGTTGATAGCAATAATCCTATCGCAATCAGCCCTTTTTTATAATGCTTTCTCCAACTAATCATTTAAATTATCTTATGTTAGTAAATATTGAGTATGTAATCAATTCCGCAAAAATAATATTTTTAAGAAGAATTTAACGACCTTAACAAAAGGTAAAATGTCATTTCTGTTTAATTTATAACTATTCTAAATAGCCAAGTTTGCGGGGTTTTTATAATTATCCTAAATTTGCTGAAACAACTTTAAATGAAAAATTTAATCAAAATAATTGCTGTTATATCTTTTGTAAGTTTTTATACTGTTGATGCACAACAGGTTGTAAAGAAAGACACCTTAGCCGGAACAGAACTTGTAATAACGATGGACGCTAAAGTAAATGATGCTTTGTCTTCTCTGGAAAACAAATGCGCAACTTCTAATGCTTCAAAAGCAAATTCCGAAGATGATGTACCATCAAAACCTTCCAAAATATATGTTCCCAGCCGCGAACTTACCAATGCTGAAATATGCAGAAGAAATCCGAGAATTTTAGGTTACAAAATCCAGATAACAACTGTAAAAAGTAATGATGAAGCGAATGAAATCAAAACTTATTTCAGAAAAAGATTTCCAGGAATAAAGGTTGAAACTGATGCCTCTTTGAGACCTAATTATAAAATTCTTGCGGGAAGCTATTTTACCAAGCAAAGTGCAGCCGGAGATCTTGCAAAAATTAAAGAATACTTCAAGTCTGCTGTTGCAATACAATACAGGGTTTTCTGTGCAGAAGCAAAATAATTTTCACTTAAAAAAATCATTAAACCGGAAGTAGTTTTCCGGTTTTTTTATTTGTAAAAATGATTGATGAAGTCAAAAAACTCAAGCATTCTGAAGAAATTATTTTGTATCAGAAAAACCAGAAATACACCTAAAGTCACCGTTAAGAACGAAACTATTTTTGGTGATTGCCGATAACTGAAAAACAGCCACCCCAACATTAAAGGAAAAATAAAAACAAAGTGTCCGCCATAAATGTAAGAAGTGTGCAGTCCGAAACGGAATACGCAATGAATAAAAACATCCACCAGCAAAGAAAGCATGAGAATCTGAACAAGCTTATTTCTGAAATTTTTAAAGTAGCTCCAAATCATAAAACCCAACAATAATCCTACAAAAATATACGGGAAAACAGAAGTGTAAACATCCATAAAGAGAGCCTGATAATAAAACCCTTTCATATTATGTTTTTCACGAATAAAAAATCCGGGAAATAATATATTTCCGCCAAAAAAATAAGAAATGATCATATCCCAAACAGGAACAGACTTTACATTGGAAAATTTCTCATACTGCTCACCGGATTTTGAAAGAATATTCTGATACTTAAAATCAATTCTGTAAAGATAAAGCAAAGCAAAAATGATAATTGTACTCGAAACTCTAAATACTGCATTTCCAAATCTTTTCCAGCTTCTAAACACATCTTTTTCAAATAAAACCGGAACAAAAACTTTTACAATATTTGTAATGGTAAGGCCTCCAATAATAACTCCGCCCAAAACCATGGCAGAGCCAGCAATTTTTTTATCTTTTTTGAATTTTACAGCAGTATAATAGTTAAATAAAACCAAAAAGAACAAGGTATAGGTATAAGTTTCAGGTGTGAAAGATAAAAGTATGTTGGTAGAGAAAACACTGAAGAAAACTACAATCAGGACATTTAACCATAAAGGAAGTCCTATTATATTTTTCAAATATTTAAAAATCTGAACTAAACTTAAACTTATGGTGAAATTACTCAGCCAAACTAAAGTGAGTCTGAAATTACTACCTGTTTTACCATCAGAAATAAAAAAAGCAAGCTCTCTTATCCAATTAAAGAAATAGTAAGAAAGCGGATGTCTTTCAAAACTTCCACCCGTCATTACAATAGCCTTATTATCAAAACTGAAATAAGCATCCCACGGAATTCTTGCATCAAAAACGATTCTGTAATGCTGTGCAAGATAAGTTCCTAAGATACCATAGGCACTTACAAAAAAAAGGAATAACAACAATTCCGACCACGTAGAAGGAAAAACAATTTTGAAAAAAGAAGCCAGTTTGGATTTGAAAGACACTTGTAAATTTTTTGCAAAAGTAAAACAAAAAACCCACCTGTAAGGCGGGAAATGTAATTTTAGATCATGAACTGCATGACAGCATTGAACATCCGGAAACATCATCATAACCTGAAGGTCTTTTTACTGAAAATTCAGGAAAAATGTCTTCATAAGGCTTTTCTAAAGCTTGAACTAATTTTTTCAGCATTTCATCATTGCCGGTGTTAATTTCTTCAATACATTCATACAAGAGATAATTTCGGAGAATGAATTTTGGATTACTTTTCTTCATTAATTCCAGAGATTCATTACTTGATATATTGTTTTCTAACAGTCTTTTCTGGTATGCATTCATAAAGTGATTAAGCTTGCTTATTGCCGTTTCATCTAAAATGCTATAGGAAACGGACGAAAAATTAACATCTTCCTCGTTGCGGCTTTTTTCCAGTTCATTAAAAAACAAAGTATAATCCAGCTGAAGTTCATGCATCAATCCCTGCCAGTTGGTGAAAAATTCTTCGTCTGTTTTTCTTGGTTTATCAAAGCCAAATTTCCGGCAAAGCATTTCGTCATGCTTTTCCCAAAAATAAGTTCCGTAATTATTTAGCGCTTCTTCCAAAAATTTTTCATCGTTAATTAAAGGAAATAAAGCATTGGCAAGCTGCCATAAATTCCACTGCGAGATTTGTCCCTGCTTTCCAAAAGCATATCTTCTTCCCGGAAGATCAGTAGTGTTGGGTGTAAAATTCAGATCATATTCATCCATCATAGAAAACGGTCCGTAATCTATAGTTAAACCCAGAACCGACATATTATCAGTATTCATCACTCCATGCACAAAACCAACCCTTAACCATTCTACCATCAGATCTGCAGTTCTTTTACAAACTTCATTGAAAAATTCTTTATATCTATCTCCATTGACAGATTTTATATCAGTAAAATAATTTTCAATGGTGAAATCGGCTAATTTTTTTAATGTATCATATTCTCTTTGTGATGAAATCAGTTCGAAATGACCAAAACGAAGAAAACTTTCAGCAGTTCTCACAACGACTGCTCCTTTTTCTTCCTGAGGATTTCCGCTGTACATAATGTCGCGTACAACATTTTCACCGGTAAGACATAAACTTAAAGCTCTGGTTGTGGGAATCTGTAAATGAAACATCGCCTCACTCATCAGATATTCCCTTACTGAAGAACGAAGCACAGCTCTGCCGTCGGCATGACGGGAATAGGGTGTAGCTCCTGCTCCTTTCCATTGTATTTCAGTTTTCTTTCCAACATAATTGGTAATCTCACCGGCAAAAATTGCACGTCCGTCTCCCAATTGACCTGCCCAATTACCGAATTGATGTCCGGCATAAGCAGTAGAATAAGTTTTAATATGGTTTGGAAGATTGGTGGCGGCTAAAAAATTAAGATCTTTTTCATGAAATGTTCCCAATCCTATATCTTCAGAAAGTCTTTCATTAAAAGCAATTAATTCCGGATGATCAAAACCCACTGTTGCAACAGTAGAAAACAAAACTTTAGGAGTGTTTCTCTGCATGGTATTTCCGGAAAAGTCTCCAGGAAATATTTCTATAAATGGTTGTTTAATATTTTCAATATTCATAATCCAAAGGTATTAATTATAAAAGAAAAGACCCTTCAATTTCATTGAAAGGTCTTATGATAATGATAAGGAATCTTTATTTATTAAAATCAATGTTTTCTCCTGTATTGAGATTTTCATTGACATTTTCTTCTTTCTTCCCTGTATTGCTTTTTGGAGTATTATCTGCAGGCTTTGGATTTTTTAAATCATCAATAGTCTGCAAACCGCCCTCATCACCATATCCTCCTCCTAATCCACGCAGATTATTGCAGCCGTCTTTCCAATCACTTGGTTTTACAAACTTGTCATCCGGTGAAATTTTGAGACTTTTATCTGCCCAGACTTTTTTCATAAAAATCGCCCAGATTGGTAAAGCCATCTTGGCTCCCTGTCCTTCACCTGTTCCGTAGAAGTGAGTAGCTCTGTCTTCCCAGCCAACCCACGCTCCGGTAGCCAGCTTCGGTACAATTCCCATAAACCAACCATCCGAATTATTCTGCGTAGTTCCTGTTTTTCCGGCAATTTCAACTGCTTTAGAAACACCCCTTCTTCCCAATTCTCCTGATGCAGTACCAAATTCTGCAACACCTTTCATCAATTCAATCATTGTATAGGCATAATTAGGATTCATCACTTCTTTAGGCTCCTGGTTTACTTCCTTGATTACTCTTCCGTTGACATCTTCAATTCTCCAGATCATTTCAGGTTTGTTATAATTACCATAATTGGCAAAAGTACTGTAAGCTCCCAACATTTCATAAATTGTAATATCTGAAGATCCCAATGCCATTGGGAGGCTTGTGGAAATTTCTTCTGTCACCCCTAAATCTCTTGCTGTCTGTATTACACTCTGCGTTCCCGTCATTTCAGCTAATCTTACTGCAACAGGGTTTTTTGAATGTGCTAATGCATTTTTAAGTGTTAACATTCCTCCAGAACCTTCAACAACCCAACTTCCTTTTCTATAAGTTGCATTTGAAATTGTTGAACAAGGAGTTAATCCTAATTTCATGATCGCAGTTGCATACACGAAAGGCTTGAAGGTCGAGCCAACCTGTCTTTTTCCCTGTTTGATGTGGTCATATTGAAAATGCTGCCAGTTGATTCCTCCAACCCAAGCTTTAATTTCACCTGTTCCCGGAACCATCGACATCAACCCTGCCTGTGCAATCTGTTTATGATAGCGAATGGAATCCCACGGACTCATTTCTACCTCTTCTTCACCTGCCCAAGTGAATCTTGTCATTTTCACAGGCTTATGAAACTCCATTAAAATGGAATCTTCAGGAATTCCTGCCCTGCTTAGCTGCTTATAACGACCTGTTCTTTTTACCGCCTGCATCATCACTTTATTTGCCTGCTGATCATTCAAAAAATAAAATGGTCTGTTTTTTCTTCCTCTCTGTTCTGCATCAAATCTTCTTTGAAGATCTGTTAAGTGCTCTTTTATGGATTCTTCAGCATATTTCTGCATTTTGGAATCCAGAGTGACAAAAATTTTAAGCCCGTCTTTATAAAGATTTAGTTTTTTACCTGTTTCTTTTTCATAATCTTTCAGATAATTATCAATTTCTTTTCTAAGATAAAACTTATAATAAGCGGAGTAATCGTCTGTAATATCTTTTATTGGATGATAATCTGTTGTGATAGGTGTATCTACAGCTTTGTCACGGGTGGCTTGGTCTATATATCCTGTTTCAAGCATTTGATCCAGCACAACATCTCTTCTCCTTTTAGCCCTTTCTGGATTTCTTAACGGATTATTAGCAATAGGAGCCTCTAACATAGAAACAAATACAGCCGCTTCTGGAAGAGTAAGTTGTGACGTTGATTTATTGAAATAAATTTTTGACGCCATTTCAATACCATTGGCATTGTGTGTAAAATCAAATTTATTAAAGTAAAGGGTAATAATTTCTTCTTTTGTATATCTTTTCTCAAGACTTACGGCTACAACCCATTCTTTAAGCTTTTGAATAGCTCTTTTTACCGGATTTTTAGAAGGCTCTTTTGTAAATAAGAGCTTTGCCAGCTGTTGAGTAATAGTAGAACCGCCACCTCTTTTCCCTCCATAAATAACAGCTCTTGCAACAGATTGCATATCAATTCCTGAATGTTCTTTAAAACGCTCGTCTTCTTTTGCCTGAAGAGCATAAATAAGGTGAGGAGGCAGATTTTTATATTCAATCGGCTGAGTTTTCTCTTTTTCGAATTTTCCTAAGAGAACGCCATCCGAAGAATAAATTTCAGAAGCAACATAGATGTCTGGGTTTTCAAGTTCTTTTACATCGGGCATTTCCCCAAGAAAGCCCTGAGAAACTGCAAAAAACAGTCCCGATATCCCTAAAACCACTGCAATAAGACCAATCCAGATAAATTTGACCCATTTTTTCCAGACTGTATTTTTTTGATTTTTTTTAGGAGGAAGCGGAAATGTTTTTCCTTTGCTTCCAGTATTTTGCTTATTTTGTTCCATTTGTATTTGCACTTACGGTTTTTGCCGTTTCTACTTTTATACCTAGATCCTCAATTCCCGGAAGATGATCATTTCTCATGGCCTGAGAAACTTCAATTTCATAGCTCCCCTTTTCCGGAAATCTATAATTCAGTTTATACTGAAATAATGTTTCCTTTGTTTCGCCAAATCCTGTCCCCAACCACTCTCCATTTGGTTTTGCCAAAATATAATTCAGCGTATCAGTTTCTGCTTTCTTGGTTTTAGGATTGGTGAGATTCACAATAAATCTTATATTGCTGTATGGATAATCATTATTGTTTCTTACAACAAATATAATATTTTTAGGATTTTCAGGATCCGAAATTTCAAGATTAAACTTTTGCCGGATATTTTTATCCCATTTATTATCAACATGATTCATGATCACATTCTCATCAGAAGCATTGCATCCTGCGAGAATCATAAGAAGAACAAAACATGAAATTTTATGCATTATTGTCTTTTTTGGGAGGGAATTTCTTTTTAAACTTCTTTTTAGGCGGTTGATTTTGAGGTTTATTATCGGAATCACTTACTGCAGATTCCACCTTTACCATTGGAGGTTTTTGCTGCTGTTTTGGTGATTTTGGATTATTATTATTTGGAGGTAAATTTGGTTTAGACGGACGCTCTGCTCTTACAGGCTTGTCATCTTTATCAAATTTTTCAGAACGCACGTTTTTGTCACCTGTTTCATTTCTATTTCTTCTAGAACTGTTATTATTGTTAGGCTTATTCTGATTTCTGTTTTTGTTAGATCCACGGTTTTTCTTCTCAAATCGGTCGACACTGTTTTCCTGAATCAAATCAACAGTCTGAACAGCAACATCCGGCTGTTTCAATTCTTCAAGAGGTAACGTTTTTTCGCCTTTTTTATTTTTTGCGATCATTTTTTTTACCAAAGCCACATCAAAGTCATACCACGCCATTGAGCTGTCTACATATGCAAACCACATTTTCTTTTTAAAGACATCAATTTTAATACAAAAAGCTCTTCCCTTTTCTGTATCTAGTGTAGTTGATGATGACGGGAAATCGCTTAATGCATCCAGATAGCTGTCTAATTCGTAATTCAGACAACATTTAAGTTTACCGCATTGTCCTGCCAGTTTCTGGGGATTAATGCTTAACTGCTGATAACGAGCGACATTTGTGTTCACAGATCTGAAATCTGTCAGCCATGTAGAACAGCAAAGCTCTCTTCCGCAAGATCCTATTCCTCCTACTTTTGCAGCTTCCTGACGGAAACCGATTTGTTTCATATCAATTTTTGTACGGAAAGTCCCGGCAAATTCTTTAATCAACATCCTGAAATCTACACGATTATCAGCTGTATAATAGAATGTAACCTTAGAACCATCACCCTGATATTCCACATCTGTAATCTTCATTTCAAGACCAAGTCTGTGCGAAATCTTTCTGGATTCTATTTTTACGCTTTCTTCCTTTTTTCTGGCTTCCTGCCAGACTTCTATATCTTTTTGATTGGCTAGCCTGTATATTTTAGGTATTCCATCTTCAGAAAATCTTTTTTTCTTCATCTGGATTTTTACCAATTCCCCTGTGAGACTTACTACGCCCACATCATGTCCCGGACTCGATTCTACTGTTACTACGCTACCTATATGTAATGGAATATTATTTACATTTTTATAAAATAATTTTCTGTCATTTTTAAACCTAACCTCCACAAAATCACACCTGTTCGATGCAGGATTTTGTACATTGGAAAGCCAGTCGAAAACACTTAATTTATAACTATTACCGCAGGTATTTACACTTTCACAGCCATTCGCAGATTTTGTTCCGCAAGAATGTGCAGAATCGCCGGATGTTTTACATCCACAACTCATATTATAATTTATTTAATCTTGCAAATTTATTGATTTTTATCTTTATAGCATTTCCAAATGTACTAAATATTAATTTCTTGCTTTGTTTAAGGTTAAACAAATGCTTTTTCATAGGTTAAAAATATAATTAACAACCATTAAAACAGATAATTGAATAGTTTTAGTTTGAAAATACTATTTTAAACATAGTTTTCTTTTGGTGTTATGTTTAAAATATTAAGAAATATTAACAGACGTATGTAAAATAACTTTATATTTGACTTATATAATAATAGTCTATGAAAAAAATATTAATATCAACTGCTTTATTAGCTGGGGTTTTATCTTACGCAGGAGGCTTCAGAGTTTCTTTGCAAGGGGTAAAACAACTGGCAATGGCACATACGAGTGCCCATGCTGAAGACGCAAGTGTAGCGTTCTTCAACCCAGCAGGGATGTCATTCATTCCATCAAAACTAAGTATTGTTGCGGGAGGTTTCGGAGCAAGTAATAAAATAACTTTTCAAAATCTGAATACTTTAACAAGCACAGAAACAGATAATCCTCTTGGAACGCCTATTTATGCTGCTATTGCTTACAGACCTATCAAAAATTTATCCGTAGGTTTCAGTTTTACCACTCCTTTCGGAAGTACAATTCAGTATCCGAATGACTGGGAAGGAAAAGAGCTTGTACAGAAACTTGAGCTGAAAAGCTTTTATTTCCAGCCGATGGTTTCCGTAAAAATGGCAGACTGGCTTTCTTTTGGTGCAAGTTATATTTACGCCAAAGGAAAGGTTGATTGGGATAAAGCAGTCACTCAATTCAGCGGAACAGTTAACATTAATGATGATGAAGCGAGCGGACATGGGTTTGGTTTCGGATTTTATTTCAGACCTGATCCTAAGCTTGATGTAAGTATTGCTTACCGTTCTCCTGTTGATATGAAAGCCAAAAACGGAACGGCAACCTTCAGAGTCCCTGCCCAAAATACCGTAAACGGACTTTTAGGTCTTAATGGCGCAGGACAGGACAGCTTTACTGCAACCTTACCGCTTGTAGAAGAGTACACTATTGGTATGACTTACAAGGTTACGCCTAAATGGCTCATTTCTGCAGACTTTAACTATCACGGATGGCAAAGGTACAGCAAGCTTACTCTAGATTTTGCTAATGCGCCTATCGGAAATCAGGCAGATCCTACCGTTTTGGTTTCTCCTAAAAACTTCCGAAATGCAAAAACTTTCAGATTAGGAACTCAATATGCATTTACCAATATGATCTATGGCCGTCTTGGGGCATATTATGATGAATCGCCGTATTCTGACGAGAATTTCATTCCGGAAACTCCATCATTCAATACCTATGTTGTAACGGGAGGACTTGGATTTAAACTAAAACAATTCGGAGTTGATATTGCAGGAGGTTATGCGATGCCGCAGTCTAGAGATGTAAAAAATTCAAACCTTGGTTTCTACGGTCAGGCTAAAGCACAGGCATTCTATTTTGGTCTGGGATTATCTTATAACGCATTTTAATTGAATAATATGAAAAAAATAATAATATCTACACTTACTGTTTCTGCTTTGTTTTTTACAACCAGCTGTGAAACAGATTTTGACACCGATGTAAAAGATATAGTCGTGAGCAAAGGTGAGGCAGATTTTACAAGATACGTTGCTTTAGGAAACTCATTAACTTCCGGTTACAGAGACGGTGCCCTTTACAGTGATGGACAAAAGGAATCTTACCCAAATATGCTTTCAATGCAGATGAAACTTGCAGGCGGTGGCGATTTCAAACAGCCAATGATGCCGAATAACGTGGGAGGATTTATCGGAATCCCCGGTTTTCCAGGAAAATTAGAGCTAAAAATGGTTAATGGCGCGTTATCTCCAGTAAATAATAGCGCTGCCGCTACATTGGATAATATTGCTTCAGGAGGTTCATATCAAAATATGGGTGTTCCGGGAGCAAAAGTTTCTCATTTGCTGGCTCCTGGCTACGGTAATCCTGCAGGACTTTCAGCGGGATTGGCAAATCCTTATTTTGTAAGATTTGCTGCTAATCCCACTACTTCTTCTGTTGTAGGAGACGCTCTTGCTCAGAACCCAACTTTTATCTCTTTATGGATTGGCGCTAATGATGTATTAGGATACGCTACTTCAGGAGGTGACGGATCAAACCCCATAACTCCTGTTGATGGAACTGCGGGAGTTGGCTTTACAAGCACTTATACTACTTTAATCAATACGTTGTTTCCGGCAGGAACTACAAGAAAAGGAGTAATTGCAAACATTCCGAGCGTAACAAATGTTCCTTTTTTCACAAGAGTTCCGGCAATGCCACTGACCAATCTGACGGATGCTCAGGTTTCTCAGTTGAACGGAGGTTATGCTGCTTACAACGCAGGATTAGCGCAGGCAAAAGCCTTGGGCGCAATCAACGATGCTGAGTATCAAAAAAGATTAATAAAATTTACTGCAGGAACCGGTGCTAACGGAGCTGTTATCGTAGATAAAGATTTATCTCCTGTTCCTGGATTACCAAAATACAGACAAACTACTTCAAAGGATTATATTTTATTAACCGCAAGTGCTGTTCTTACCCCTCAAGCTGGTGGAGGAACTTCCGTTCCTTTAGAAGATAAACTTGTACTTACGGAAATGGAAGCTGCAAAAGTTTTAGCTGCAACAGCATCTTATAATACAACCATCAAATCATTGGCCGATTCTAAAGGTCTTGCATTTGTTGATATGAATGCAAAAATGCTGGAACTTAATTCGAAATCCGGAATTGTGTGGAACGGAGTAAAATATACTGCAACGTTTGTTACAGGAGGAGCATTCTCTTTGGACGGAGTTCACCTTACCGGAAGAGGATATGCTATTGTTGCCAATGAATTTATTAAATCAATTAATGCTAAGTACAAATCTACTTTACCAGAGGTTGATTCAAATAAATATTCAGGCGTAACTTTCCCTTAAAATAAAGGAAATGTAAAAACTTAGAAACCACAGGATTGATTCTTGTGGTTTTTTTTTAAATTTGCACAATCTTAAAAAGTAAAAATGGCTGATCAACAAAGTTATCTGTTTTCAACAAGAACAAGCAAGGATCTTGCAGAAAAAATCGCCCAGCATTATGGGAAAGAATTAGGAAAAATTATCATTCAGGAGTTCAGCGACGGAGAGTTTGAGCCTGTTTTGGACGAATCCGTGAGAGGAGGAAGAGTATTCCTTATCGGATCTACCTTTCCGCCAGCAGACAATCTTTTAGAACTGCTTCTAATGATTGATGCTGCTAAAAGAGCTTCTGCAAAAAGCATCACTGTTGTACTTCCTTATTTCGGACTTGCAAGACAAGACAGAAAAGACAAGCCAAGAGCTCCGATAGGAGCAAAACTGGTTGCCAATCTTTTAACAGCAGCCGGAGCGACAAGAATCATGACGATGGATCTTCATGCAGACCAGATCCAGGGATTCTTTGAGATTCCTGTAGATCATTTGTATGCTTCTACCATCTTTGTTGATTACATCAAAGACCTAAATCTGGATAATCTTACCATTGCATCTCCGGATATGGGAGGTGCCAAAAGAGCAAAAAATTATGCCGGTCACTTAGGAGCAGATGTTGTGATTGCTTATAAAGAAAGAAAAAAAGCAAATGTGGTAGAGGAAATGTTTTTGATTGGCGACGTAGAGGGTAAAAATGTCATTCTGATTGATGATATGATTGATACCGCAGGTACACTTTGCAAAGCCGCTGATATTTTAATGGAAAAAGGAGCAAAATCTGTAAGAGCGATGGCAACTCACGGGGTACTTTCAGGAAAGGCTTATGACAATATTCAAAACTCCAAATTACTGGAAGTTATTGTAACTGACTCAATTCCTGTAAAAACATCTTTGTCATCTAAAATAAAAGTGCTATCTTGCGCCCCATTATTTGCAGATGTTATGAAGATGGTACATGAGCACCAATCTATCAGCAGCAAGTTTGTTATATAACTCATAAACAGACTATTGCAAATTAAACTAAAAACAATTTTTTAAATTTTTTATAAATGAAATCTATTACAATTCAAGGTACAAAAAGAGAAAGCGTGGGCAAAAAGTCTACAAAAGCTTTACGTGATGCTGAATTAGTTCCTTGTGTTGTTTACGGAGGTGGTGAACCATTGAACTTCTCTGCAACAGAGAAATCTTTCAAAGGTTTGGTATATACTCCTGAAGCACACACGGTATCTATTGAGGTTGATGGTCAGACAATTCCGGCTGTTCTTCAGGATATCCAGTTTCACCCGATTACAGACAAAATTATTCATGCAGACTTTTACAGATTATCAGACGATAAGCCTGTTATCATGGAGGTTCCTGTAAGAATTACTGGTCGTTCTAAAGGTGTTGTAGCTGGTGGTGTTCTTCGTCAGTCTTTCAGAAAATTAAAAGTAAAAGCTTTACCTGCTAACTTACCGGATGAGATCGTGGTAGATGTTACTCCATTAAAGATTGGTAACAAACTTTATGTAGGTGGTATTAAAGCTGAAGGATATTCTTTTATGCATCCTGACAACGCAGTTGTTGTAGCTGTTAAGATGTCTAGAAATGCAATGAAAGGAGGTGCAGCAGCACAGGATGATGATGAGGACGAAGTAGAAGGAGAAGCTCCTGCAGCTGAAGAAACTACTGCAGCAGAATAAGATTTTCTTACTCTAAATATAAAAAACCTGTCGCTTTGACAGGTTTTTTTGTTGACAATATTACAGCTCAATAGGATTACTGTTGTTTTTCACTTCTTCTTTTATTCTTTCCTCTATTCTTTTTCGCATTTCCGCAGGATTCTGACTACGGTTTCCGCCCATTCTCATCGGCGCAGAAATTCCTCCTGAAGACTGATTCATAAATGACATCGGATCAGAGACAAATTTTTGCTGCTGCTTGATATAATCTTTACGTTTTACCTTGACCACATTCCCAAACTGATTCATTTCCGGAAAATCTGAAATTTTATAATTTCTCATCAAATCAAAAGAATAATCACCTTTAGTATCTTCAACTTTCACTATCAATCCGGGTAATCCGCTGAATTTGTACGGTCCGTCCTGATACGGGAGATCTGTTGTAAACCATGCCGTCCACTTTCTTCCGCCAAAATCAGTTTCAGCTTTTTGTACTTTATAATCCCCTATTTTCATCGTTTCAGATAAGATTTTCCATTCTACAGGTCTGTCTTCTTCATAAGAATAAATATCTCTTCCTATCCTGTCTTTATAAATTGTTTTTTGATCTTTTTTACTTTTTTCAATTGAATAATTGATGGAAGATCTAAAATTTTGCATTTGTTCACGATTAAAACCTCTTGCACCACCACTTTGGAAACCCGCCCGAATCACAGAATCTCTTTTTATTCTGTTTTCAGAATAAAACATTGATTTTTCAGCTGAAATATCAAGATATGCATTTTCAGTTTTTACATCATTTTTATCTTCCGCATTAGGTTTCATTGTAACCTGATAAACAAACCTGTTGGCTTGGGCGAAAGAAAGCTGCGCAATGAGTACCAATGCAGCAAATCCTATTTTTTTCATTGTTCTTATTATTTAGTCTTTTGATTTTAAAAGAAATGTAAAGTTAAAGCTATCAATCATAAATATAGGTAAAATAAAAATGCTAATTTTTATTTCCTAATAATTGTTCGTATTTTTGCATAATTAAATCATTCTAAATAAATACAATGATAAAGGTTTCAGATCAGGCAAAGGTAAAAGCGGTTCAGCTGATGACAGAGGATGGCTTTAACCCTGCTGAAGATTATATAAGAGTTGGGGTAAAAAGTGGTGGATGTTCAGGTCTAGAGTATGTTTTGGGTTTTGATAATAAAAAAGAAGAAACCGATCAGATTTTTGAAGATAACGGAATTAAAATAGTTGTCGAAAAAAAATCTATACTTTATCTGGCAGGTACCACCTTAGAATATTCCGGAGGTTTAAATGGAAAAGGATTTGTTTTTAACAATCCGAATGCATCCAGAACGTGTGGTTGTGGAGAGAGTTTTTCTTTATAATTAGAAATTAGAGTCAGATTTGGAAAGCAGATTATGCGAAATCTAAATCTTAGCCTAAAATCTAAAAAATATCAAAATGAGTAAATATACTGAAGACGACCTTAGAGTCGATCTGGAAAATAAAAAATACGAATTCGGCTGGGAAACCAAAATTGATTACGAAGATTTCCCAACGGGTTTAGACGAAGATATTGTCCGCGCAATTTCTGCAAAAAAGGAAGAGCCGGAATGGATGACAGAATGGCGACTGGAATCTTTCAGGATATGGAAGAAAATGACAGAGCCGGATTGGGCAAACATTAAGTATGAGAAGCCTGATTTTCAGGCAATTCGATATTATGCCGCACCTAAAGTAAAACCTGAACTGGCAAGTCTGGATGAGGTAGATCCTGAATTATTGAAAACTTTTGAAAAATTAGGAATCAATATTGAAGAACAGAAAAGACTTTCGGGAGTTGCAGTAGACATTGTAATGGATTCTGTTTCCGTGAAAACAACCTTTCAGGATACATTAGCAGAAAAAGGAGTTATCTTCTGTTCAATTTCAGAAGCAATCAAAAATCATCCTGATCTGGTTAAGAAATATCTTGGAAAAGTAGTTCCGAGAGGAGACAATTTTTATGCAGCTTTAAATTCCGCAGTATTCTCAGACGGAAGTTTCTGCTATATTCCAAAAGGGGTAAGATGTCCGATGGAATTATCTACATATTTCCGTATCAATCAGGCAGGAACAGGTCAGTTTGAAAGAACACTTGTGATTGCGGATGAAGGAAGTTATGTATCTTATCTTGAAGGCTGTACTGCTCCATCCAGAGATGAAAACCAGCTTCACGCCGCAGTGGTTGAACTGATTGCTTTGGATGATGCTGAAATTAAGTATTCTACCGTTCAAAACTGGTATCCCGGAAATGAAGAAGGAAAAGGTGGTGTTTTTAATTTTGTAACCAAAAGAGGTCTTTGCGAAAGAAGAGCAAAAATTTCCTGGACTCAGGTTGAAACAGGTTCTGCGGTGACGTGGAAGTATCCTTCTTGTATCCTGAAAGGAGACGGTTCGATCGGTGAATTCTACTCTATCGCAGTAACCAATAATCATCAGTATGCCGACACAGGAACAAAAATGATTCATATTGGAAGAAATACGAAATCAACCATTATTTCAAAAGGAATTTCTGCCGGAAAATCTAATAATTCATATAGAGGATTGGTGAAAGTAATGCCTTCAGCAAAAGGAGCCAGAAACTTTTCTCAATGTGATTCTTTATTAATGGGTAACGAATGTGGTGCGCATACTTTCCCTTATATAGAAATTAAAGATCCTTCTGCACAATTGGAGCATGAAGCAACGACTTCAAAAATCGGGGAAGATCAGATTTTTTACTGTAATCAGAGAGGAATTGATACTGAAAGAGCAATTGCATTAATTGTAAACGGTTTCAGCAAGGAAGTTCTCAACAAATTACCAATGGAATTTGCTATTGAAGCTCAGAAATTATTGGAGATTTCTTTGGAGGGTTCTGTAGGATAGTTTTTAACGCAAAGCAAGACAAAGTTTTTTTTAATTGTTTGAAAACATTTTAAAGTTAAACTATGCCGCTAAAGCTTAAGAAAGTAATACAATTTTATTTTATCAGACATCAAGAACTTGTTTATCTTTACGAAAATAACATAAGATGAATGAAAACGAAATTTCAAAAATTGTATTCGAAAGCGGATTAAAAATTCACAGACAAATTGGAATAGGATTATTCGAAAGTGTTTATGAAGAATGCTTGTATTATAAAATTCAAAAAACTGGGTTAATAGTAGAAAGACAAAAGTTCTTGGACGTTACCTATGATGAATTAGTAATACAGAAAGCCTTTAAAATGGATCTACTTATTGAAAACAAAGTAGTTTTAGAAATAAAATCAGTAGAAAATCTGAACAGTTTTCATGCTTCTCAACTGAAAAACTATTTGAGATTGGGAAATTATAAATTGGGAATGTTATTAAACTTTAATTCTCAATTATTTAAAAATGGTGTCAAAAGAATTGCAAACGGTTTAGACTAATTGTATTTCGAAAATAAGTGAAACGCCATTGTTTAACTTAAAACATATACGCAACTTAAATCAGCTTGTTTAACCTTGCGATAATTTATATAAATTAAAATGTTAAATATTAAAAACTTACACGCCAGAATTGAAGATGGCGCTCAAATTTTAAAAGGTATCAACCTAGAAATAAAGCCGGGCGAAGTTCATGCAATCATGGGACCCAACGGAGCCGGAAAATCTACCCTTTCATCTGTTATTGCAGGAAAAGAAGATTATGAAATAACCGAAGGCGAAATTATTTTTGATGGTGAAAATATCATCGAAGATGCGCCCGAAGAAAGAGCCCATAAGGGCATTTTTCTTTCGTTTCAATATCCTGTAGAAATTCCCGGAGTTTCTGTAACTAATTTTATTAAAGCTGCAGTAAACGAAACAAGAAAGGCAAACGGATTTGAAGATATGCCTGCAAAAGAAATGCTGGCAATGATTCGTGAGAAGTCTGAGAAATTAGGAATCAAAAAAGATTTTCTTTCCAGATCATTGAACGAAGGTTTTTCCGGAGGTGAAAAGAAAAGAAACGAAATTTTCCAGATGATGATGCTGAATCCTAAATTAGCTATTTTGGATGAAACAGATTCAGGATTGGATATTGATGCTTTGAGAATTGTGGCAGACGGCGTTAATGCTTTTAAAAATGAAGGAAATGCAGTTCTTCTGATTACGCATTATCAAAGATTATTAAATTATATTCAGCCTGATTTTGTACACGTTTTAGCTAACGGAAAAATCATCAAAACCGGAGACAAGTCTTTAGCACTGGAACTAGAAGCTAAAGGCTATGACTGGCTTCTAAATTAATTTGAGGTTCGATATTTGAAATTGACATTGTGGGAACAATAAACAATTTTGAAGACTTAGAAATTTGGAAGAGTTCAAGAAACTTTTGCCAATTGATATATCAAAATTGCCTGCAAAATGAAAAATTTCTTAATCATCACAAATCGACAGAGCAGCTGCTTCAGTAATGGAACATTGCAGAAGGTTTTGAAAAGGGAAGATAATAAAGAATTTATCAATTTTTTATCAATGCCAAAAGGTTCTCACGGTGAAGTACGTTCACAATTAATCAGAGCATTTGATAGAAATTTTAATAACGAAAATGAATTTAATGATTTGAAGAATGATCTTACGGATTTATCTAAAATGATTTCTGGTTTTATGAGATATTTAAAAATATTAATCATAATGGAAATAAATTTCAGCGTCCTTAATTTTAAATTTTAAATCTAAATTTCAAATTATATAATGAGTTTAAACGAACAAATTTTAAACAATCACAGCGAATTCCTAGGCACACTCCGTCATCGTTTTTTACATGATACAAGAGTTGAAGCATTGAGGAAATTTTCGCAGATTGGCTTTCCAACAAAGAAAGACGAAGAATATAAATACACCAACATTAAGGAAATCATTGAGAAAGAATATAATTTCTTTCCGAAAGAAAGCCATAATATAACAAAAGAACAGCTTGATGAGCTGCATTTAGGAGAAGAAAACTTTGACTGGATTGTTTTTGTAAATGGTAAGCTTCACAAAGAATTTTCTAAGATTTCTATTGAAAATGCAGAATTTTTATCTTTCAATTACGCTTTGAATGATGAGAATCACAAAGACGTTTTCGATCAGTATTTCAATACAATTGCTTCAAAAGATTTAGCTTTTACCAATCTGAATGAAGCCTACTGCAAATACGGATTTTTCCTGAAAGTCCCTAAAAATGTAGTAATTGAGAAGCCAATTCACATATTTTACCTTTCACAAAATCAGGAAGAAAATACTTTCTATAACACAAGAAATTTATTGATTGCAGAAGAAGGTGCGAAAGTAGAGATTATTGAAAGTCACCACAATTTTGATGAAACGTATGTTTTTACCAACTCTGTGACGGAAATTTTTACCCACTCCAATGCAAAAGCAGACTGGCATAAGCTTCAGAATGACAATGATACGTCTTATATGGTTGACCATACTTTTGCAAAACAGGAAAGAGACAGTTTGACTACAGTAAATACTTTTTCTTTCGGCGGAAAACTGGTTAGAAACAATCTTGATTTTATTCAGAACGGTGAAAATATCAATTCCTTTATGAACGGAATTACCATTATCGGAAAAGATCAATTAGTAGATCATCATACTGCTGTTCATCACAATCAGCCTAACTGCGAAAGTTACCAGAATTATAAAGGTATCTTTAAAGATCAGTCTCACGGGGTTTTCAACGGAAAAGTTTTCGTTGACAAAATAGCACAAAAGACCAATGCTTATCAGCAGAATAATAATGTTCTTTTAAGCGAAGGCGCTACTATTGATACAAAACCACAGCTGGAAATTTTCGCAGATGATGTAAAATGTTCTCACGGCTGCACCGTAGGACAATTAAATGAGGATGCATTATTCTATCTGAGAGCAAGAGGAATTTCTAAAAAAGAAGCACAGGCGTTATTGTTATTTGCTTTTGCCAATGATGCGATGCAAAATATTGACATTGAACCTCTAAAAGAAAAAATTTCTAAACTTTTGACAGAAAAGCTCGAAGTAAATATTGAGTTTTAATTTATTTCTAAAATACAAAAGTCCGTTTCATTTGTTATGAAACGGACTTTTTTTATGATTTCTCTGACTTTTCTGAAAGGGATTTTTGATTCACATATTGAGTTTTGAAACAATTCTTTTCATATTAGAGATTATCATTTCAGCCAAGTCTGATTATATTTTTTGGCAGAACGCTTCACCCCGTTATTAATATTATAGGCAAGCCCAATTCCCAATGTTTGTTTAAGCTGAGTTTTCTGAATCTGATTGTGGTCGTACATCAGATCTACCGTAATTATTGAAGATATGTACTTATTGATCTTCATATTCAGAAGCATATTATACGAAAGAACCATGTGATCGGGATTTTCAAGATAATTAGAAAAGACAGATGCCGTATTGGTCATTTCAATATTTTCCATCAATTTTACTTTGTAAATCGCTGTTCCCAAAAAACCAAGCTGCATCAGGAAAAAATCTCCATCAGATTTCAAACCGTAATTTCCCGCCAATTGCAATTCTTTATCCAGAACAAAAGTAAATCTCCCGTTGGCAGGCCTTAAGGTAACAGTAAGGTTTTCATCAGGCCTATAGGTGATACCCAAACCGGCATTTACATAACCCGGCGCCATAAAATTTGATATTTTTTTAGCTTCAGGATTGTTACCGTCTTCAAAACCTCCCGAAAACTGTGAAAGTAAACTTGCTCCCGCAGACACATACCAGCTTTTTGAGAACTGTCTTCCGTAATTACTGGAAAAATTAATGACATCCTGAGTTTTTCTGGTTCCGATTCCTTTGGTTGTATTTTGTCCATAATTTAAAATAATGACATTTTCCCAAAGATTACGGTCTTTCTCATAGGTAAGATTATAATTAGCATTAGCGAGCCACCCAACATTATTGGCTCCTCCTCCTACCCAATTGGAAAAAGCTACCTGATTAAACAGAAGGCTGTTTTTAACATCAACAGACCAGTATTTGGGCTTCTCAATGGTATCAACAGCTGCAGAATCACTCACTATAACCTGTGCATAAGCACTCATTGCAGAACATAAAAATAACACAAAAAGTTTTTTCATGAAGTTGTGTTTACTTAGTTTAAAAATTAGATAAGAATGAATATTCTTAAGGTTTGAAAATCAAATTTATTACTTTTTGTCTCAAATAGCAACTTAAGAGACCAATCATCGCCAAAATTACCGAAATTTATCCTTGGCTTTTGATTTGACAGCATACAGATATGATTAAAAATATAATTCATAAAAGAGCGGTTATTGTTCCGGTGATCATGATCGCAGCCATGTGGTTTGGATTTTTACTCCAAAGCATGGGCTTTTTTTCAAGTTGTTTCGGCTCCATTATTCCTCTGCTTCCGGAAGGCTTGTTTGGCATTATCACCTCACCTCTTTTACATGGAAATGTAGATCATATTGTAAGTAATTCTATTCCTATTATATTCCTTTTATTTCTTTTATATCAGTTTTATCCTGAGGTAGCTAACAAAGTTTTCTTATTAGGGTGGATCAGCAGTGGTTTTCTGCTTTGGATTCTTCCTCCTATAGATATTTTCACGGGTGAATATCTCTATACCTGTACAATCGGAGCCAGCGGAGTAGTATATGTACTTGCATTTTTTCTTTTTTTTGCAGGAGTTTTCCGTTGGAATATGAAACTTCTTACTATTTCGCTTCTCGTTGTTTTGTACTACGGAAGCCTTATTTGGGGAATGTTTCCCGAAGAGCTGTTTTACACAATGAACGAGCCAAGCAAAATTTCCTGGCAGGCTCACCTATCCGGCGCTCTTATAGGCAGCATTATGGCATTTACTTTTAAAAAATCAGGAGAAAAAAAGAAAAAATTTATCTGGGAATTTCCGAATTATTACAGTGAAAAAGATGATAAACTCTGGCAGGAATATAAAGAAAATAATCCTGACGATTTTCTGGAACTTCCGTATAAAAAAAGAGATGATATCTGGGATCATTTGGATGAACTCAGAAAGAAATAATTTGATTATTTTTGAAAATAAAAACACAGATGTATAAAGAAGAACATCTCTATTCTATCGCTTTAAGGCAGTGCAGTTACATAGGCGACATCATATTCAGCAAATTGGTAAGAACTTTCGGCAGCGCAAAAACTGTTTGGGAAACTACTAAAAAAGATCTTGCTGAAGTTGACGGGATTGGAAAAAAAACAGTTTCGGATATTGGCAATCCTGAACACCTGAAGTTTGCCGAAAAAGAAATCCAATTTTGTGAAAAAAATTATATCCGCATCAATTTAAGGCATCAGAAAGACTTTCCGTTTCTGTTGAATGAATGTGATGATGCTCCTGCAATCTTATACCAAAAAGGAACTTTTGATCCTCATCTAAAATGTGTAAGCATTGTAGGAACAAGAAATATGACTTCCTACGGAAAAAAATTTATTGAAGATTTTTTCACTGAAACAAAGCACAGCAAGTACCAATCAATAAGTGGTTTAGCATTGGGTGTAGATAAAGAGGTTCATGAATATTCTCTGGAAAATGGTATTCCCACTACAGCCGTTTTAGCTCATGGGTTTCATACTTTATATCCCTCAAAAAACAGAAAACTTTCAGAGAAAATACTGGAAGAAAATGGAGCTTTACTTACCGAATTTAATACTACCCGAAAACCTGACCGGGAAAATTTCATCCAAAGAAACAGGATTGTAGCAGGAATTTCACCAGCTACAATTGTTGTAGAAACAGCGTTTGGAGGTGGCTCTGTAAGTACAGCAACATTTGCAAACAGCTATAATCGTGATGTTTACGCACTTCCGGGAAAAATTACAGACAAATACAGTCAGGGATGTAATCAGCTGATATTCCAGCACAAAGCTACTGCCATTTCCACTATTAAGGATCTCAGAGAATCTTTAGGTTTGCATCAGTCATCAGAAACTACAGGCGAACTTTTTCCTCAGAGTACAGCTTCCATTCAGCTTACTGAAAATCAAGAAGAAATATACCGATCTATCTTAGCCAATCCTCACATAAGTTTAGATGATTTAGCTGAAAAAAATTCTCTGCCTTCACATAAAATTTTACCTATAATTCTTGAACTTGAGCTTTTGGGCAAAGTAAAATCATTTTCGGGGAGACAATTTACAGCTTTGTAAGAATTAATGATTTCTTAATATTTCATTATTTCACAAATAACATTTAATTTTTAATAATATTTAAACAATAATTATCATACTTACAATATTATGTCGCATTATTATTCAATTTTCAACAAATAACAAATCAGCTATTGTGAATCTTGAAAAAAAAATTAAATTTGTTGAGATAATATTCAACCCTTACCTAATATGGAACAATATAATGTTGACCAGAAAATTCAGGAATTTATTGCAAAAATTGAAGCAAAAAACCCGAATGAACCGGAATTTTTACAGGCTGTAAAAGAAGTTGCCGTTACGGTAATTCCTTTTATTTTGACAAGAAAAGAATATACAGGCATGAAGCTGCTTGAAAGAATGGCTGAAGCTGAAAGAATTATTATTTTCAGAGTTCCGTGGGTTGACGATAAAGGTGAAATCCAGGTAAACAGAGGTTTCAGAATCCAGATGAACTCAGCAATCGGACCTTACAAAGGAGGAATCCGTTTTCATCCTACCGTAAATCTTTCTGTATTGAAATTCCTGGCTTTTGAGCAGGTTTTCAAAAACTCTCTTACTACGCTCCCGATGGGCGGTGGAAAAGGAGGTTCAGATTTTGATCCGCAAGGAAAATCCGACATGGAAGTAATGCGTTTCTGTCAGGCATTCATGACCGAATTGTGCAAACATGTAGGTCCTGAAACAGACGTTCCTGCCGGAGATATTGGAGTTGGAGCAAGAGAAATCGGATATTTATTCGGTCAGTACAAAAAGATCAGAAATGAGTTCACCGGAGTTCTTACAGGAAAAGGTCTTGCTTACGGAGGATCATTAATTCGTCCTGAAGCTACAGGTTACGGTGTGGTGTATTTCGCAGAACAAATGCTGAAAACAATCGGACAGACTTTCAAAGATAAAATCGTTACGGTTTCAGGATTCGGGAATGTTGCATGGGGCGTAATCAAAAAAGTAAACGAATTGGGCGGAAAGGTTGTTACCATTTCAGGACCAGACGGTTACGTATATGACAAAGACGGAATTGAAGGCGAAAAAATTGAATATTTACTAGAGCTTAGAGCTTCCGGAAACAACAGAGCTGAAGATTACGCAAAAAAATATCCTTCGGCTGAATTCCATTCAGGAAAACGTCCTTGGGAAGTGAAATGTGATGTTGCGATTCCTTCTGCAACACAAAACGAGCTTGATTTTGAAGACGCTAAAATTTTGGTTGATAACGGATGTATGTGCGTAACTGAAGCTGCCAATATGCCTTCAACTCTGGATGCAATCAATTACTTCCTGGAGAAAAAAGTATTATTCTCTCCTGGTAAAGCGTCTAATGCAGGTGGTGTTGCTACTTCAGGTCTGGAAATGACTCAAAACTCCATCAGACTTAACTGGACTTCTGAAGAAGTAGATGCGAGACTGAAAGAAATCATGATCGGTATCCACAAAGCTTGCCGAGACTATGGTAAAGAGGAAGATGGCTATGTAAACTACGTAAAAGGTGCAAATATTGCCGGCTTTGTAAAAGTAGCCGAAGCAATGTTGGCTCAGGGAGTAGTATAAAAATATAAAAGGTCGGGAAGTTTTTCCGACCTTTTTTCTTAAAGCCTGTTCCCGGGAATAAATGGGAAAAAAGTAATAGTGAAAGTGAAAGCGTTGAAATTTTCAGCGCTTTTTTTTATTTTTAATAAATGAAAAATACGTATGAAACCTTCGAAGGATACTTTCTTCTTTTCCCGGCAGAACACAGATGAAACTGAAGGCTATAAGAGATATGGTACATCTACAGATTTCTAATGCGGAAGAATGTATTAGTTACCAAATGCCTGCTTTCAAATATAAAAATAAACCGCTGATTTATTTTGCTGCGTATAAAAATCACATTGGCTTTTATCCGCTTCCCGAGACGTTGAAAAAATTTGAAAAAGATTTTACTGAAAGAAAATACAGCTTTTCAAAAGGTGCAGTGCAGTTTCCTTTGGAAGAACAATTGCCTTTGGCTCTTATTGAAAAAATGGTACAATTCAGAATTGCTGAAATAGATGGAATTTAAGTTTTAAACTATTTATAATCAGCGCTATAATTTGATGAAAATGATACAATTGATGACTAAACTGCTGTAAGGAATACTATTTATTCAAATTTTTCATCATCCTTTCCACAAATTCAAAGGCAGCCGGACAAATCACTATATTTTTCATCATTAAATGATTGATCTGGTAGATTTTTTTACGGTCTGTGTGAGGATATTCACGGCATGCTTTAGGACGGACATCATAAATAACGTGAGTTCGAT
>NZ_JBVYOF010000005.1:0-88278 GCF_056133985.1 Chryseobacterium sp. L12 | reverse complement strand
TGCTTGAGTTTATACTTCTGTATTTTTTACATTCATACTAACAAACACTTTTTATCCAAGAATATTCTTTGATCCCACATTTACAAACAAATCCCAGCTTGTCTCTTTCTGCTTTAAAGTGGCTGCTGCAAGCTTCTTCTGTGCCAAAATGTGCCGTAAAACTAAATAAATTCATCTCAATAATCTGATTTTCAACAAATATACATAAATTATTTCTAATTCCGGATATTCAAAAAAAATTATAGCCGTTCGTTTTTAGAACGGTTTTTGTTTGCTTTAATATAACCACCTTATACACCAGTCACAATGAAAAAACTATTACTTTTAATTTCAGCATTTTTTATGTCTGAAATTTCTGCGCAGGATAATATTTTGGGCAGCTCTGTTCAGAATTTTATCCCTGAAGATAAGATGAACATCATCAAAACCAATGTTACGGGATTTGCTTTCAGAAACATTAATCTTTCATACGAAAGATCCATCAACAGATGGTTTGCCGTAAATATAGGTTTCGGAACTGTTGCGGAAGGACGAGTACCTTTTATGAATGCTTTTCTGGATGAAAAAGATGAGCAAAACTTTCAGAATGTAAGGATTAAAGCGACCAATTTTACCATTGAGCCAAGATTTTACATTGGTGAAGGATATGGAAAAGGTTTTTATTTTGCTCCTTATTACAGGTATTCAAAAGTTTCTTCCAATACATTCGGCTTTACTTATGATTACAATGCTTTGGGAACAGTATTTCCGATCCCGCTGAAAGGAAATGGAGACGCAAGCGGAAATAGCGGGGGATTGATGATCGGAGCTCAGTTTTTCCTTACCAGACAACATAATTTTATTTTAGATTTCTGGATTGCGGGGGCACATTACGGCAAAGGAAAAGGAAATTTTGTTCTTGCAGGTGATGTAGTTCTTACCCCTGAAATGCAGGCTCAGCTAAAGCAGGAAATTGAAAATCTTGATATTCCTTTTGTAGACTATACCGTGGAAACCAATTCTTCAGGTGCCAAAATAAATATAGACGGACCTTGGGCGGGATTTAGAACTGGTTTTTCTTTAGGATATCGTTTTTAGTTATACAAAAACAGCGGCTAAATTTCTTTACCGCTGTTTTTTTTCTTAAGTATAGCATTCTCTGAATCTTGAAATCAGATTATCAAGAGTATGTCGCTGTACAAATACAGTTTTTACGTCGTCATATCGTGGGGATTTGTAAAACACTTCATGGAAATCCATGCTGCCGTTTCCTACTTTCACGATCTTTTTTACTTCAATATTTAGCTTTTTAAGTTCTTCTTTAAAAACTGAAAATTCGTCTTGTGTAGTATTCATCTTATTACTTTTTACTTTGGTTTTAGTTAAAAATTGATTTGCTTACATTGTATTACCCTTTGTAATATATGGTATAAAGTAATTTTTGTTAAAAATTACCGTATTTTTCCAGATAAAATGAGGGTATTGTAATGGTTTTAAGTATATGCAAAAGTTATACCTAAACAGGTTAATGTTAACCAAATATTAACTGAATATCAATTCTACGTTACTGAAACGGACTTATTAACAAAAAAAGTTTGAATCTCAGATTCAAACTTTAGTAGTATTATGACTATTTTATTCTATTTCTTTGCCTCTTCTTCAACTTCATGTCTCAATTGAGCTTTATATAAAGTTGAGTAATAGCCGTTTTTGTCTAACAATTCCAGATGTTTTCCTTCCTCAACAATTTTACCATGTTCCATGACGATAATTTTATCTGCTTTTTCTATTGTAGAAAGTCTGTGAGCGATAATAATGGAGGTTCTGTTTTGTGTGATTTTTTCTGTTGCACGCTGTATTAATTTCTCACTTTCATGATCAATAGATGAGGTTGCCTCATCCAGAATTAATATTTTAGGATCAGAAAGATAAGCTCTGAGGAAAGACAGCAATTGCCTCTGTCCCAGTGAAATTGAAGACCCTCTTTCGCTTACTACATAATCATAACTTCCCGGAAGCTGTTCAATAAAATGATCTACTTCAATTTCTTTAGCCGCAGCTTTTATTTTGTCTAAAGTAATATCATCATCACCAAAAGCAAGGTTTTCGTAGATACTTCCGTGGAAGAGAAATACATCCTGCAGAACGACACCAATATGACTTCTCAGATTATACAGCTCGTAATCTTTAAGCTCAATATCATCTATTAGAATTTTTCCGGAATTGATGTCATATAATCTTGTGATTAAACTGATAATGGTAGATTTTCCTGCTCCGGTTGCACCTACGATAGCAACGGTTTCCCCGGGATTTACTGTGAAATCTATTCCTTTTAAAACCTCCTGTTTGTCATCGTAAGAAAAATGTACGTCTTTAAAGTCAATTTTTCCTGCAAAATGGTCTTTTTTCACCGTTCCGGTATTGGTCATGGCATAATCTTCATCCATTATTCCTAAAACTCTTTCAGCTCCCACGATTCCGCGCTGAATGTTGTTGAAACGATCTGCAATTTGTCTCAAAGGACGGATCAGCATGGAAATAAATTGAATAAATGCAATTACAACCCCTGCACTGATGGTAATGTAACCACCGTAAAAAAGCACAAAACCAATAAAAAGCGACGAAATAAGTTCCACAACAGGAAAAAACAGAGAAAAGATAAATACAGTACGCAATAAAGCACTTTTCAGAGTAATATTAATATCGTCAAACTTTTTAAATTCTGATTCCTGTCTGTTAAAAACCTGTATAATAGACATTCCTGCTAATCGTTCCTGTACAAACGAGTTTTGTGTCGCAGTCCATGATCTTTCATCTCCAAAAGCTTTTTTAAGTCTTTTCTGAAAAAATCTTGTGATCACCACCATCAATGGTAAAATTGCCAAAGAAATATAGCTGAGGTGCACATCAACCTGAAACATCATAAATAATACGAAAGCAATTCTGAGTACATCACCGAAAACCATTAGGAATCCGTCTGTGTAAACGGTTGCAATAGTCTCAACATCACCTACAGCTCTGGTAACCAACTGCCCGATCGGAGTTTTATCAAAAAAAGCTGTCCTAAAATAAATCAGTTTATGATACAGCCTTTCACGGATGTCGCGGATCACATTTTGAGAAATATAATTGGAAAAGTAAACCAGAAAAAAATTTAAAATAGTTTCGGCAAAAACCAATCCGACCAGCATATAAATATGCTTCATCATCAAAGCTTTATCTTTAAGCTTGGTGATGTCATTATCTACAATCTGCATTGTAAGATAGGGTCGGTAGGTAGAAACTACAGATAAAATAATAGAAATGATGAGGGTGATAATAAACCAGGACCGGAATTTCATTCCGATAAAAAAAAGCCGTTTAATAATCGCCCAGGTGTCTTGTTTTTTCATTGTACGAAGGTTCGCAAGGAATTATATAAAAAAAATCTTTGCAAAAATACGGCTTTATAAATTGAATGCTCGAAGAAGTTGGATAGAAAATTGCAGATGATGATTATTGACCTGATGAATGTTTCTAAAGAAAGTTTTTAGTTGGATCAGATCCAATTTCTTCAATTTCACTTACATTAGTTTTTATTATTCCTCTTTCGAATCTTTTTTCAAGAATTTTATAAAATCCATAAACAGCCGCAATGGCAAAAATCCAGCTTATCATATTCATTAATGAAAATCCTGCATAATTGTTGTCATTCAAGGAGTCCGGATTAGAAACAGCTACGTAAAATGAGTAAGAAAAAAGGAATAATACCTGAAACCCAAAATAAATAACGACCGCCAAAAGACCGAAATGCCATTTTGTTTTACCGAACTTTTCGGCTAATCCGGCATAATACCTGTAGGCTGCAATAGCAATGAAAATAGACAGCATGATTAAGTTTTTTATAGCGAATATAAGTATTTATTCAAAATCATATCCTACATCAACCAAAAAAAGTCCGTGAGCAGGTGCTGATGTACCTGCAGAATTGCGGTTTTTATTTTCTATGATATTCCGAAGGTCTTCTGGCTGAATTTTTCCTGCGCCGATATCTACCATAGTTCCTACAATTGCTCTTACCATATTTCTTAAAAAACGATTGGCCGAAACAGTAAATTTTAATTCTGTTCCGTTTTGCTCCCATTTGGCTTTATAGATGGAGCAAAGATTGGTTTTGTTATCGGTATGAAGCTTGGCAAAACTTGTGAAATCTTCGTAATCAAATAAAATTCTGCAGGCTTCATTCATTTTATTGATGTCTAATGGTCTTCTCCAATGTTGCCATGCAGAATCCTGTGTGAAAGGATTTTTTTCTAATGAAATGTAATATTCATACGTTCTGAAAGTAGCATCAAATCGGGCATGAAAGTCATCTTTTACCTTAAATATTTTATAAACAGCGATATCATTCGGTAAAAAACTGTTGAGTTGATGTACAAGCTGTGGAGATAAATCCTGACTGGTATCAAAATGAGCAAACATTTTTTTTGCATGAACTCCGGTGTCGGTACGTCCTGCTCCTGTGGTTTTGATAGGTTCTCTAAGAATGGTAGAAAGTGCTTTTTCAAGCTCTTCCTGTACGGAAATGTCTTTTGGCTGAATCTGATAACCGAAATAATTTTTACCGTTGTATGAAAATTCTATAAAATATCTCAAAGCTGATATGTTTTAATTCAAGATGAGGTTTTTAAAAATCTATTTGCAAAAATACTTTAATTTAATGTAAATATTGATGTGAATATTTTGTAAAAACTGACTAAAAACATCATCAGATAGTTTTTAAAATTCTTATTTTTGCCAACGTATGAAAAGATGGTATCTCTATCCTTTTTCTTTAGGTTTTCACATGGTTACGGGTTTTCGTAATACGATGTATGATCTGGGAATTTTTAAATCTACTAAATTTAAAACGCCGATTATCAATGTCGGTAATCTGTCTGTGGGCGGAAGCGGAAAGTCTCCTATGGTGATGTATCTGGCAAAATCTTTGTCAAAAAATTACAGAACCGGCGTTCTTTCCAGAGGATACGGAAGATTGACAAAAGGGTATGAAGTAACCAATTATGAAAGCAATTATAAAACTGTTGGCGATGAAGCGATGCAGCTTTTTGAGCGTTTTAAAAACCGTTTTGTAATCGCAGTTTCGGAAGAAAGAGTTCCCGGAGCAAAAAAGGTGATTGATGATATGGATCTGGATGTTCTGATTCTGGATGACGCAATGCAGCACAGACCCATCAAAGCAGGCTTTAATATTCTTATGACCGACTTCAATGATCCTTATTTTAAAGATCATATTCTTCCTGCGGGAGATTTGAGAGAATCAAGGTCGGGAGCTAAAAGAGCCGACATTATTATGGTTAGCAAATGTCCGGATGAGTTAACGGAAGAAACAAAACGCTATTATATTTCCAGAATAAAACCAACAGCTCATCAAAAAGTATTTTTCTCTTCCATTGGATATGATGAAAACGTTTATTCAAGAGATAAAATGCTGCCTGATAATAATCTGAATTATTACGATATTCTTTTGATTACAGGAATTGCGAATCCTAAACCTTTACTGGCACATCTTGCGAAGTTTTCTCAGCGAGTGAAACATCTAAAATTCAGAGATCACCATAATTTTTCTGACTCTGACATTAAAAATATTTTGGCAGAGTACAAAAAAATGGGTGAATATAAACTGATTCTTACTACCGAAAAAGATTATGTTCGTCTTAAAACTTTTGATTATCTGAGAGATTTGGTTTATTACTGGCCGATCAATGTTGTAATAGACAGGAAAGAGGAGTTTAATCAAATCATTATGAATTTTGTAAACCGTAAATAGTTACTCTTACCTATAGGTTATATTTATCTTACTTTACAGTAGTCTTTTTGCTTGGTTGACAAATCAGGCATTTTTGTTATTGACTAATATTTCTACCGATACTTTAGACATAATATTAAAATATGGACATACCTAGGTATCTGTATTTTGGTAAAATGATAAAAATCATGTTATTTTATTAAATATTATTAATATATAATAAATTACGATACTTTTTAATTTAATTTATTCTAAAATAAAATGTAGATTTGCCAAAAATAAACAAATAGCACTTTTATAATGTTTGCTTTTTACAGGAAGGGCATAAATATCAAAAAAAAATTTTTGATAAGTCTCATTCTTTTTTTGTCATTCGTTAATATCTCAGCGCAAATTTATGTCATCGGTGATGCTAAAATTATTGCTGAAAAGTCTATTGTTGCTACAGAAAATTTAAAAAATTCACTTTCATCGGTTACAGCTTCATCCGGAGAATCTCACAACCATAAAGGCTCGGATAAAAATTCATTTAAGAGAAAACCTTACCATAAAAAAAATAAGACTCTCACACATAGGCAGTACAGGCGCGCTTCAGGAGATCATTTTCAAAATGTATTACAGAATTTCTTTAAAAATACGGATGATGATCGGTATTTTAGGCAATATGATTCTTTTCAAAAATCTTTAGTTTTACAAAATGATTCATCAAAGTATGGTGTTGCTGCAAAAAACGATAACCGTTTTGATATAATTTTTCTTTTTGAAAGAAATAAATTTTTCTATACATCCACACCTGTTTTTTATAGAAGCAAGGAATATTTTCTAACAAGACCTCCGCCCGGATTTGCTTAAGCATTCAGAATATTACTTTCTGATATCAATTTATTTTATACTTGAAAACTTTTAACGTCAGAATAAGCCCCGTAATGCGGTGCTCTGATTTTTTATCATGATAATGAAAAACTATATTTTTAAAGATAATCACCTGAAGAAAATCAGGAGTTTATTGATAGCAATGCTTGTAATACTCAATTATTTCACAGCTTCTGCTCAACAACCAAATTCTTTTGTTTTAGCAATTCCGGGACAAAACCTCAGTTTCCTCAATTCTAATAGGACACTGATTACGAACGCGGGTAATGGTGGTCTTTCTGCAGGTTCTGTCTGGCGGTATGATAATCTTCTTACGACCAATGGTATTACTATTTATGGTATCCTTACCATTAAAGAACTCAATGGAGCTGCAATTACCACTTTGGATAGTGAAACAGTTGGACTTCCGGCAAGGTTTCAGCCTTTTATCACTACCAATACAGCGGGAGGTTTTGCTCTATTTGAATTAGAATTTTATGAAGTAATTACCAATAACAGAGCCTATATTTCGGAGTATTATTTTACTTCGGTAGATATTGATGGTAGTGAATTTGTAGAAATTGGAGGTTATTCTACCTATCAGGTTGATGCTACCAGTGGATTGACGATCAGCCAGCAACCATCCGGAAGGACAAGATTTGGAGGAATTACAGGGGATTTAACGAATGTGACATTTGAAAATACTGCAGCATTTATTGCACAATACAAATTCCCTTATACCAAAGTTACTTTTGCTTTAGGTAAAAGCAATACAGGAACTTCTCGTCAGTATTCAGTACAATTTGGTACTGCGGGAGGTACTTTCTCTAATCCTACAAGCGTAAGAAACCCTGTGAAATTGATGTATATCAATAAAACCGCTGATAGCAATTATTTTGTGGGAGGTGAAACAAGGAAATACACTATGGTTCTGGATAATTTAGGAAGTACTTCTGAAAATGTTACACTTACAGACCCTCTTCCGGCAGGACTTACTTATGTGCCAAACAGTACAACTATTTCCGTTCCTGCTGCAAGTGTGAATGAGAATGTGGCAGATAATTTTAACTCGGTATCTTATGCCCGTAACAATGGTACAGCTTTATGGAAAAATGAATGGGCAGAAATAGGCGAAACCACAAACCCTGCAGCCGGACAAATATCTATTACCGGAAATCGCTTAAACTTTGTTACTTTGCCTGTTGGAAGAGGAATTGAAAGAACAGCCAATCTTACCAGAGCAACAAGTGCAACACTTTCATTTGTCTATACTCAAAGTGCTGTTGGCGGAACCTTAGACGTGCAGGTTTCACCAAACGGATCCAATTATTTTTCTATCGGAACAATAACTGGTACAACAAGTGGTACTTTCAGTGCACCAATTAACTCTTCATATTTAACAGGTGATATGCGTATACGATTGGTTAATAGCGGAACTGCATGGGGAACCAGAACTGTAACTGTAGATGACATCCTTTTACAATATACACTTTCTCAGGCAGCGCAAAATAAGACCAATGCTCTTTCAGGAGGCACCTTGATCAATGGTGTTCCGCCCAATGTGATTGTAAGCGGTGATAACATTACTTTATTACCGGGGGTACAAGCTACAATTACTTTTGATGTTACAGTAAATTGCAATGCACAGGGTACAATTACTAATACTGCCACCGCTGCAACACCCGGACTTTATGAAGATACAATATCCGCTTCCCATACAGCTTATGTAGATCCGGTAAATGTAACGGGAGCAAGTCGTTGTGAGGCAGGTACGGTTGTTCTTACGGCATCCGGAGCACAAGGAAATCAGCAATACCGATGGTACTCAGCTCCTACAGGCGGAAGCCCTCTTGCAACTGGTCCTTCTTTTACAACACCAAATATATCAGGGACGACAACTTATTATGTTTCATTCTATAATCCGAATAATGGATGCGAAACAGGTCGTACACCGGTAACTGCAACAGTTTCTTCGGCAAGCAGCATTACTGGAACAGGAGTAATAAGCAGCTCAACGGGACAAAATGGTTCAATATTAAGCACAGGTGCGCAGAACGGCATCTCTGCTGTTAATTCCGGAACTGGTGTAGCTTGGACAAATCCGGGTAATGCCATAACTGCTAATAACAATAGTGCATCTGTAGCTTTATCATCTACAAATACTTTATCGCAGAATTTAGATATTTCATTCCCGAATCTTACTTCCGTAATACCAGCGCTGTCTACTATTACCGGAATACAAGTAGGTATACTTCGCAGTAGCACAAGTGCTGTACGAGATAATACTGTACAACTATTAAGAAACGGAACAGTAACGGGTACAAATTTAGCAAATACAGCAGCAAACTGGGCTACAGCTGCAGGTACAGTTAATTACGGAGGCAATGCTAATCTTTGGGGAGCAAGCTGGACACCTGCTGACTTTACAAATACGGGGTTAAGAATTCGTACAGCTTATAATGCAGGAACGGCACCCACGGCTTCCGTAGATAATGTAACGATTACTGTATTCTATACTTCCTTTGGAGATGACCAGAGTAGTGTAAGCTTTACTCTTACCGGTATTTCCGGTGCAACTGGATATACTTGGACGGTTCCTACAGGAGCTACAATTACTTCAGGGCAGGGTACTGATTCAATTTTAGTGAATTTTAATAATGCAGGACAAAGTGGATCAAATTACAGCGTTTGTGCCACGCCAACTAACTCGTGCAGCACTGGGACACAGGTTTGCCGTACACTTGCCATCTCTAATAATGTGAACAATGAAATCTCAGGAACTGTTTATAATGACCAGAATGGATCTGTAAGTCCTCAGAAAGTAGATGGGATTCCTATTTCGCAGATTGGAGGTCAGCAATTATATGCGGTATTAACTTCAAATACAGCTCCTTATAACGCTATTTCATCAGTAACAATAGCTCCGGACGGAACGTATAAATTTAGTTATCTTGCAAATACCACAGCAAATTTTTATAGGATATTTATCAAAACAACACCTTATGGTGATGGTATAGCAGTGCCTGTTACATCAGACCTTCCGTCTGGTGCTACATTCAACGGGGCGATTGATAACGATGCGGCGAATTCCTTAACAGGTGGAAGCACAACTAATGGATTCCTTGTAGTGACTGCCGGTAATAATACTAATAATACCAATGTTAATTTTGGAATTTTAGTGAATAATCCGGTATCTAATCCTGATACAGCAAATACTTTGGAAGACAACCCTGTGACATTTAATATTTTATTAAATGATGCGGTACCTACCGGAAGCATCAATGCAGGAACGGTAGATCTTGATCCGTCAACTCCAGGACGTCAGGTTTCAGTGATGACAACAAACGGAAGCTGGAGTGTTGATAACAGTGGAAATGTTACCTTTACACCTGTTGCTGATTATTTTGGCACCGATTCTATTTTTTACACAGTAGAAAGCAACGGAGGATTCATCTCTAATCCAACCTCTATTACAGTTACCATAACTCCTGTAAATGATGCGCCTTCGTTCACAAAAGGAGCAGATCAGACACATACACAAAGCGGATCTCCAGTTGCTTATACAGTTCCTGGATGGGCTACCAATATCAGCCGCGGACCTGCGAACGAATCTGTACAAAATATTAGTTTTATTGTTACCAATAACAACAATGCAATGTTTAGTGTACAGCCTTCTGTGAATGCAGCAGGTCAGCTTCAGTATACGGTTGCGGCAAATGCGGCAGGAACTGCTGTTGTAAGTGTTAGAATTCAGGATGATGGCGGTGTAGCTAATGGAGGCGTCGATACTTCGCCTGTTCAGACATTTTCTATTACAGTTACTTCTTCAAGATGTTACAAACCGGCAGTAACGAATGCAGGAGCTACATTTCCTGCAAAGCATGGTGTTACAGCATTATCTGCAGCAGGAGCCGATAACGGAAACTGGCCGATGGTAAGAGAAAGTGCATGGAGCGTCATTGAATCAAAAGAAAAAGGATTTGTTATCAATAGGGTTGCGGATACAGCATCACTCAGCAATATTACCAATCCGGTTATCGGAATGATGGTATACGATATTCAGGCAAAATGTCTTAAAATTTATGCTTTGAAGTCTGGAGAAGCTAATCCTGCGTGGCACTGTTTTGAAAATCAGGCTTGTCCGGATTGATTTTTGGTCAATTTACATAGAACTTTTAAGTGTAATTGAATATCCTCTCTTAGATATTAAAGATAATTTAAAATGAATAATATTAAAAATATCATCACTATAATTGCTTTTACAGTCTTTTTTTCTGCAAAAGCACAGGTTGCTATAGGGAAAAGTGAGCTTTCCAAAATACAGCCGGCAAATACAACAACCAATACAAGCATTTCTTTAGAATTTTATGATGCACCCGACAATAAATATGGGATCGTTCTTCCGTGGACTTCTACGGTCAACAATCAGCCTGTAGCATACAACGCAGCAACAGGAGCGGGTTATAGAGGGATGCAGGGAACCATTGAAAACGGAACTCTGATCTTTGATCTTTCTGACAGAAATGTGAAATACCGAAAAGACGGAGCATGGTTTAATCTTACGAATGTAACCTATCCTGTAACGGTAACAAGAGCAGATAATACTACTCAGACTATTACGGGAAATAATACAGTAGACAGCTCTTTGCAGGATAATAAAAGAGAAAATGCTACTGCAAAAGTAGCAATCGGAACAAATTCTGCAGCAGATACAACCAATGGTATTCTGGTGCTTACAGATACAAACCGCGCCATGGTTTTACCTAAAGTAGCAAGTCCGCATCTGAATGTCATCAATCCTTCTCCCGGAATGATGGTTTTTGATACCGTTAAGCAGCAGTTAGCTGTATTCAACGGAACTGTGTGGAGCTTTTGGCAGCCTTAATTAAATCTGTGAAAAACAATCAGACAATCCCTGAAAATCTTCAGGGATTGTCTTTTTAACATCTTATTGTTTGTTAAAATTTTACGATATATACGCTTCAATGTTTAGATTTGTAAAAAAATATTGAGAATGAAGCAGATTATGATTTTTGTAATGATGAGTATCTTTACATTAAGCTGTGCCCAGAAAGCACCACAGGAAAATAAAACACAGTTTTCAAAGGAGGCATTACGCCAGAAGCTTGAAGATGAAAATGGTAAGAAAATAAGTGTTCAGGAAATTCTTGATCAGCATAAAGGTAAGGTTCTGGTTATAGATTTCTGGGCAGGATGGTGCAGAGACTGCCTTTTAGCATTGCCAAAAGCGGAAGAGCTTGAAAGAAATAACCCCGATGTAGATTTTGTTTTCTTTTCTCTGGAACGATCAAAAGAGAAATTTCACAGCAGTCTGGAAAGTTTTGATATGAAAGATAAAGAAAACTATTGGTTTTCTGCAGGCTGGAAAAATAACTTTAACAATTATGTTGATCTTAACTGGATTCCAAGATATATGGTTGTAGATCAGCAGTCGGGAATTGCCAAATACTATGCAATCTCACCTGAAGATCCTGAAATTCAGAAAACAATAGATCAGCTTTTAAAATAACTTTAAAAAATTTTATTGATCTGAACTGCAAACATTGAAGCTTGATTTAAAAAACGTAGAATCCATATCTTTGTGATATGGATTCTTCTTTTCCCATCAGAAAAATTATTCATGTTGATATGGATGCATTTTATGCTTCTGTAGAACAGCATGATCATCCGGAATTAAGAGGAAAAGCCATTGCAGTGGGTGGTGGTCATCGTGGTGTGGTTTCTGCGGCAAGCTATGAAGCAAGAAAATTTGGAGTACGGTCTGCAATGCCAAGTAAAACAGCCCGCGAAAAGTGTCCGCATCTTATTTTTGTTCCGCCAAGATTTGCAAGATATAAGGAAATCTCAAGGAAAATCCGTGAAATATTTTATGAGTATACCCATCTTGTAGAACCGCTTTCTTTAGATGAAGCATATCTGGATGTTACCGAAAATAAGAAAGGAATAGAATCTGCCAATCAGATTGCCAAAGAAATCCGTAAAAAAATTTTTAAGGAAACCGGTTTAACGGCTTCTGCAGGTATTTCGGTAAATAAATTTCTTGCTAAAGTTGCTTCGGATATCAATAAACCAAACGGACAGAAGACCATTCATCCTGATAAAATTGAAAGCTTTCTGGAGGAACTTCCGGTAGATAAATTTTATGGTGTAGGAAAAGTGACTGCCAATAAAATGTTTAGCCTGTCGATCTATAAAGGAAAAGATTTGAAAAACAGATCCTTGGAAGATTTAACGAGACTTTTCGGTAAGTCAGGCAAATATTATTATGATGTTGTACGAGGTATTCACCATTCGGAAGTAAAACCAAACCGAATACAAAAAAGTGTAGCTGTAGAGCGTACTTTTCTTGAAGATCTTTCTGATGAACAGCAGATTAATGAAAAGCTGGAAAACTTAAGCAGGGAGCTTCATCAGAGATTAATGAAAAACAACATTTTGGGAAGATCTTTAACACTGAAAATCAAGTATAAAGATTTTTCACTATTTACAAGAAGTTTTACTAAAGAAGAATACTTCAGCTCTGCAGAACAGTATTTTTCCACTGCTAAAAAATTGTGGGAACTGCGTCCTTACGATAAAGCGGTACGATTATTGGGATTGTCATTATCACACCTCAACACCGAAGAAAAAAAGCAGGTCTCTGTACAGCTCAAAATCCGGTTTGAGGAATTTGAGGATTAATAACAGCAATACACTATTCATAAAATTTACTTGTAACTATGAACCCAACTATGATTCAGTTCTTCCACTGGTATACAGAAGGTGGAGGAACGCTTTGGAAATACGCAGCACAACAATCATCATATTTAGCAGAATTAGGCATCACTTCAGTTTGGTTTCCTCCAGCCTATAAAGGAACAGACGGAGAAAACTCTGTAGGTTACGATGCATACGATCTATTCGATCTTGGAGAATTTGACCAGAAAAATTCTGTTGCAACAAAATACGGAACCAAGAAAGACTACCATAAAGCTATTAAGGCGCTCAAGGAAAAAAATATTCAGGTTATTGTTGACATTGTTTTAGGACACAAAGGAGGAGGAGATGAACTTGAAAAGTTTAAAGTAGTAAAGGTTGACGAAAATAACCGTGATAAAATTATATCAGATGCTATTGAAATAGAATCTTATACCAAGTTTACTTTTCCCGGAAGAAATAAAAAGTATTCGGATTTTGAATGGAATTTCACCTGTTTCAGTGGTGTAGATTATGCAGAGGGAAAAGATTCGCATATTTATAAAATCTTATCTGAGTATGGTGATGACTGGGAAGAAATGATTGATGATGAAAAAGGGAATTATGATTATCTAATGTTCAATGACGTTGAACACAGAAATCCGCATGTAAGAGAAGAGCTTAATAAATGGGCGCAGTGGTATTTTGAGCAAACCGATTTTGACGGTGTCCGACTGGATGCGTTGAAGCATATTTCATTTGATTTTTATAAAGAATGGCTCACACTTCTCCGTTCCAATTCCGGAAAGAATATTTTTGCAGTTGGTGAATATTGGGCTCCCGGATATCTGAATCTTCTTCAAAAGTATATTGAAGCTACAGAAGGATGTATGAGCCTTTTTGACAGCTCTTTACAAAACAATTTCTGTAATGCTTCCAAAGAAGGTGCTTCGTATGATCTTCGTAGAATTTTTGACGAAACGCTTACGCAGGCAGATCCCATGCATTCTGTAAGTCTGGTTGATAATCATGATACACAGCCTTTACAGGATTTGGAAGCTCCGGTAGAGTACTGGTTTAAACCGCTCGCTTATGCATTGATTTTGCTGAGAGAAAATGGCTACCCTTGTGTTTTTTATCCGGATTTGTATGGTGCTCATTACAAAGATTTTGACAGAGAAGGAAACGAACAGGAAATTTTTCTGGATAAAGTAGACGGAATCGAAGAATTATTAAAAGCCAGAAAAGAAAATGCCCACGGAATTCAGCGGGATTATTTTGAAGATGCCAATTGCTTAGGCTGGGTGAGAGAAGGAGACGAAGAGCATTCTGGCTGTGCTGTGGTGCTGAGTAACAAAGATGCGTATGAAAAGCCTATGGAAATGGGAGAGAAATATGTTGGAAAAACTTTTTATGACAGACTTGGAAGAAGCCAGGAAAAAGTAACCATTGATGAAAATGGTTGGGGAAACTTCCCGGTTCCGGCAGGAAATGTAAGCGTATGGATTGCAGAATAATCTGACCATAAATAAAAAATAACCGTTCTAAAAAAGGACGGTTATTGATTTTTATGCAAAAAACGGTTGTAAATAATACATTATTCTACAATATCAGCAAGCCCTCTGAAAAGATTGTGCGGATATTCAGCCCAACGGTTGCACAAATAAAGATACCATTCTTTTCCATAAACAACATAGATTCTGCATTGTTAACCGTGGTTTTTGAAAGTATTATCTCTATGGCTTTAAGCAATTAATTTATCTCAGACAGTTGTGTATTAAATTTTTAATTTCATTCTTAATAAAGGATAGTTTCTTCCTTGGTCATCTTGATCTGTTCTTGCACATATCTCAAATCCAGATTTTTGATAAAATTTTACTGCTTTTACGTTTTGTTCATTCACATCAACTTTATTGGCTTTCAGTTCTTTTACTGCGAAATTCAGCAACTGCATACCCAAACCTTTTCCGAAGATCTGAGGATCTAAAAACAGCATTTCAATCTTTTTTTCAGCGACTCCGATAAATCCGGATACGATATTTCCGTTTGTCAGGCAAAAAACATCCAGCTGATTAAAATTGATAGTACTTACTAATTCTTTAATTTCTCTAAAATCATTTGGACTCAAAAAATCGTGAGTAGCAAGAACTGAATTTTCCCAGACTTTCAAAACCTGTTCCCGCACTTTATCGCTGTATGGCTCAATGTTAAAATGATCTTTCTGCATCGTTATAACTGCTGAAATTGGCAAATTTTTCGTGGAATTTCAGTTTTTCCCTGAAATCCTGAGAAACCTGAATATGCATGATTGTAATTTTTTTACAATAATACATACATTGGTTTAATGTTGCAAAAAAATCCTGTAAGGTGGAGTTAATTTATGTTTGAATTAATTTGTAGTTAGTAGTCTTGTGTGAAAGTGGAGTGCAGTTGAAGGCATGAATTGGAATTAGCGATATTTTAAGATTTGACTATTTTTTATCCTTGTCAAGGTTTTAAACCTTGACAAGGGTAACTGTTTACACAATAAAACTAAAAAGGTCTTACACAACCTGCGTGAAACAAAATGCAGTTGCAGGAGGTTACAAACACACTTGTTTTAAACCACCGGAGAACGTCGGAGGTCTTGCGCAACTTGCAGGAAACAAAATGCAATTGCAGGAAGTTGCAAACAGTTATGTTTATAATAAAATTCGAATGCAGGAAGTTACGAACACTCTTGTTTTAAAATTCCGGAGATTGATGGAGGTTTTCCTTAATTCAAAGCAAATAAAATAACAGGCTGATTTTCTGTGATTTAAGCTGGTTGCTCAAAGTCAGGAGACTTTGCGCAGCGAGGAAAATTTGTGAAGCAGAGTATTTATTAAAACCTGCTATCAACATTTACGTCTCTTGTAAAACTATCTAATAAAGATTTAAAAGAGACGCTAGTAGATTTTTCCAGCAGAGTAAAAATTCACTTCTTTACTTTCTTTTCAATAAAAAAGTTAAACCAGCTATTAAAAGTCCCAGTATTAAGCCAAATACTCCTCCTTCTTTACGACCCCTATTATTTCCTTTCCAAAAACCTTCTTCATGTCCCTTATCGAAGCCTTTAGCTTCTCCAGCACTAAATGCGCGATTTCCCATGTTTTATATTATTTAAATTTTAGTAGTTTAGTTCTAAATTTATTAAAGGTTATAGAGAATTTTCTTTGTTGAAAATATTATGAATTTGTTTTGTTAGCTTTACAAAATATTCCTCAATTTCATTTTCATTCATTTTTGAAAAAGGATGAGATGGGGTATTTAAAGCTTGGTAATTTTTTAGTTTTGATACTTCAAACATGCAGGGTTTTAATATAATGGATAAGATTAAAGTTCCATTTTTTTCTGCATTTTCTAATATCGGAGGAATTTCTTCTTTATTTATAAACTCTGAAGCTAAGAAATTTGTAGAAACAAGAAAAATTGCAATCCCTGCTTCTTTTAAAGATGTAATAATTTTTTCTTTCCAAATATCTCCAGTTTGAAGTTTATTATCATCCCAAATTTCAAGATCAATTTGAAAATGATTTGTTAATACTTTTAAATGTTGTTGTAATTTTTCAAGCCAAGTTTTATCATTATGTGAGTAGCTAATGAATATTTTATTTCTTTTGATTTTGTTTTCCATATTTGTATTTACTTCATTCTTTGTATTTGTGAGAGATTCGGAAAAATTCAAATATTTTAATGAATTTCCTTTTATTTTTGATAAAATTTTATAATGAGGATGTATATTATCTGAATTATCTGATGTTGAAAAAGTATATAAGCAAATCAATGATTTAGGAAAGTAGCCAACTTTAGGGAATTTACTTATTGGTAGATTATTTATCCATAATTTCCTTAAGTTTTGAAGAGTCATAATATTGCTGTTTAATTTTTCAATATTATTATTACTTATATCAAGTTCTCTTAATTTCTCAAGATAAAAAACTTCTTTAGGTAGTTCTAAAATTGAGTTATTTGCAAAATGTAAGCTCAACAGATTTGTAAGTTGCTTTATTTGAATGGGAATTGTTTTTATTTTATTATTGTTTAAGTTTAGTATTTTAAGTTTTTTTAAAGTACAAACTTTAGAATAAAAATTATTTATATTATTTCCCGATAAATCTAATGTTTCAAGTTTTTTCAATTTTTCAATCTCCTGAGGAATGACTTTTATTTTATTATTTCTTAAAATTAATTTTTTAAGATTTTTGAATTCAAAAATTTCTTCGGGAATTTTAGTTAGATTTTGATTTGATAAATCAATCTTCGTTGTATTTACATTTAAAATTTGATTCATTAAATTTAATGTTTAAATTTGTAATTCCTTTGGAGGGAAGGATTTAAAAGGGTAATTAATTTAAAAGATTAAATTTAGTTAAACTTTTTGGCTTCGGCAACCTCACTATAATAAACTTAAGTTTATAACCCGAGCCGCTGAATAAGCACTCGGGATTTTTTTATTAATATAACTATAATCAAAGCAAAAAACCGCCCAGAAAAATCTGAACGGTTCATATATTTAAAGCATCGGTGATGACTACATCATTCCCGGCATTCCACCACCCATTGGCATAGCAGGTTCGTCTTTTTTCACTTCAGTGATAACACATTCAGTAGTTAAAAGCATTCCTGAAACAGAAGCTGCATTTTCAAGAGCAACTCTTGTTACTTTTGTAGGGTCAATGATACCTGCTTCAAGCATGTTTACATACTCGTCAGTTTTAGCATTGTAACCGAAATCTGCAGTTCCTTCTGCCACTTTAGCAACGATTACAGAACCTTCACCACCTGCGTTGGCAACGATTTGTCTCAATGGCTCTTCGATCGCTCTTTTTACGATTTTGATACCCGTATTTTCGTCTGCATTGGCACCTGAAAGATCATTTAAAGAAGCGATTGCTCTTACCAAAGCAACACCACCTCCTGCAACGATACCTTCTTCTACAGCAGCTCTTGTCGCGTGAAGTGCATCATCTACTCTGTCTTTTTTCTCTTTCATTTCCACTTCAGAAGCAGCACCTACATACAATACAGCAACACCACCGGCTAATTTAGCCAATCTTTCCTGTAATTTTTCTCTGTCGTAGTCAGAAGTTGTTGTTTCCATCTGAGCTTTGATCTGGTTTACTCTACCTTTGATCTTGCTGTCTTCACCACCACCGTTTACGATTGTCGTGTTATCTTTGTCAATAGATACTTTCTCAGCAGTTCCCAGCATATCCAAAGAGATGTTTTCCATGGTGAAACCTTGCTCTTCAGAAATAACCTGTCCGCCAGTTAAGATGGCGATATCTTCCAACATTGCTTTTCTTCTGTCACCGAATCCCGGAGCTTTTACGGCAGCAATTTTAAGAGAACCTCTTAATTTGTTTACCACTAAAGTTGCCAAAGCTTCTCCTTCAACTTCTTCAGAAATAATCAATAAAGATTTACCACCTTGCGCGATTGGCTCAAGAACAGGAAGCAATTCTTTCATTGAAGAAATTTTCTTCTCAACTAAAAGAATGTATGGGTTTTCAAGTTCAGCCAACATTTTTTCAGGATTAGTCACAAAATATGGCGACTGGTAACCTCTGTCAAACTGCATCCCTTCTACAACATCAACGGTTGTATCAATACCTTTCGCTTCTTCTACCGTGATAACGCCTTCTTTTCCTACTTTTCCGAAAGCTTCAGCGATCAAAGCACCGATTGTTTCGTCGTTGTTAGCAGAAACAGAAGCAACCTGCTTTACCATTTCTGTAGAATCACCAACAGTTTTAGACTGAGATTTTAAATTCTCAACAACTGCAGTTACTGCTTTGTCAATCCCTCTTTTCAGATCCATTGGGTTTGCACCTGCAGCTACGTTCTTAAGACCTTCTCTTACGATAGCCTGTGCCAAAACAGTAGCGGTAGTTGTACCGTCTCCTGCAATATCATTGGTTTTGGAAGCCACTTCTTTTACCATTTGAGCTCCCATGTTTTCTACTCTGTCTTCAAGTTCGATTTCTTTTGCAACTGAAACCCCGTCTTTAGTAACGTGAGGTGCACCGAAAGATTTTTCGATTACCACGTTTCTCCCTTTTGGACCTAAAGTTACTTTTACTGCATTTGCCAATGCATCAACACCTCTTTTTAAAGCGTCTCTTGACTCGATATCGAATTTTATTTCTTTTGCCATATTGTTTTGCTTTTGGCGAATTGCTTTTGGCTTTTGGCTTTTGGCTTTTAGCGATTCGCGTGTTTGATTTTTTGTTTAATTTTAATTCTTTAAAGGCAGTTTGCTTGTTAGCCATCGGCTAGATGCTAGTTGCCGTTGAGCCTGTTCCAAAGGGCGACAAGCTTCTTTTTAAGTATGATTAATTCTTCTTCAAGGATTTGGAATTTCTCTTCTGAGATGTATTCTAAATCTTTTGAAAGGATTAACTGGTTTTCGGCTTCATTTGATGATCCCAGTGCGAAGTTGATGAAATTAGCAAATTCTTTATCTGAATTTCTCCCGCTTCCTTCAGAAATATTATATCCGATTGAAGCAAATGATCTTCTGATTTGAGAGGTTATTCCAAACAGTTCTTCTTTCGGAAAATCTCTGGTTGCTTTATAAATTTTTAAAGTTAACTGATGACTCAATTGCCAAACTTCAAACTTCTTAAAATCTCTCATAAACTATTCTCAATACTGGAAAGGCATCTGCCAGAGCCAACAGCTATTAGCCAATAACTCCTAGAAGATCTCCCTCTTTTACAATTAAGAAATCTTTTCCGTCTAATTTTAATTCAGAACCTGAATATTTTCCGTAAAGAACTTTGTCACCAACCTGAACTGTTGTAGGCTCGTCTTTTTTCCCCGGGCCTACTGCTACTACAGTACCTTCCTGTGGTTTTTCTTTTGCCGTATCCGGGATGATAATACCTGAAGCTGTTTTAGTTTCTGCGGCGATCGGTTCGATCAAAACTCTGTCTGCTAATGGTTTAAAGTTTACTGACATAATATATTTAATTTTTTAGTTATTTCTGTCTTGTACTTCTCTAATTGTGTGCCAATAGACGAGAAAGAAATTTTTGGCAGATTTTTTTGAAGGGATGTGAAATTTTGGCAGACCTTATTATTTGTGTTCTGATGAAATAAATTTATATAAAAGTCATTTGTGTTTCGAATTAAATGATATTTTTGCAAAATCATTAAGAAAAATTAATATAAATGAAAACTATTTTATTATTGGCTGCGATTGGATTGTCATCAATCGGCCTGTATGGTCAAACTGCAACTGAACCTGAATTTATTGGAGAATGTTTATTACTAAAACCTGATCAAAGTACGGTGCTCCTGGAAAAACATATGACACAAACACGTTCTGCTATGAATGCGGGAATGGTGATTACTGGCTTTGGCAGCATTAAATCTAAGCTGCAGATTGATGGATGTTGCTCTATAACAAAACTTAAATCTAGTGATGATATTCAGTTTATTGTACGTGCTGTAGACAATAATACAGATCCTATGGCTATTATCAAGATTTTTGAATTTGATTCAAATAAAAAGTTCAGAAGAGCAGAAATGGCATCTATGAATACTTTCGGGACTACTAAAACGAATAAGCTTCATTATCTTAATTTTACAGGTAAAAAATATGGACAAAATTCATATATAATAACCCTGAAAGATAAGCTGCCGGGAGAATATGGTATTACAGTTACTAATCCTAACTCATTGGATGAGAAAAGTACGATCATATCAACTTTTTCTATTTTGTAATAAAAAAATGGCTGATTAAAATAATCAGCCATTTCATTTAGTCTTTCTTTCCTGCCGCCTGCATCGGATTTACTCTTCCGTTGCCGCCGCCTCTTACCGGACCGTCTTTTTTCTGCTTGAATACCTGAAATTTTGAAGTTTCAGAGGTGCTTCCGTCATGGCTCCAGAAATTGTTTGAAGTATCAATATCTGCTGTTTCTCTCATAGGATCCAGCTGTACAGACTTCAATTTTTTATCAAAATAAAAAGTCTTGGAAACTTTTTGCTCATTGTGTCTCCAGATTTGTGCTGAAGATTTGTCTCTTAGCTTGGTGCCGTCTTCGAAAGTAAATGCAAGAATGATCGGCATTACGACGCCACCTTTGTTAACAAAATCGATTTGATATGCAGTAAAGTTCTTGAGTTTATCCTGCTCTTTTTTATCTAAGGCTTCACTTCCTTCAGTTTTAAAGGTATATTCTTTATTATAGTCTACTTTTTCCTGACCTCGGTCGTATCGGTAATAAAAATCCTGCAGACTTTTGTCTTTTTCTACTTCAAAAGTGATGGTTTTATCTTCTCTGTTTCTTATTTTAGAAATATCTTCAAATTCATTTTGTACAGGTTTCTCAACTTTATATTTAATTTCACGCTCCTGTTGCACAGCTGCAAAATCGGGTGTTGCTACAGTAACTTTATCAATAGCAATGTCAACCGGGTCTGTGCCGTAGAACCAGCCTCTCCAGAACCAGTCCAGATCTTCTCCGCTTGCATCTTCCATCGTTCTGAAAAAATCTGCAGGTTCGGGATGTTTAAACGCCCATCTCTTTGAATAAGTTTTGAAGGCTTTGTCAAAAAGCTCTCTTCCCATAATGGTTTCGCGAAGAATATTTAAACCTGTTGCAGGTTTTGCATAAGCATTGGGTCCAAACTGAATAATATTTTCAGAATTACTCATAATGGGTTCCAACTGATCTTTCGGAAGTTTCATGTAGTCAACAATCGTCCATGCCGGTCCGCGTTTTGAAGGGAATTTGTTGTCCCATTTTTCTTCCGTTAAATATTCGGTGAATGTGTTTAAGCCTTCATCCATCCAGCTCCATTGTCTTTCATCTGAATTGATGATCATCGGAAAAAAATTGTGTCCCACTTCATGAATAATTACCCCGATCATTCCGTTCTTTGTGCCTTCGGAATAAGTTCCGTCTTTTTCTGTTCTTCCGAAATTAAAGCAGATCATCGGATATTCCATCCCGTTGGAAGCCTCTACAGACTGCGCAACAGGATACGGATATGGAACCGTATATTCTGAATAAGTCTTTATAGTATGTGCAACAGCTTTCGTGGAAAATTTTCTGTATAAACCATACGCTTCTTTAGGATAGAAGCTCATTGCCATTACTTTATTGTTGTTTTCCGGAATTAAAACTCCCATTCCGTCCCAAACAAATTTTCTTGATGAAGTCCAGGCAAAATCTCTTACATCTTTGGCTTCAAAAATCCAGGTTTTTCTCTGCTTTGAGCGGTTTTTCTCTGCTTTTTTAGCTTCGTCTAATGTTGCAATTTCAACCGGTTCGTTAGCTTTTTCTGCTTTTCTGTATCTGGTAAGCTGATCTGAGGTAAGAACCTGTTCGTAATTTTTGCATTCGCCCGTTCCGCCCACGATATGATCTGCGGGAACATTTACAGAAACTTTATAATTTCCGAAAACTAAAGCAAATTCTCCTCTTCCTGTAAACTGGTGATTCTGCCATCCCTGAAAATCGCTGTACACACACATTCTAGGAAACCACTGCGTAATAGTATACAAATCATTCCCATCTTCCGGAAAATTTTCATAACCGCCTCTGCCGCCCATTTTCATTCGGTTAGGAATGTTATAATTCCAGTCAATTTTAAAGATGAATTTTTCGCCTTTCTTTAAAACTTTAGGCAGATCAATACGCATCATCGTTTTGTTGACCGTATATTTCAAAGGGTTTCCTGATGCATCTGTTACTTTTTCCAGATTTACTCCGTAACCATTATCTTTCACAGGTAATTCTGAAACTTTCAGCTGCTGATCGCTCACAGCTTTGGGTAGAGTGGAAGAAAAAGGATAATCTGCTTTTTTTACCGACGACTGCTGGTTTTCATCCAACTGGAGCCAGATATAATCTAAATCATCAGGTGAATTGTTGTAATACGTAACAGTTTCAGAGCCTCTCAGATTTCTTTTGTCTTCATCCAGATAAGCGGAAATTTCGTAATCCGCCCTGTTCTGCCAATAAGCGTGTCCCGGTGCTCCGGAAGCTGTTCTGTAGACATTCGGAGTAGGAAGAATGGTTCCCAGCTGCTCAAATTTATTGCCGTGATTGCTTCCTGGGTTGTTTTGGATTTGCTGTGCAGAGACACCCAAATATAAAAATACCGAAAGAGCAGTAACAGTTAGTTTCATGAAAGAAAATTTAAATAATTATCAAATATAATAATAAGTAGTTAAAAATTTCAAAATGTTTCAGTCTTAAAAAGGAATTCTTTCCAAAGTCATCTTTAGAGCCAAAGCAAAAACTCCTGAAGAGATAAATAAAACCCAGTCTTTTTTATTGATCCTAAATAGATTTAAAAGAATAAAAAGCAGTATTAATATTGCAAAAACAATGAGAATCTGTCCCAGTTCAAGACCAATATTAAAACCCAGCAATGGAACTGCAATACTCTGGCTTTTGGCAATCATTACTCTTGCTGTATTGGCAAAGCCCATCCCGTGAATCAATCCGAAAAATAAAGCCAGATAATAATTGAACTTACTTTTTGACTGATTTTTATTTTTATTGAGAATGTTACTCAAAGAAGTTAAAACTATCGTTAGTGGAATTAAAAATTCTACCCAGTCTGAGGATACTCTTACAATGTCTAAAATGCTTAAAGCTAGAGTAATAGAATGCCCAATGGTAAAAGCGGTTACCAAAACCAGTATTTTTTTCCAGTCTTTGGAAGTGTATACTGCGATTAAAGCCAAAACAAAAAGTTGATGATCAAGTGCATCAAGAGAGATGATGTGTTCCCAGCCAAGTTTCAGATAAAATAAAAAATCCTGCATTTTGATGATATTTTTTTAAAATACGATGATACAAAATTTATTTTAACTTTGTGTAAATTTCAACGTCATGATTGTTAATATAGAATTGGAAAATTCTGAGGACTTTGCGTTTATCAAGCAACTTTTAGAAAAAATAAAAGGAGTGAAGTCTGTTTCTGTGCAGAAAGAAGAGCATGAAATGATAGAAGGAGTTCCGGCTCATGTTTTTGAAGAATGTACTTCCGAAAAGAAAATGAAAGTCAGATAAAAGTTCTTTTATTCTTTGATATGAGACAAAATCCTGAAAAAATTATTGAGATTTTAAAATGAAAAAAATATTGTTTCTCTTTGTGTGTTTTATTGCTTTTTCATCATTTACAGATATAAAGCACCCATATCATGTGGGTTCGGTAGAAATCAATTACAATTCAAAGTCAAAAGCTTTTGAAATTACCGGAAGGTTTTTTCTGGATGATCTTGAGAATGGTTTAGCCAAAAAATACGGAAAGCCTTTTCATTTTAATGATTCCAAATATAAAACACAGCTTGATGAAGCTATTAGAAATTACAGTTCAGAATATTTTAAATTAAAAACCAATAGTCAGTTTTTAAAGGTGAACTATGTGGGTTATGAGGAAGACAGCGAATCCGTTAACATTTATCTTGAATCCGAAAAAATTGAAAATCCGAAAAAAATAGAAGCTGCAGTAAGTTTTTTATATAATCTGTTTGATGACCAGATTAACTTGGTTCATGTCATCATCAACGGAACACGGAAAAGTGAAAAATTAACTTATCCGAATCGGTATCTGTATCAGCAGTTTTAGCTTATCTTTCCAATTGTAAAAGTGCATTTTCTGCTTTTGCATGCGCCAGTAAATCCGGAAAGAAATTATCATAACATTTCTGTAATTTTTTTTTATTATCTAAAAAAGCCTGAAAAACCGGAATGTTTTTATCTAAATATTTTGCTTTGTTTAAAACATTCTGAATACTAAACTGGATGCCCCAATCTTCACGGTAATTGAATAACCAGTCATCGTGCTCCATTTTGATAAGCATTCTTTTAAAGGCATTCGGAAAATACTCTAAATTTTCATTTAAAACTTTATAAATTTTAATTGAATGTTCTTTCCAGCCGTTTAAATCATGTAAGCTAAAATCTGTTGCCAGAAAGTAATCCATAGAAACATCTACAAAAGCTCCGGCATACAGTCTCACAAGCGGACTGAATATTTTTTTGGCTTCATGTATTGCGGGGTGTGAGTCGGTAAAGGTATCAATGGCTCTGTGCATGGTGATCCCGTCCTGTATTTCTTTTGGGAAATTATACCGCTCATTGTTCCGGATAAAATCTTCGAGAAACTGCCCGACAATTTGTCCGTCAGAAAAGGAAAGAAATGAGTGGGCAAGAAAATTCATACAATCTTTATAAAGGCTTAAATTTAAAATCCTTTATCTTTAGACTAAGATAAAGGATTTTCCTGATTTAGTTTTAAACAAAAAATTATTTTACAATAAACTTTTTGCTTGCTACAAAAGTATTTTTATCGGTGTAAACATTCAGAAAATATTCTCCTGAAGGAAGTCCTTTCAGATTGATGGTTTTTTTATCACTTGAAATAACAATCTGCCCAAGAATGTTAACTACCTTATAAATATATGCTTCATAATTTTTGATCCAGATATTAATTTCATCTTTTGCAGGATTAGGAAAAACGGTAAAATCTTTTACATCTCTGTTTCCCACTTCAAATGTTCCCAAACTAGATGTAGGCATAAACTGTGAAACAACACATGCAAATCGCGAAAAGCCAAAAGCTTCATTGGCTGGATTTGAATTTCCAATGGCAACTCCAGTGGGTTCAGAATTGTAATTCACATTCGGATTTGCCCATCTGTTGATTCTTGCGCAGGAAATTCCGTTGGTGGTACATTCATCATTATATGCCATGATTGTTCTCCAACGCTGTGATGATGTGCTTGATGTACCCAAAAGTACGGCAGTCTGATTCACATAACCATGATGATTGCTACATGGTGTTGTACTTGAGTCTACAAACCAGTCATGTCTCAGTCCCATATTGTGTCCCATCTCGTGTGAAAGACTGTAATTACTAACCACACAGTTAAATAAAGTTACCGAAAATGCGGCATTTGCAGAATAATTGGTCGGGTTTGTATTGAGATATCCCAATCCGCAGGTATTGGTTGGTGATGCTGTTACCAGAGCGCAAAGATCGGCTCCATAGGTGCTTCTTAAAACGTGTACATCATCTAAAAATCCGTCACCATTGTTTCTGAAATTGGCTAAATCCGTAGAAATGTTCCCTGATTCGGTATAAAAAATCTCACCTGAATACACCAAGTTGATAAAAGTATTGGTAACACCTGAATTAATAAGAGCTGTATTAAAATTTGTAATGGCGGTTGCGGCAAAAGAATTGCTTTGTGAAACACCTCCCCAAGAGGCTCTTGCAGCAGAAGTATACACAATAAGAACGTCGATCGTGGTGGAAGGACAAACTGGTGTGGCATCCAGACAGATGTTTGAATTTACTTTTTGCGAAATTGCAGAATTGTTTACGATAAAATCTTCATTAGAATCTCTCTGAATCAAGGAAGCTTCATTTACCACAGAAACAGCAAATAAATTGGTGTCTAACTGATGGAAAATTATTTTTTCTCCGGAAACAGAAACATACATTCCTGTAATTGCATTTCCTGCTTTAGAAAAAACAAGTTCAGATTTTGGTTCATTTTGTATGCTGAAAACCGAAGATTCACTTCCGTTACTGTATTTAAAATTTCTGGAAAACTGTGCTTTAATCTCTCTGTTGCCCGGTAAAACTATGGTAAGGTCAGATTGTAATCCGAAAGATGATTGTGCATAATATTTAGTTGAAAGATAGGTTGAGGCGAGATCTTTACTAACTTTCTGCTCTGAGTTGAGGCTGTTTTCACTGATGCTGTTCTGGAATATTTTATTCTGTGAAAAAATAATGATACTGAAAAAAAGCATCAAAAAAGTAATTTTGTTTCTCATATTTGGTATTTTAATATGAATTATATTGTTTTTTTTAACCGCTTTACTTCTAAAGTTTTATGAATAAAGCTTTTACAAATGTAAATATAATCTTTTTTGATCAGATTTTATTTTTTTAAAACAGTCTTTCGTGAAAATCCTCAACTTTGCTAACTTCTTCAATTTTGATCCCGAATTTTCTTTTGGGAATTTTATTCAGATTAGAAACAAAAATCTTTTCATAGCCCAGTTTTTCGGCTTCTGTAATTCTTTGCTCAACTTGCGCAACCGGTCGTATTTCTCCGCTTAAACCAATTTCTCCTGCGAAGCAAAACTGTTCAGAAATTGCAATGTCTTCATTGGACGAAAGAATAGAAGCAACTACGGCCAAATCCAAAGCAGGATCATCAGTTTTTATACCACCTGTAATATTCAGGAAAACGTCTTTTGCTCCCAACTGGAAGCCCGCTCTTTTTTCCAGAACAGCCAAAAGCATATTGAGTCTTTTAGAATCAAAACCGGTGCAGCTTCTTTGCGGGGTTCCGTAAACCGCTGTGCTTACCAAAGCCTGAATTTCTAAAAGCATCGGACGGTTTCCTTCTAGTGTTACCGCAACAGAATTTCCTGAAAGTTCCTCAAATTTTTTGGTAATTAAAATTTCGGATGGATTTTTTATCTCTTTTAAACCCTGCGAAATCATTTCATAAATTCCGATCTCGGAAGTCGATCCGAAACGGTTTTTATTGGCTCTCAATAATCGGAAAAGATGATTTCTGTCGCCATCAAAATTCAACACCACATCTACCATGTGTTCCAGTACTTTCGGTCCTGCAATTTGTCCGTCTTTCGTGATGTGACCCACCAAAAATACAGGCACATTATTTTCTTTGGCGTATTTGATGATTTCATTAGAGCATTCCCGAATCTGAGAAACAGTTCCGGGTGAGCTTTCAATCAACTGTGACTGTAGAGTCTGAATGGAATCAATAATCACAAAGTCAGGCTCCAGTTTTTTGGCTTCATGAAGAATTTTTTCCAGATTCGTTTCTGTAAAAAGAAAGCAGTTGGGATTTTTGATTTCCGCCAGACGATCGGCTCTCATTTTGATTTGCGAAGCACTTTCTTCCCCGGAAACATAGAAGATTTTTTTCTTCATTTTCAGAGCAAGCTGAAGAAGCAGGGTAGATTTCCCGATTCCGGGTTCGCCACCGATCAAAGTAACAGACCCCAATACAATTCCGCCGCCCAAAACACGGTTCAGTTCATCAGAAGGTGTTTTTATTCTTGGTTCTTCAATGGCTTCTACTTCAATGATGTTGATAACATTCTGTTTCGATTTTGAAAAAGGGGGAGTTTTGGATGAGGTTTTTTCCACGACTTCTTCTACTAAAGTGTTCCATTCTCCGCAATTTTTGCACTGCCCCGTCCATTGCGGATATTGCGAACCACAGTTCTGACAGAAATATGCTGTTTTGAGTTTTGCCATACTGCGAATTTCAATATTTTTTTTGAATTTTTCAGACTGAAAATTGTTTTAATTTCAAGCATGAAGAATATTTTTTTTGAGTCTGATTATTTTTAGAGTAATGTCATTTTTACATACTGAATCTAAATATGTATATTTTAAACGCAAAGTTTTTTAAAATAAAAACTATATAAGGAGCAAAGAAGATCAGCAAGTTGATTGACGAAGCCATGTTTTCAGGTTTTATGAGCAATTGATTTGCCTTTGCATCTCAAATGAAATGCTTTGAAAATAAAACTTTGCGTAAAATAAAACTTCAATTCAAAAAAATGAGTTTTATGTTTAAAAATGATTGTCTGTCTTTAATCATCATTTTAAAGTTTTGAAAAACTGTTTAATACTTGTTGTAGTTCAAAAAGTTCTTTTATCATGACCAATTCAGAATTCAATTAATTTAACTTTTACAATCATTTTTAATCTATATGATGTAAGACTTTTAAATAAGTCATTGCAACAATAATTTTCATATATATAATTTGGTTTAGGTTAAGGCTTCTCAGTTTTTGGGAAGCCTTTTTAGTTTTTAAAACTACAGATTCCAAAATAAATTGCTTTGCTTTTCTTTTTCCCCTAACTTTGCACAAACCTAATCTAATGAGTAAAAAGAATACAAAGTACATCTTTGTGACAGGAGGTGTAACTTCATCTTTGGGAAAGGGAATCGTTTCTGCTTCTCTTGGTCTATTACTAAAATCACGCGGCTTCAACGTAACTATTCAAAAGCTTGATCCTTACATCAATATTGACCCGGGAACTTTGAATCCTTATGAGCACGGAGAATGCTATGTAACCGAAGATGGTGCGGAGACGGATCTGGATTTAGGTCACTACGAGCGTTATCTTGATGCGCCGACTTCTCAAAACAACAACGTTACTACAGGAAAAATCTACCAGACTGTCATTGAAAAAGAAAGAAAAGGAGACTTTCTTGGAAAAACAGTTCAGGTAATTCCTCATATTACCAACGAAATCAAACGCAGAATTAAAATTCTATCCAAACAAAATTACGATATCATCATTACCGAAATTGGTGGAACTGTCGGAGATATTGAATCTTTACCTTACATTGAAACCGTTCGTCAGTTGAAGTGGGAATTGGGTGAGAAAAATTCTATGGTGATTCATCTTACTTTATTACCATATCTGGCTTCCAGTGGAGAATTAAAAACAAAACCTTCACAGCATTCTGTTCGTCAGCTAATGGAAAGCGGAATCATGGCAGATGTTTTGGTTTGCCGTACAGAACACAAGATTCCAAAAGATCAGAGAGCAAAACTGGCTCAGTTCTGTAATGTTCCTTTGGATAATGTGATTGAATGTAAAGATCTGGAAACGATATATGAAGTTCCGATGTACCTTCAGAAGCAAAATTTTGATGATGTAGTTCTGAAGGAATTAGATCTGAAAAGCGATAAAGATGCCGACCTGAAAGACTGGAAAACATTTCTTAAAAAATTCCAGAATCCTAAAAAATCTGTTGAGATTGCTTTAGTTGGAAAATATGTATCTCTTCAGGATTCATACATCTCAATTGCTGAGGCTTTCAAACATGCCGGAGCTGATTTGGAAACTGAAGTGAAAATAAGATGGGTGTACAGTGGAGATTTAACTTCTGAAAATATTAAAGAAACTTTAGCCGGAGTAAGCGGAATTTTGGTGGCGCCGGGTTTTGGCGACAGAGGAATTGAAGGAAAAGTTCTGACTGCTCAATACGCAAGAGAAAATAAAGTTCCGATGTTGGGAATTTGTTTGGGAATGCAGATCATGACCATTGAATTTGCCAGAAATGTTCTTGGGTATTCTAAAGCCAACTCTATGGAATTTGATACTTCTACCGAACATCCTGTGATTTCTTTAATGGAAGAACAGAAAAATGTAGTAGATAAAGGCGGAACGATGCGTCTTGGAGCCTGGAAATGCTCTTTGAAAAACGGTTCTAGACTAAACGATATTTACGGCGCAAAAAATATTACTGAAAGACACCGTCACAGATATGAGTTCAACAGTGAGTACATTGGTGAATTTGAGAAAAACGGATTTTTAGCGACAGGAACAAACCCTGAAACCGGCTTGGTTGAGGCGTTGGAAATGCCGGATCATCCTTTTTATGTCGGAGTGCAGTACCATCCTGAATACAAAAGTACGGTAGCAACACCACATCCTTTATTCAGAGCATTTATTAAAGCTTGTACTTCGAAATAATTGTAAAATTAGATTGATAGATTTATAGGTTTTTAAAACTTATAAGGTTTGAAAAAAAGTAATTCTGAAATTACGAACGTCATAGATAAGCTCAGACTGATTATTCTCAGCCTGGGTTTATTATATAGTAACACATTATAGTATAGAGTTTTGATAAAAAAACAGTATTTTTGTCGACTCAAAAAGCATGGGATTACCATGTTTGTTTAAATTTAAAAATTTTAATTAAAATAAAATGCAACAGAACAACGGACTCGATAAAAGTCAGATTATCAGTTTTGCGGTTTTATGTTTGGTTCTTTTCGGATTTATGTTTTATTTCCAGAAAGATCAGCAGACAGAGGAGGCTTTAAATGCTGAAAAACAGAAAACAGAACAAAAACAAAATTCTGTAAAGTCTACTCAGGCAGCCAATATCAATCCTAATGTAACACCCAATTCTATTCAGACGGCAACACTTGCTAATAACGAACTGAAGCTTGAGTTTTCAAGTCTGGGAGGTCAGGTTTCTAAAGTGGAGCTTTTGAAATACAAAGCTTACGATCAAAAGACTGATAAAGCAGATCTTCCGCTGTATCTGATCAATAAAAACAATTCGAGCTACGGTTTTCAGTTCAAAGACAAAACAGGGAAAGTAATCAACACCAAAGATTTGGTTTTCTCGCCTGTTGTTAACGGAAATGCGGTGACCTTAACTGCCAATTACAACGGAGCAGCTATCCAGTTTATTTATACTTTAAATACAGCAGGAGAACTGAAAGATCAGTATACTTTAGATTTTAAAGTGAGATCTCAAGGACTGGCAAATATTTCTTCCGATAACAAAGCCGATTTTATCTGGGATTACAGCGTAAGAAATGTTGAAAAAGGAAGATCTCAGGAGCAGTCGCATTCAGAATTTTCGTATGCCTTTAATAATTATAATGATTATGATTATGACGGCAGAACAACCATGGAAGAAGAGAAAGAAACGCTTAACTGGATTGGGGTTAAACAGCAGTTTTTCTCATCTGTAATTGAATCTAAAAGCGGCTTCACGCAAAGCAAAGGAAATCAGGAAAACATAGAAGAAGGGGAATACCTGAAAAAATTAAATTTTGAAGGTTTTGTTCCAATGACAGGAAGTGAACTTAATCAGGATTTCACATGGTATTTTATGCCGCTTGATTTACCGTTACTAAAATCGTATGACAAAAATTTTGACGAAATATTACCTTTAGGATGGTCATTTATTGGTTCTATGAACCGTTATTTCTTCATGCCGATGTACAACATTATTGCAGATTGGGGAATTGCGGCAGGATGGGTAATTTTCTTAATGACGATTATTGTGAAACTGATCTTATCACCTATTATGTACAAACAGCACAAGCTGAGTGCAATGATGAAGGTAATCCGTCCGGAAATAGATGAGGTAAATGCTAAATTTAAGGATGCAGATCCAATGAAAAAGCAGCAGGCTACAATGGAAGTTTACCGAAAAGCAGGCGTCAATCAAATGGCAGGCTGTTTACCGGCATTGGTGCAGATTCCAATATTTTATGCTTTATTCAGATTCTTCCCGAATTTTATTGATTTAAGAGGACAGGGATTCTGGTTTGCAAAAGATTTAACAGCGTATGATGATTTGATTAAATTACCATTCAATATTCCTTTCTTGGGAGATCATTTAAGTGTTTTTGCGATTGCATGTACGATTGTGATTTTAATTTACACCGTAATGACTTCCGGAAATATGCAGCAGCCACAACAGGAAGGAATGCCGAATATGAAAGTAATCATGTATATTTTCCCGATTACATTCTTATTTTTCCTTAATACATCTGCTTCAGGTTTGTCCTGGTATTATTTTGTATCCAATGCAATTAATATTTTGATTATTCTTGTCATTAAATATGTGATTCTGGATGAAAAGAAGATTCATGCACAGATTCAGGCAAATAAAGCACAGCCTAAAAAAGAAGGCAAGTTTCAGAAAAGAATGAGAGAGATGATGGAGAAAGCACAGGAGCAGCAGAAAGCTCAGGAACAACAGAGAAACAGAAAAAAATAATTAGAAAAAACAGTCTCATCAATTTGGTGAGACTGTTTTTTTGTAGATGTTGTTTATCTTTAGCTAAGAAATTAAACTTAATACAGCCAGTCTGTAACCGTTCATGCCAAATCCGGAAAGGACTCCATCTGTATTTGCTGCTGTTACTGATTTTTGACGAAACTCTTCCCGCTTATAAATGTTACTGATATGAACTTCTATCTTAGGTTTACTGATGTTTTTTAAACAATCGGCAATTGCATAAGAATAATGTGTAAAAGCTCCCGGATTGATAATTAAAGCATCAAAATCATCTTTCTGAATGCGATTGATGATTTCTCCCTCAATATTAGATTGATAATAATTCAGCTTTTCAGAGAAAAACTCAGTTTTCAGCTGATTGAGATAATCTTCCATAGAAACAGGACCGTATATCTCCGGCTCTCTTGTTCCCAAAAGATTAAGATTGGGACCGTTGATGATTAAAATTTTCATGATAGGGAAGTGGTTTTAAATTCATTTAACAATGAAGAAATGATTTTGCAAATATAATGACATTCATCATTATTGTCCCGAAATAAAATTTTGAATGGTATATTTGTAATAAAGATTTTATAATTGAAGTTTTTCATATCTCTTTTTATCGTTTTTACCATCGCAATACGACCTGTTTTGCCGTTGATAAATTATGTGGTAAATTATGATTACATCGTAGAAAATCTTTGTGAAAACCGGACTGTAGAAAACTCTTACTGCAAAGGTAAATGCTATATAACAAAAGAGCTATCAAAGACAGAAAAGCAATCTTTGAATGGTCAGAATATTAAAATTGCAGGTTTGGATGTTTTTGTTTCTAATGAAATTCTAACGCTTACTGAAACTTCTTTATTGCCTCAGTCTGCAGTAAAATTATATATCAATAATTCTTGTCTGTACAATTCAGAATATTTTTCAAGAATATTTCATCCTCCCTTGTCTTAGTGAAATTTCGGCTAATCTGTTGTCAGTTTTAATGTAGTTAAAAGCATATTTCTATTGTGAATAATGCTGATTGAGCTATTTTAATATTAAATTTGACTTATCAACAGATTTTTAATTAAACTATTTTTAATTTAAATTTTAAATAAAATGAAATCAAAAATTTTATTCACGGCATTATTGTCGATGTCATTATTCGCCTGCGCTCAGGAAACTCCAAAAGTAAAACAGAAAAAAAATAATAAGTCAGCTAAAACAGAAACTCAAAATGTGAAATTTGCCAATGCGGTAGATCCTATTTGTCACATGAAAACAGAAAGTGATATGAAGGATACAGCGGTTTATAAAAACAAAACCTACGGTTTTTGCAGCAGCTATTGCAGAGACGAGTTCAAGAAAAATCCTGAAAAATATGTCCAAAAATAAAAAAGAAGGGAATAATAAAACTAAAATTATTATTCCCATTATTGTCATTGCTTTACTTTTTTTCGGGATCGGTTTTGGGATGAATTATTTCAAAAAAAATCTTTACACGGTAATGAAAGTTCCGAATTTTGAACTGACAAATCAAAACAATAAAAAAATTACCAGTAAAGACATGCTGGGAAAAGTATATCTTGTAGAGTTTTTTTTCAGCAAATGTCCAACAATTTGTCCTGTAATGAATACCAATATGAGAGCAATTGAGGATGAAATCAACAGTAAGGATTTTGGAATTATCTCTATCAGTATTGATCCTGAAAATGATACTCCCGAAACATTAAAAGAACATGCAAAAAGAATAGGGGTAAAATCTCCAAACTGGCATTTTCTTACGGGAAATCGCGATTATATTGGTAAATTAGCTGATGAATTTGATATTTATGTAGGAGATAAAGAAGATGAAAGTGAAAATCTAAATCATAGCGGAATGATTGCTCTGGTTGATAAAGAAGGAAACATACGTTGTCGATATGATAAACATAATATGCCCATTCTTTATTATTCCGGATTGAATTATGAAGATCCTGAAGGAAAAAATCCTAAACTCAACGGAAAATACCATCCGGATCGGGAAATTTTAATTGAAGATATCAGAAAATTATTGGAATGATTTTGGAAGACAAAGTTTTAGATTATTTATTTTAATCATTTGATTTTCAATTTTATCAAAAACCATAAAATAATACATTATGAAAATTTTTAAAATCGCAGCACTTACTGCAGTTATGACCGCTCAGTTTGCGTTTTCACAATTTAAGCAGTCACCTTTGCCGTATGCTTACAATGCTTTGGAAGGTAATATAGATGCGCAGACTATGGAAATTCACTATTCAAAACATGCAGCAGGATATGTGAACAATCTCAATAAAGCTATTGCGGGAACTCCTCAGGAAAAGCAGAGCTTGTACCAGATACTTTCCAGTGCGTCAAAATTGAGTACAGCAGTAAGAAATAATGCAGGTGGACATTACAATCATGAATTATTCTGGACGGTACTTACTCCGCAAAAAAATACGCAGCCATCAGCAAAACTATCAAAAGCCATCAATGATGCATTCGGAAGCATGGATGCTTTCAAAGAAAAAATGAGTAAAGCCGGTGCAGAACGCTTTGGTTCTGGTTGGGCTTGGCTTTCAGTAGATAAAAAAGGAAAGTTATTTGTTTCTTCAACTCCAAATCAGGATAATCCGTTGATGGATGTTGTAGAGGAAAAAGGAACTCCTATTTTCGGAATTGATGTTTGGGAACATGCTTATTACCTGAAATATCAAAATAAAAGAGCCGATTATCTTACGGCAATCTGGAATGTTACCAATTGGAACGAGATCAGCAGAAGATATGAAGAAGCTGTAAAGTAGAAATTTTTATGCTAAATTATAAAGCCACTGTTTTGCAGTGGCTTTTACTATTATCAATTATCATCACAAGAATTTACTTTATCGTAATTGTCATATTGGGAACAATTATATCACCTGTGTTGCCGGAAAAACGCTGAGCAAAAATCTCAATATAATCGTTGGTAAGAAGTTCGGTAGTTCCATTGATAGGAATTACAACAATATCGTTTGTTGCTGATCCTCTTCCGTAAACTTTAAATTGACTGATAACTGAACCATTTTTGGCGATATAAATGATATACGTTCCGGCTGCGGGTACCTGAAAAGATACAGAGCCAATAATTTGAAAAATTCTTTTCTTTTTTCCTAAATATTTTAATCTGTTGGGAATTCCGTCTGTGGAAAATCTGAATAAATTTGATGATGTGGAAACAGAAGTTGCTGTGCCAATTTTTACAATATTACTCGGGTTACTGTTGTTAAAACTAACAGCAATTCCATTTCCTACCGGATAATCTACAGCAAAATCTCCAACCGCCGTGTTGTCACTTTCTGTAGGAATTCCTGCTGCTCTCACTGTCCAGCTGTTGTTGAAATTATATCCGGGATAAGCACCGGTAGTATAAGGTCTTACATATCCAGCTGTATTTGTTCCGGTAAAAACTACAGATTCCATTACCGCATCTCCGGTAATTGTAAGACCAGATGTAGAAACGTCAAATCCTACAGCCGTTCCGTTTACCTGACTAAAACCGCCTTGTTTTTCTACTAATGTAAATGTGCCTGTCAGCCTTTCATAAGTTCCGGTGTTATTTCCAAACCATCCTATATTGCTAAGAAGTAACTGCGTTATATTGTTGTACGTTATTCCGTTTGTATTGCCAGAGAACTGAATAATGCTTGAAAAGACCAATCCAAAACCTGAAATGATACCGACGCTGTTTGAATTTGCCACAATACAGTCTCTGAAAATTAAATTTTGAGCTGCAGAACTGTTAAGATTAAAAACGCTTCCTGCGGTTGCTGTAAGTGTTACATTTCTGATGCTTCCACCTGTGCTTCCGTCAAATATATTACCTGTCGTTCTGACAATAATATCATTGTTAGTATCTAAACCCTGTATATATGAATTGTTTATGTCAATAGGAAAATCAAACAGTATCTGACCGTTTATTTCGTACAAAGTATCAGCGTCAAACACGTATTTAGTTCCTCCACCTGCTGCAAGTTCAGATGCCAAAACGGTTGCTAAAACATCTGTTGATTTTATACGTTTAAAATTTAGCCTCCCTGTTACACCGCTTGCCATAGGAGACCAGGAAGATGTAGAAGCTACATAATAGTAAAATACTTTTAGCGTTGTGTCATATACCATCAAGCCATCTGCCGGAGATACAATTGCATTTCTTTGAGTGGTGGTCATTCGTGGTGTAAGTAATCCTTTTGATGTAGAATTTAGATCTAGTAAAGAACTGGCATCAGGTGTTGATGTTCCAATTCCAACTTGAGCATTAAGGGTTAATGATAATATGAGCAATAAAAATGATACAAGTTTATGTTTATAAGTAATATAAATGCTTTTCATAATAATAATATTTTGTATTGGTGAATGTAATTCAATAATAAATATTTAATAATTATTATTTATCATTGAAATTAATTGTAGACTAGGGCTTTTCTAATATATATTATGTAAAGCTACGGCAATGTTACACAATGAAATTATGACTTAAGTCATATAACAGTTACCGATTCCATTCGTTGTATATGAATAGATGGAATTTAAGAAATTGGAAGAATTTGTAATATTCAAAACAAAAAACTCTGATACTTGTATTTATCAGAGTTTTTGATTGTCGTTAAGTAGCCCGTAGGGGAATCGAACCCCTCTTACCAGAATGAAAATCTGAGGTCCTAACCGATAGACGAACGGGCCTTCTATCTTCCATAATCACAGATTATGTGTTAGATTTTGTTTTTATAAGTATCAACTCTTAAAATTAGTAGCCCGTAGGGGAATCGAACCCCTCTTACCAGAATGAAAATCTGAGGTCCTAACCGATAGACGAACGGGCCTACTATATAATTACGCTAACTTGTTAACGTGTTTAGTTAATTTACTTTTTAAGTTAGCTGCCTTATTCTTGTGAATAATGTTTTTCTTTGCTAACTTATCCAATAAAGAGATAACTTTTGGCAATTGCTCATTTGCAGCTGCTTTATCTTCTTCATTTCTCAAGACTTTCATTGCAGTTCTTGCAGTCTTGTGGTAATATCTGTTACGAACTTTTCTAACTTCGTTTTGTCTTATTCTCTTAAGTGCTGATTTATGATTTGCCATATCGTTCAAATGTGAGTGCAAATTTATAACCTTTTTTGTTACCCACCAAATTTATTTTTAACTTTTTTTTAAATTCTTTAATTTTCTTCTGAAAGGTACTTTTTAAGCTTATCCAGCGCCTGTTGTACTTTGATATTTTCAGTTTCTTTATCAATTTTTTTGATGATGTTTTCCAACATAATCATTGCGTTGTTCCATTCTCCTGTGGAGTTGGCGAAAGTAAGTCCGTCGATGGTTACTTCAAAAACACTTCTTTCCCCGTTCCTGTAAATTCTGAAACTAATTTTTTCATCGTTGCCTGTTATTCCTTCCGTACTAGTTTTTAGATCATAGCTTTTTGGGTTAGAGCGAATTTTATTAAAAAGCAGTTTTGCTTCCTGAATTTTTAAATCCGGCATGATATAAAATTTTGTAGCCTGAAAAGGAGTTTAATATCTTTTTAAATTGTCTTTATAAAGAACGATTAAATTACATTAACCACAACTTTATGTCGGCTGAAATTTAAAAGAACGTAATGCCTCCCCTTTAAGGAATTGCAAATGTAAGATTTTTAATATCTCCGGCAAAAATATTTTCAAACCTGAATAAAAAAATTATATTCAGCTCACTATTTTTATTTAAGACGATCAGGATTTTGTTTAAGAAAACTTTCCCAGCCGGTGTAAGATTTCGTATCTGTTAGCGTACCGGAATTAAAGTGATGACAGACCGCAACCGCCAGTCCGTCAGATGCATCCAGGTATTTTGTGGGAAATTCTTTAAGATTTAAAAGGTTTTGTAGCATTCCTGCAACCTGTTCTTTACTGGCATTTCCGTTTCCTGTGATTGCCATTTTTATTTTTTTAGGAGAATACTCTGTAATTGGAATATTACGGTGTAAGCTGGCTGCCATTGCCACTCCCTGTGCTCTTCCAAGCTTTAGCATTGACTGTACATTTTTACCATAAAAAGGAGCCTCTAATGCCACTTCGTCTGGGTGGAATTCGTCAATAAGTGCTAATGTTTTGTCAAAAATATATTTCAGCTTGGTTTCGTGATTGGGATATTTTTTCAGGATCAGTTCATGGATAGAAATCATTTCCATTTTGCCTTTTTTTACCGAAATCAGCCCAAAACCCATAATAGCGGTTCCGGGATCAATGCCTAAAATTATTTTTTCTGCTGCAATCATTTGCTGCAAAGATAGGATTTATGGAGTTACATCAAAGGTCACGGTAGTAAGATAAATTTAAAATAATCCACATACATAAGAAAATTATGCATAGATTTGTAAGGTATTAAATTCGAAATGAAAAAAAACAGTCTATATAAAGGAACGCTTCAGAATATTATTTTAAAACTGCTTTCTAAAGAAGTGAAAATGTACGGCTATCAAATCACACAGCGTGCAAAAGAATTAACAGAAGGCGAACTTGAAATGACGGAAGGAGCATTGTATCCTCTCCTCCATAAATTGGAAGCGGACGGGATCATTACGTCTGAAGTTCAGGAAATTAACGGCAGGAACCGAAAATATTACCTTCTTACTGATAAGGGAAAAAAACAGCAGGCGGCTCAGGAAGACGAAATGAGATCATATTTGTTCAATTTAAAAACGATTTTTGATATATGATTTCATCAGAACAAAAATTAGAGATTGAACAGTTTTTAATTTCTAAAAAACTGCCTTTAGATATTTTGCTGGAAGTTAAAGATCATATGATTTTGCAGATAGAAGATTGTATGAATAATGAAAATAGAAGTTTTGAAGAAAGTTTTTCTAAAGTTGAAATTATGTGGAGAGAAAATTTCTCCTTAACAACATATTGGATGTTTTATGGTCGGGAAAAACTCCCGCAAATTGCAAAGAATATTATGAAGCAGAGGTTTAACAGTATTCTTTTTAAATCATTTTTATTCGGATTGTTATTTTTTGGATTAAGCTTTTTAATGATTTCTTTATCAGTAAGCCTGGAGGCTTTCAAAATATATTTTGTAATAAGTCATTTGATGTTTTTATTGGCTGCTGTTCTGCTGTATTTTTTCAATTTAAAGTTTAAAAACTATTTTAGAAAAGATTACAAATACAAAGGACAGATTAATTATACGCTTTATCAGCAAAATCTTACTTTATTGATGATCTGTTTTTTTGGAATGAGCCAGTTAATAATGAATGGAGGAGAATATCTTTATAATTTTTTTAAATCAGAAAACAATGTATCGGTAATAACTTTAATGCTATTGTCCTGGTATCGTTTGTTTCTTTATTCTTTTGGAATTTTTGGCATCTTGAATTTTATTGAGCATAAAAAAGCAATAAAAAAACTTCAGTTACTAAATTAAAAACATCTGGAAGTAAAAGATCTCAGTCTTGTATCCTTAATTAAAAAAATATTGCCTTACCTGATGAACGAATTTCAAATTCTAGACATAAGAAATTATCTCCTTTCTAAAAATCTTCCGGTAGATCTTCTAATGGAGGTCGAAGATCATTTTGTAGCACACGTCAATGATTTATGCCAAACCAAGGCGATGTGTTTCGAGGATGCCTTCGCTAAAGTAAAAGAATTCTGGAAAGAAGATTTGACTGAAAGCTATTATTACAACGGGAAAAGTACTACTCAGTTTGTTAAAGAAATAAAAACCCGACAACTTAATAAAATTCTCTTATCAAGTTTCATCGCAACAGCTTCTTTGGTTTTTTTGTTGTATTTATTGGCTTTCTCGGTGTCAAATGAGATTTTCACTGAAGTATTGCCTTGTATTACCATCATTTTTTTATCAATTGCGGGAATGCATTATCTTATTAATTTTAATATTTTTCGATTTTCAAAAAATAACCCGAAGATCAGGTTGAATATTTATCAAAACGGTAATATTCTGGTGTTTTTAGCAGGCTTTGCTACTATTGTACTAGGAAATACTTACAATGCTTTATCAGAGAAAATACACAATTTCTTAACAGGGAATTCTTCTGTTGGATTTGCATCCTTTCTTATATTGCTTATAACCATTTGGTTTTACACATTTGGATTTTTGATGCAGATGAGATTTGTAAAATCAGCAAAAAAGACCATGAAAATAATGAAGTTTTCAAAACTGTCATTTTAATTAAACTTAAATCAATCAAATATGAACGAATTTCAGATCCGGCAAATAAGAAATTATCTTCTTTCCAAAAATCTTCCGATAGATCTGCTCATTGAAGTGGAAGATCATTTTGTGATGCAGATTGGCGAAGTAATGAGTAGTGAACACATTAATTTTGATACTGCATTTTATCAGGTGAAAGTGTTATGGGAGGAGGAGCTAAGTTTTCCTAAGTATAAAATTCAGTTTAATCTGAATGATGTCACTCATTTTGTACGCAAAATCAACAGGAATATTTTAAGAGAAACTCTGAAAAAAACATTTCTTTACAGCATCATTATAGGAGCTTTTGTATTTGGCGGAATCTTATTTTTCAATGAAAATACATTCAAATATTTTTCATTTATTGCTTTTCTTGCCATTTTTTTAGCGCCTTTGTTGGGGTATATCTTGAAGTGGAAAGATTTTCAGCTTGCAAAAAAGTATGACCGTTATGTCTTAACGTACTACCAGAATTTTATTTTGATTGTGGCAGGTGGATCAGGAGCTTTCAGCAGCATGATATATCAGTATAAAGCTCAAACATTTCAAGTGCTTTATCAGTTTCTTACCGGAATTTTTACTCCGGAAGGAATATTTTCTTTCTTTGGTTGTTTTATGTTGATTGTATGGTCTGTTTTTAATGTTATCTGTCAGCTAAAATATCTTGGTCAGATCAATAAAGTGAAGCCGTATCTTTATTATTTAAAAGAAAGCTCATAATTCGTCTTTATGGTGTATTTTCAAGAATATCTGCAATTTTTTTGATCTCTTTGTGAGGTCTGAAAGATGCAGATTTACCCTTTTCTTCATCGGCAATATTAGATAAAATAATAACCGAAGTCTGGGTTTTGGGATAGTAAATGTTCAGGGAAGGTGCGCCTTTTACATAACCGCTGTGAAAGTAAGAGACCGGTTTGTTTTCTGTGATCATAATACCCAATCCGTAACCCATTTTTCCCAGGATCGGATGCTGTCTTTCAGTAGTTTTGGAAACAAATTTTTTCAAAGTTTGACGCTTGAGAATTTTGCCGCTGTATAAAGCATTATTCCAAATATGTAAATCATTTATAGTAGACAAAACGCCACCTGCGGGAATTCCTATTTCTTTATTACCTAATCTTTTTGGCATGCCATCAACCACCGTTTGCGATTCAGCGTTTCCGACATACGTTTTTGCGAAATTTTTTCCACTGAATGAAGTTCCCGTTGAGGAGTTTTTCATTCCTGCTTGTTTAAAAAGTTCAAGCATGTTTTCATCAAAAGATTTTCCGGTAACAGTTTCTGTAATTTTTCCTAAAGCATTATATCCGTCGTTAGAATAATTAAATCCTGTTCCGCTTTTAAATAAGAGTTTTTCACCAAAATTATTGAGTCCTGAAGTGTGATTCAGAAGTTGTTGTATGGTGATGTTTTCGTATTCTTTACTTTGAAATTCTTTAATGTATTTTGAAGCTTTATCCTCAATCTGAAGTTTCCGCTGTTCCATCAATTGTAGGATTAAAGCAGATGTAAACTGTTTGCTGATTGATGCAACCGAGAAAACAGTGAGGCTGTCAATTTTTATTTGATTTTTAAAATCCGAATATCCGTTGTTTTTTCGGTAGAGCTCAGTATTGTCTTTGAAAATGCCCACACTTCCGTTGAAACCGTAAGTACTGAAAACCGAATCAATTTGTACCTGATAGATATTTTTCTTTAAAGAGAGTTGTGCAGAATCTGCAAGAGCTTTTTTATCAATCGTTTCCTTTGCCTGTTCCTGTTTTTTGCTGCATGAAAACATTAATAACAGAACAAGTGAGAAAAAATAAGTTTTAATCATGAATGTATTTTTCAACTAAAATATAAAAAAGAACTTCAAAAACCGATCAGATGGCGTTTTTTTTGAAACAGCTGATGACTAAATTACAGGCTGATGAAAGAATTTAGGTATATTTTTCTTAGATTGCGAAAAAATAAACACATATGTCGTTGATTAGTAATTTTCTTAATCTGCATCAGGGAGAAGAGGAGAGAGGGAAGGTTTTGGATAATGTAATTAAAAACATTTCATTTCGTGGAGCCAATCTCTGGATTCTTGCGTGTGCTATTCTTATAGCTTCTATCGGGCTCAATGTAAATTCTACTGCGGTGATCATTGGGGCGATGTTGATTTCACCTTTGATGGGTCCTATTGTAGGAGCGGGCTTTGCACTCGCAACTTACGATTTTGAACTTCTGAAAAAGTCGGGTAAAAACCTGCTTGTAGCTACTGTGGTGAGTTTGATAGTATCTACTCTTTACTTTTATCTTAGTCCGTTCAAAGATGTGCAGTCGGAACTTCTTGCAAGAACCTCGCCTACAATTTATGATGTAATGATCGCATTTTTCGGAGGAATTGTAGGAGCCATATCTATTACCAGAAAAGATAAAGGAAATCCTATTCCGGGAGTTGCCATCGCAACGGCTTTGATGCCTCCGCTTTGTACGGCAGGATTTGGACTTGCGGTTTTTGATATGAAATTTTTTGTCGGAGCGATGTATTTATACACAATCAACTGCTTCTTTATCGGGATTTCTACTTTTGTTATTATTAAATATCTAAAATATCAGCCGATTGTTACCGAAAATAAATCATTTGATAAAAAACTGCGTTACATTATCACCTCGCTTATCTTGCTGATGACAATACCGAGTTTTTATCTTGCGTATGGTCTTTTGCAGGAGAAAAGATTTTCGCAGAATGTAGAAAATTATATTAAAAATGAATTTACGGATAATGGCTATACTTTGATTTATAAAAAAATTAATTACAATACGGCACCTAAAACCGTAGATCTAGCCTTTTTATCAAGAAATTTTGACAGTCTGGAAATTGTGGATTTTAATAAAAAGCTTAAACTTTTCGGGCTGGAAGATACAAAACTGAATATCAAGCAGAATACTTCAGATATAAAGTCTGAAATTTTAAATGAAATTAATAAAAACACCTCCAGTGTTTCTGAGAAAGATCTGAAGATTAATCTTCTGAATAAAGAGCTAAATGAATATAAAATTGAGGATAAAGATCTGATCAACGAAGTGAAAATTCTGTTTCCCGGAATCAGTGAGATTTCTTTAGGCAAAATGAACGGGAATTATACAAAAAATGATTCTACCTATCAGAAAACAGTTGTTTTGTATTCTGCTGACGCATCTGTTGATGAGGAAAAGCTCAACCGTTGGCTTGCTTCGAAGTTTAAAAACAAAAAACTTGAAATTTTAAAAAAATAACATTTAACACAAATAATAAAGATGAAAGAAGATTACATAAATATTTTTGAAGTCTTTACGAAAAAACTTACCAACTGGATCAACGAATTAATAGAAAAGACTCCCAATATAATCATTGCAACAGTCTTGTTTATTCTCGGGTTTTATCTGTCGGGAGTAGTGAAAAAGCTGGTTGTGAAACTTCTGGAAAAAAGAAAAGTGAAACTTTCTGCCAGAATGATGATTGGGAATATCATCTCAATCATTACTGTATCGGCATTTCTTATGTTTGCACTCAATGTTCTGAGCCTGGATAATATGCTGAAAACCGTACTTGCCGGAGCTGGTGTTGCGGGTTTGGCAATTGGTTTGGCGCTTCAGGGTACGCTCAGCAATACGTTTTCTGGCGTTGCATTGTCTTTTGTAAAAGATTTAAGTATCGGGGATACCATAGACAGTAATGGTTATACCGGTGTTATTCAGGATATTAATCTTCGGGTTGTTAAACTTAAAACTCCTGATGGGAATTTAGTAATGATTCCGAACAGAGCGATTATAGAAAATCCGTTAAAAAATTATTCGCGAAACCCAATCACTATTGTTGCAGTAAATTGTGGAATAGAATATGGTGCAAATCTTGAAGATGTACGAATGATCGTAGTTGATGCTGTAGCTTCCCATGATGACAATCTCAGAAAAGAAGATATTATATTTTTCTACAAAGAATTTGGAGACAGCTCTATTAATTTTGAAGTAAGATTTCCTATGCCTTCAAAAAATCTTGTAGAAACTGCTGTTGCAAAATCTAAAGCAATTGTCGCTATCAAGAAAAGTTTAGATCAGCACAATATTTCAATACCATTTCCGATCAGAACTCTTGATTTTCCAGTTGATTTACTTCAAAATAATAAAGAGAAATAGTTTTGACTGAAAAAAAACTCCGTGACAAAAAATTACGGAACTTTACTAAACTATTTTACAGTAAAAGGTTTAGAATATTTCAGAATAAAAAATCCTAAAATACCCGCTAATATTGAACTCAGCAATACGGAAAGTTTGGCTTGCGCTACATATACAAGATCTTCAAATGATAAAATAGATATGAAAATCGACATTGTAAAGCCAATAGCCGCTAAGAAAGAAACACCCAAAATGTGAGACCAGCCGCTGTTCAGTGGCAGTGTTCCCCATTTCATCTTAACACAGATCATTGAAGCCAGCATAATTCCTACGGGTTTACCTAGTAAAAGCCCAAATGCAATTCCGAGTCCTAAAGGCTGGGTCAGTCCGCTTGCCATTTCTGCTTCCCAGGTGATATTGGTATGTGCAAATGCAAAAACCGGAATAATAAGCAGATTTACAGGTTTTGCTATGGCGTGTTCAAGCCTTTCCAAAGGCGAATCTTCTGCAGTTGCATTTGTAGGAATTGTCATTGCCACCAAAACTCCGGCAATGGTTGCGTGAATTCCTGAATGATGAATAAAATACCAGATAAATGCTCCCGGAATCAGATAAAGCCATGGATTTTTTACATTAAAACGGTTCATAAGCAACAAAACAATCATGCCTGCCAAAGCATAGCCAAGATAGAGCAATTCAATTCCTGAAGAATAAAAAATGGCGATCACGAGAATAGCAATCAGATCATCAACGATGGCAAGAGCAGCCAAAAATATTTTAAGGCTTGGCGGAACTCTCCGGTCTAAAAGTGATATAACAGCCAAAGCAAAGGCAATATCTGTAGCCATTGGTATTCCCCATCCCTGCGAAGAATAGGAATTTTGATTAAAGGCTAAGAAAGTCAAAGCAGGAATTACGGCACCTCCAATTGCGCAGACAATAGGCAGTGCAGCCTTTCTGGGAGATGACAGTTCGCCTTCGATAATTTCTCTCTTAATTTCCAGACCTACAAAAAGGAAAAAAATAGCCATCAATCCATCATTAATCCACATAGCAATGGAATAATTAAGGTGAATACTGTCGTTTTCAAAACCTATTTTTCGGTCTAAAAGACTTTGTAAATCTCCGGCTAAAGTTGTGTTTGCGACGATGAGTGAAGCAATAACGGCAAAGAATAAAAGGAAGCCGCCAAAATTACTAGATTGTACAAATGTTTTAAAAATACTAAATCGTATATTTTTGCTCATAATTTGGTTTTTTAGATAAAAATGAAAATAAAATTGCTTAAAAACAAATAGTTTGAGATAATTTATTTTAACAATAAAACGTAGGATACAAATCCTTTCCAGAGTTTTACGATTTGTATCTTATGATTTCACTTTCTTTAAACTTAATAATTTCTTCAAAAATAAGACCATCAGAATCAAAATTGTAAAATTCTTCTTTCGTATCGAAAAGATTTTCATTTTATACAATTTAAAACTATTTAATCCGAGAAAAATTAGTTCACTATAAGGATAATAACATCTGTTGCTTTAACGAAAACAAAAATATCCTATGAAGTCAGAGCAGTCGGTATTTCAAAAACTTGTCATTTTGAAATCAAATCACAAAACCAGAAAATATATTCTCCATCCTCTTCACTTTCATCAGATTTTGGTTTGGGATAGGTCTTTTTTACCACTTCTCCGATTTCAAAATCAATAGGATTTTTAAAAATAGGTCCGTCAAAAGTAAACGTGTGAAATTCCCCGTTTTCTCCGCAGGGATCTACATTTTCAGGTAAATCTTTAATGAAACTTGCATCGATAATTCTACCGGCAAAGCTTTTATCCAGATAAGTTTCGTTGACGCAGGTGACAATGGTTTTAAAACCTAAATCTAGAAATTCGTGAATAAGATCTGCGGTGTTTTTTTTCCAGAGAGGAAAAAAGGCTTCCATTCCAATAGATTGTAACTGATCTTCTCTATATTTCTTTAAATCTTCCAGAAAAATATCGCCAAAAATAGAATGAGTAACACCCTGAGATTTTATTTTGTTCATCGTGCTGCTCATCAATTCCTGATATTCTTCCATTGACGGATCTTTTGGAAGTTCAAGTTTAATTAAAGGAAAACCAAGACTTTCTGCCTGTTTTTCTAACAGCGAAACAGAAACACCATGCATGGAAATCCTTTGAAACTCTTCGTTGATGCTCGTCAGCAAAGAGGTAATTTCAAATTTTTCTTCCTGCAGAGTTTTGTATAAAGCGAGTGCAGAATCTTTTCCGCTGCTCCAGTTGAAGATGGCTTTTTGTATCATTTAAAAATAAAAAATCTCCCAAAAATAGGGAGATTCTGCGAATTATTATTTTTTAACTTCTTTAATAGGAATAAAGCCTCCGTTGACATAATCAAGTTTGAGTTCAAAAGGAACTGAAGTAGATTCTGAAGCAAGCAGCCCGCCGATAATTCCGAAAAATGCTGAAGCAAGAACTACATCTCCCGTTTTTGCAGTAGATTTTATTTTTCCTATAAAATAAAAATCTCCGTCCTTTTTTTCTGCCTTTACAAAAGCATTTTCTACCGGTAAATAGATGTAGGGAGAACCTTCGTAAACAATGGCAAATGTCTCATTCTTTTTAATGGTTGGGATAATTCTTTCAAATTTCAGGTAATGTAACGTTAATTCAGAATTGAATATTATGATAAAGTATTTAATTATTTTTGATTTAATTAATGTTTACTTTGGAAATTTTTTAATTTAATTTATTTGTAATGTCTTATGATTGTTGTTGTGATGCTAATGTTGTATATTCGCACTGCTAATTTTATAACCGTGAAAAACTTATTTTTATTTTTATTTATTTTATTTCTGAGCAAAACTTCGGCTCAGAATGTGGGAATCAATTCTACTAATCCACAAGTTACATTTGACGTTAATGGTACTGCATCTACAGTTGCTGCAGCCGATGGCATGAGAGCACCGCGAATCACCCTCGCTCAGCTGAATGCAAAAACCGGATACAATATGAATCATATAGGAGCTTTGTTGTATGTAACAGATCTTACTGGTGGTTCTACGGTTGCTGCAACCGCACAGGTTACAACGACCGGATATTATTATTTTGACGGTTCTGCGTGGCAATCTGTGGTAGCAAAGTCAGGTTCAGCTGTTTTTATTGCATCTCTGGGAAGTGGTAATGGTTCTGCTACAGCTGCTACAATTCCGGCAAGTGCATTTACAACAGTTCCACTGACTACCGTTGTAAAAAACGTAGGTGGAGGAGTCTGGAATCCCGCAACAAACATTTATACGGTACCAACTGCAGGAACTTACATTATAAAATCGAGTATAAGACTTGTTGACGGAAGCCCAGGTAGGAATGTGTTTCAGGCAGTGAATACGTCAAATTCTGATATTCCTGACGGAATTTGGGATACCAATTCGGGAGGTAGATGGACAATGCTTTATACAAGGATTGCTTATTTCAATAAAAATGATCAGTTAAGACTTTACATATATTCTGATGGTGCAACAGCTAATATTTCAGACGCTTCGCTTAATATTGTTTTGTTAAGCCAGAATTAAAATCATTTTAAAATAAATTGAAACCCCTCAGAGAAATTTCCTTGAGGGGTTTTTAGTAACAAAGCTTTAAGCTATTTGCTCGGTGGTTTTCCAAAATTATTTAGATGACTAACCTCTGTTTTTTCGCGTTCTGCAGCTTGTCTTTTTCGCAGTTCTTCAGCATTTCTGTCGACATCGCTTTTGTGAGGAGTCTCCATCGGATAAGATTTACACGAAACAGCAGATCCCATTAAGCAAACTACTGAAATTGTTCTGATAAAATTTTTCATCTTAAAATTTTTCTTCAAGTAAAAATACAAAAAACCTCAAAGAAAATTCCTTGAGGCTTAATTTTAAAATTATTGAAATGTTTAGTAGCCAACAATTGTCTACGGCACAGCCGTTACATATTTCTTCTGTACTTTCCACCCACTTCAAACAAAGCATTGGTAATCTGTCCAAGCGAACAGTATTTCACGGCATCCATCATTACTTCAAATAAGTTTTGCTGATTGATGGCAGCGTGTTGTAATGTTTTTAAAGCTTCTTCGGACTTATCATTATTGGATTTCTGGAAGTTGTGAAGCATTTCAATCTGGAATTGCTTTTCTTCCTCAGTCGAACGGATGACTTCTCCCGGACGAACCGTTGGCGAACCATCTTTTCCAAGGAAAGTATTTACCCCGATGATCGGATATTCTCCGGTGTGTTTCAGCCATTCGTAATGCATCGATTCTTCCTGAATTTTTGAACGTTGGTACATCGTTTCCATTGCACCCAAAACACCGCCTCTTTCTGTAATTCTGTCGAATTCTGCGTAAACTGCTTCTTCTACCAAATCCGTTAATTCTTCAATAATAAATGAACCCTGAAGCGGATTTTCATTTTTCGCTAAACCTAATTCTTTATTGATAATTAGCTGAATTGCCATTGCTCTTCTTACGGATTGTTCAGTCGGAGTTGTAATTGCCTCGTCGTAAGCGTTGGTGTGCAGTGAATTACAATTATCATAGATTGCATACAACGCTTGTAACGTCGTTCTGATATCGTTAAAATCAATTTCCTGCGCGTGAAGAGAACGTCCCGAAGTCTGAATGTGGTATTTCAACATCTGGCTTCTTTCGTCAGCGCCGTATTTCAGTTTCATTGCTTTTGCCCAGATTCTTCTTGCCACACGTCCGATTACTGAATATTCAGGATCGATTCCGTTGGAGAAGAAGAACGATAAATTTGGTGCAAAATCATTGATGTCCATTCCTCTTGACAAATAATATTCCACATACGTGAAACCATTCGCCAAAGTAAATGCCAACTGAGAAACCGGATTGGCTCCTGCTTCTGCAATATGATATCCTGAAATAGAAACAGAGTAGAAATTTCTTACTTTTTCTTTAATGAAATATTCCTGAACGTCACCCATTAATCTCAAAGCAAATTCAGTAGAGAAAATACACGTATTCTGCGCCTGATCTTCCTTTAAAATATCTGCCTGAACCGTTCCACGAACAGTAGCAATGGTTTTCGCTTTAATTTCTGCATAAACATCGGCAGGAATCACTTCATCACCTGTAATTCCCAATAATTTTAAACCTAAACCGTTATTGGAAGGCGGCAATTCTCCGTTGTATTTTGGTCTTTCTAAACCTTTATCATCGAATTTTGCTTTTAAAACTTCTTCAACCTTTGCTTCAAGCTTATTCTCAACAATATATTTTTCAACATTCTGGTCGATGGCTGCATTCATAAAGAAAGCCAATAACATCGGAGCCGGACCGTTAATCGTCATTGAAACCGAAGTTAATGCATTCACCAAATCAAATCCTGAATACAGTTTTTTAGCATCATCCAAAGTCGCAATAGAAACGCCCGCATTTCCGATTTTTCCATAAATATCCGGTGGAAGTGCAGGATCCTGACCATATAAAGTTACACTATCAAAGGCGGTTGATAACCGCTTTGCAGGCATTTCTGCAGAAACGTAGTGAAATCTTCTGTTGGTTCTTTCAGGTCCTCCTTCTCCGGCAAACATTCTCGTTGGATCTTCTCCGGTTCTTTTGAAAGGATAAATTCCCGCAGTATATGGGAAACTTCCCGGAAGATTTTCCTGACCTTTCCATTTGATCAGATCGCCCCAATCGTTGTATTTTGGTAATGCAATTTTCGGAATTCTTAGGTGAGATAAAGATTCTGTTGAGGTTTCAACCTTAATTTCTTTTCCTCTTACGAAATAGGAATAAAATTCAGCTTTGAAAGCCTCTTTCGTATCGTCCCATGTTTTAAGGAAATCAATATTTTCCTGCTGAAGCTCCTTTTCGGCTTTCTGATATTCAGCATCTAATGTTTCATTGGAAAGGAAATTTTTAACGCCTTCAATATGATACATTTTTCTTGCTAACTCAGCCTGTTTTTCAACATTCGCATCGTATTGTCTGTTGTTTTCAACGATTTCAGAAAGATAACGTACTCTTTTTGGCGGAATAATCGTTACTTCGTCTGTAATTTCCTGTTCAACAAATGTTTTTAAATTTAAATCAGCAAATTTATCGTTGACTTTAGAAACTAATCTGTTGTATAATTCTGTTGTTCCGTGATCGTTGAACTGAGATGCCTTTGTTGCATAAACCGGCATTTCATCCAATGGCTGTTCCCACAGCAAATGGTTTCTCTGGAACTGTTTTCTTACAGCCTGAAGTGCGTCAAGAGCTCCTCTTTTGTCAGATTTATTTAAAGCTACCAAATCTGCATAATCCAACATATCAATTTTTTCCAACTGTGTAGAAGCCCCGTATTCCGGAGTCATCACATACATAGAAACATCCGCAAAGTCTGAAACTTCCGAACCGGATTGTCCAATCCCCGAAGTTTCAAGGATAATAACATCAGGATGAGCCAGTTTTAAGACATTCAAAGCGGAGTGGATGAATGGAGAAACAGAAACGTTGTTTTCTCTCGTCGCCATCGAACGCATATACACTCTTGGATCGTTGATTGCGTTCATACGGATTCTGTCACCCAAAAGCGCTCCTCCTGTTTTCTTTTTGGAAGGGTCGATTGAGATAATTGCAATTTTTTTATCGGTGTTTGAACGCAGGAAACGTCTTACCAATTCGTCTGTTAAAGAAGATTTTCCCGCTCCTCCGGTTCCTGTGATCCCGATAATCGGAATATGTAAGTCTTTTGATTTTTCGTCGATCGCTTTTACCAAATCAGGTTTTTCTTCTGAGAAGTTTTCAACCGCTGAAATGATTTTGGCAATGCTTGTAGAGTTTTCAAAACTGATTGAATCTAAGTCATTTGCTGTAACTTCTTTTCCTGTCGCAAAATCTGATCTTTTAACCAAATCATCGATCATTCCCTGCAAACCAAGTTCACGACCATCGTCCGGAGAATAAATTCGGTCGATTCCGTAAGACATGATATCTTCGATTTCTTCCGGTAGAATTACACCGCCGCCACCGCCGAAAATTTTAATCTGTGGCGAATTTTTTTCTCTTAAAAGATCATAGATGTATTTAAAATATTCGTTGTGACCGCCTTGGTAAGAAGTCAGCGCAATGGCGTTTGCATCTTCCTGAATCGCAGTATTCACCACTTCTTCAGCAGATTTATCGTGACCGAGGTGAATGACTTCACAGCCTGTTCCCTGTATCACACGTCTCATAATATTAATGGCAGCATCGTGACCGTCGAATAGCGACGCGGCCGTCACGATTCTGACTTTATTTTTTGGAGTATATTTTTGGGTTTCCATAAAAAAATTACAAAATTTCTGAATCCCAAATATAACAATAAAATGAAGATTGGTTTGTTTGAGTTAGTATTTTGTTTTTCAATGATTTATATTTTTGATGTATTTTATTTTTTTACAATTAACTAACGTTTGTTCTGTTTTGCATTTTAAGAGGGCATATTTTCTTTGGTAGATTTAAAATTTCTATTTTTGCACTATAAAATTTATAATGAAAAGAGCATTGATCTATTTTGGATTGGGAACGGTAATTAGTTTTTTGATTAATTATTTCTTCATTGATGGGGAAAACATTGGTCTGGAATTGTATTATGCTGTTGCTTTTGGTCTTGCTTGGGGAATGGCTTATTTTCTGGATAATCCTAAATTCTCCCTTTTTCAGAAGATGGGTTCATCTTTTGGGGTAATGGCACTGTTGGTGGCGGTTGGAGCTTTGATTTTCAATCTTGAACTGGCTATTCCGTCGATTTTGAAATTTTCTACTGTTTTTGTAGCTTATTATTTAATTGCGAGTTTCAGAGCTACTAAGTCCTTGCGCAATTAACACTACAGCAATTATTTTCAGTTGTCATCATTACTATTGAATATGATAACTTACTTATTATCATTATTTTCAATACTTTAATTTAAATATATTTTCAGAATAGAAAAATATTTGTACCTTTGCACACCCTTTTAGGGGCAAATTATGTTTAATCTTTAACTAAAACGTGTGAATACATTAAGTTACAAAACTGTTTCAGCGAACAAAGCTACTGCTAATAAAGAATGGGTTGTGGTAGACGCTGAAGGACAACCTTTAGGAAGACTTGCTTCTAAGGTTGCAAAGATTTTGAGAGGTAAGCACAAAGCAAACTTTACACCTCACGTAGATTGTGGTGATAACGTTATTGTTTTGAATGCTGGGAAAGTTACTCTTTCCGGAAACAAGTGGAACGATAAGACGTATATCTGGCATACAGGTTATCCTGGTGGTCAGAAGTCTATGACAGCTGCAGAACTTCAGAAAAAAGATTCTTTAAAAGTATTGGAAAAATCTGTAAAAGGTATGCTTCCAAAAAACAGATTAGGATCTGCATTGTTGAAGAACCTTTATTTATATGAAGGAACTGAGCACAAGCATGAAGCTCAACAGCCAAAAACAATTAATGTTAACGAAATTAAATAATTAATTATGTCTATAGTTCACAAAATCGGAAGAAGAAAAACTTCTGTAGCAAGAGTTTATGTAAGACCAGGTTCTGGAAACATTACAGTAAACGGTAAAGATGCTAAAGAATATTTTTCTACAGACGTTATGGTTTACAAATTAAACCAGCCGTTCATTCTTTCTGAAACTGTTGGTCAGTACGATGTTACTGTTAACGTATTCGGAGGTGGAAATACAGGTCAGGCAGAAGCTATCAGATTAGGTATTTCAAGAGCTTTATGCGAAATCAACGCTGAGTTCAGATTAGCTTTGAAACCAGCTGGTTTACTTACAAGAGACGCAAGAATGGTGGAAAGAAAGAAGCCAGGTCAGAAAAAAGCAAGAAAGAGATTCCAATTCTCAAAACGTTAATTTTTTTCGGACATCAGATTTGGAGATGTCAGATTTCAGACCTTTTCTTGTCTGGTATCTTATATCTGAAATCTATTAATCTAAATTTAAAATTGCCCGTTACGTTTAGCATCCAAACGCTTCTCCCATCTAAAGAAGTTGTTGATTGTTTAAAAAACGGAAAGTAAACTAACAAAAACAGAAAACATGGCAAAAGCAAATGTAAAAGACCTTCTAGAGGCTGGTGTACACTTCGGTCACATGACTAGAAAGTGGAATCCAAATATGGCTCCATACATTTTTATGGAGAAAAACGGTATTCACATTGTAGACTTACATAAAACAGCAGTTAAATTGGATGAAGCTTGTAACGCTTTAGAAAAATTAACTTCTGCAGGTAAAAAAGTTCTTTTCGTAGCTACTAAAAAGCAGGCGAAAGAAGTTGTTGCAAAACACGCTGCTGAACTTAATATGCCTTACATCACTGAAAGATGGCCAGGAGGTATGCTTACAAACTTTGTAACGATCAGAAAGGCTGTAAAGAAGATGAACTCTATCGACAAAATGAAAAAAGACGGTACGTTCGAAACTTTATCTAAAAAAGAAAGATTACAGGTAGACAGACAAAGAGCTAATTTAGAGAAAAACTTAGGTTCTATCTCTGACATGGTTCGTCTTCCTTCTGCAATCTTCGTTGTAGATATCATGAGAGAACATATCGCTGTAACTGAAGCTAAGAAATTAGGTATCCCAGTTTTCGGTATTGTTGATACCAACTCTGACCCAAGGAAAGTAGACTTCGTTATCCCAGGAAACGATGATGCTTCTAAGTCTATTGATATGATCTTGAGCGTTGTTTCAGATTCTATCAAAGAAGGTCAGTCCCAGAGAAAAGCTGATAAAGAAAAATCTAAAGAAGAAGGAGAAGTAGTATCTGCTGATAAAGATGCAGATTTCGATTCTGCTGAATAATTTTGATTATTCTTTTAAATATTAAAACCGCTGAATTTCAGCGGTTTTTTTGTTATTTTCTTTTTTTAGATTTATGTAAATTTTTATTTTGACTTTGATTAAGATTTTTTAAATCCCTATCTGGTTTTGTTGTTTCCTTTGCTATGTTTTGCTGGCTGTTTTTATAGCCGGGATTATTCAAAACCATCATTAGATTTTTACCGATTTCTTTTTTATTTTGGTATAATACATCACACAGGCTTCCGGATAGATTATACTCATCTTTATTCACTACAATAGAATTTTCTCCTTTTGCGGGAACAGGAAGATGGTAAAACTTTTTTCCGGAGATTTCCAGTACCAGATTGCAGTCGGAATTATTCTTTATAAGGAGGATTGCCTCGTTGCTGCTGATGTCTTCATTAAATAAAGAGTTAAGCAATTTTACCGTCTTTTCTTTGTGCTGTTCAGAATTTTCGGTCATTAATTTTTTGAATAGCTCCTCCTTTTGCTCATTGTTCTTTTTAGCTGAACTTATGGTGGGCAGATCTACGAAGACAGGTCTGGCTTCCATAGGTTTGGCATCTTTTTTACCTTTTGTCCATTCGGCGTTTTTGAGGGCTATAATGCGCTGTTTAAGAATTTTCCTTTTAGGATCTTCAGGATGAGCCTTAGAAAGATATTCTTCAATCTCATTGATGTTTGCACTTTTAAGTATTTCTTCCTTTGCAGTATTTACAGCACAGGAAGAAACTATGAGACTGAAGAACAAAACGGTAGTCCATTTTTTCTTCATCAATTGTGTTTTTTGGTTAGTTAATTCTGAATTTTATATAAGTAATTGTTTTTCCTTTTGCTGAAAACAGCTCTTCATAATGTGTTTTTATATCGCGTAGATGGGGAGTGTCGGGATCATATTCCAATGCTCCGTAAATGTCGTGATGAGCAGTAATGATTTCGTAACCTGCGCCCTGCAAATATCCTAATGTATAACCATGGAAGAACTCAGAATCTGTTTTAAGATGAATGATTCCGCCTGGTTTAAGGAATTTTTTATACCGCTCTAGAAAATCAGGATGCGTAAGTCTGTGTTTTGTCCGTTTAAATTTTATTTGAGGGTCAGGAAAAGTAATCCAGATTTCGTCAACTTCATTTTCAGCAAAATAATAATGAACCAGCTCAATTTGAGATCGCAGGAAAGCGACATTTTTCATGTTGTTTTCTACGGCTTCTTTAGCACCAAACCAAAATCTTGCACCTTTTATATCAATTCCGATAAAGTTTTTATCGGTAAATGTTTTTGCAAGACCTACAGAATATTCTCCTTTTCCGCAGCCCAATTCTAGAACGATTGGCTGATTGTTTCTGAAGAAATTTTCTCTCCACTTACCTTTGAGTTCAAAACCATTTAGTGCCTCTTCTCTTGTTGGTTGAATGACATTTGGTAAGATTTTATTCTCTGCGAATCTTCGTAGTTTATTTTTGCCCATGAATTATAAAATGAAATGCTGCAAAATTACGAAAATTATGCAGCATTAAGTTTTTTATTTAATATGGAGAATGATTATTTGGAAGAGTTTCCTAAAGCAATCATCAAAGGTTTCTGAATGGTTTTCTGAGATGCATACTGAGCGCCGCAAACGAGGCTGGATAAAAGATAGTCACCCTTTTCTACCACGATTGAGTTATCTCCGTTAGCCGGAACGGGAAGTCTGTATTTGGTATGTCCTATTCCCTCAATTCTTACAATGATGTTACAGTCTGATTTGTTCTGAATTAAAACGATACATTCTTTTGCATTGGGATCATTGTCAAATAATGAATTGAGGATTTTTACAGTTTTATTTTTATGCTCAACAGGATTTTCAGTCATAAGCATATTAAACTCTGACGCTTCTGTATCGGGAATTGGTGCGGCAGAAGCTTTTGTTGATGCCGAAGCAGCAATGTACACATTTTGAGGAGTACTGGGTGTATAGACTATAGCCGCTTGTCCTACCTGAAGCTGCTGTTGATACTTTTGAATTTGTTTCTGCTTGATAATAGCGTTAAATTCTTCAAAAGAAATCTTTGTAGAAGGTCCTCTTTTAAGTCTTGCAAGATTTTCCTGCATTTCTTTTACCTTTCTGTCGCCGGGCGGTGCATCTTTGATATAATCCTTCATCATTGCCATTACTCTTGGCTTAAGTACAGATCTTTTAGGATCATCAGGATGGGCATCTCTCAGAAATGCGTTGATTTCGTAAATGTTTTTGCTTTTAAGAATATCGCTGTAATCCTTATTTTTCCGTTGTGCAGAATAAGATACAAAAACGAGACTTGTAAAAAGTAAAACTAACTTTTTCATTGATATTTTAATTGGTGAAGTGGAGTTAATCTTCAAATATTTAATTTAAAATAATGAATTATTAGTTTTCATTAAAATTAAATAAAATATAGAAAATAAATCACTTTAAATTAATAATTTTTCCTTCGTTGTGTTTTTAATACATAATTATACAAGATAAGTTAATTGATAACTTCCTGTAAATGTGAGTTTTTAAGTCGGCGCTGATAGATAGGCAGATATTTTTCTATTGGAAGCTTTACAGCTTCAAAATTTCCGGTCTGTACATATACTTCAATATTTTCTGAGGTATAGACAAATTGCAGAAAGTTATCAATTAAATTTTCGGGAATTTTAAATCTTGTAAAATAGTCTTTTCCTAAATAATTTTTAATCTGGGTGACAGAATTTTGCATTCTCTCATAAGCTGCAAGACGTTGTTTTTTCTTTCTCTCTCCGGACAGGACATCAAAAATACTTTCAATACTTAAGGTAAGACCACCATCACGAAATCCCGCAACCGGAAGTTCAGGAGGAGTACCGTCACCTTTGGGCTCAGGTAAACCGATTGCTTTTTTAATGGCAAGAGCTTTATCTTCTTTTCTAATGGAATTTACATCGTATCTTAAATTTCCTGTAGGTCTGAATCTGCTGATGACCACTTCCTGAATGTCATGATATGCCACCTTTAATTCTATCAGGTTTTTTGAATTCAGCATTTGTGGAGTAAGTGTGATATCTTTTCTCTCGGTAACAATAGAAGTAAATCTGATTACGTCACCCGGCTCAGCATACAGCTTAAAATCTCCGTTATAGCTTGTAAGCACAGTTTTGTGCTTATTAATATTGGTAACATAAACCTGATTAAGGTACAGTACCGAATTGTCTCTTAAAAAGACCTCTCCGGTAAAAATCTGCCCTTGAAATTTGCTTACCAATACAAGTAATAAAATTGTAATGAGTTTATTCATATCTTATGCAAAAGTACATAAGATTACAGTAGTCTTTGCTGATATTATTCAACTGAAGGGTTAAAATTTTATTAAACTTTAAAAATAACTGTTAAGGAATGTTATAAAATTATCTGTCCCAAAGACTATTGTTTCTATGCTTTACCAAAAGCCAGCTTGAATATTTTACGGTCGTTACACCTCCAAGTTCTGTCCAGCTTATAAAATACCAATAGGTTGCTGTAGGAACAGGTCTTCCTTTCATTGTTCCGTCCCAGGTAAACTTATTAGTAGGTGTACCTCGGAAAACTTCTGCTCCGTAACGGTCAAAAATTCTGAACTCCAGATTTTTCTTATTCATTAACGAAGAATAGTTGATTACATCGTTTCTGCCGTCATCATTTGGTGTAATAGTATTAATCAGGTCAATGATTACAAATTCTTCTTTTACAACTTCACATTTCAGGGAATCTCTTACATAAACGGTGTATGTTCCTCTGGTTACATTTGTGAAAACATTTGAAGATTGCCAGTTGAAGCCATCCAGAGAATATTCATAGGCAGGATTTCCTCCGCTCACGCCTATTGTTACAGTAGATCCGTTAATTTCAATAGAAGTAATCACAGGCAATATAGATTCTGCAACTGTAACAAACTGTTTATAAACACAGCCGTCGAAACTGAGCTCTACCCAATAATTACCTGCTGATACATTTGATATGGACTGAGTTGTTGCTCCTGTACTCCACAGGTAAGCCGTAAATCCGGGACCGGCATCTAATGTTGTCTGTGTTTTTGCACAAATGATCTGGTCTGTGAGTATATCAGATTTTTTAGGCGTTTTAAGAGTGATTCTTAATGTTGCCACATCGGGACAAATTCCTGCTTTTTCAAATCTGATGAAATAAGTATGTGTTCCGGTGAGAGTAACAGTTCCATTAATAGGAGATACATCATTTTGTGCATCTGCTAAAGTAGCGTGATAGCTTACAGAAACCTGCGGATCTGTCGTAAACTGACTGATGAACTGAGAAAGATTAACTTGTTTGCTGCCATCCAGATCATCATCACAATAGGTTGTTACCAGCAAGTTTGTCAGCAAGCTGAGCTTAGCTCCAACCGTAAAATTTACAGGCTGAATGACAGGTGCACATCCATCGGGAGAGTCTACGCGAATATATATTGTTGTATTGGCACTGAAACTCCAGTTATTTGGAAGTGTGTTATTATTACCAAGATTGGCATCCGAAAGCTGAGCATAATATCTTACAGTTGTAAAATAGGTCGGATTGTTAAGGATTTGCTGAGTAATATCTGATAAAACAACATTTACTACTCCGTCTAAATTGTCATCACATTGAATTCCTATGTTTGCTGCGTTTACAACAGCTAACGGAAATAAATTTAAAGTAATCTGAGCGATGTTTTTGCATCCCGTAGAATTTTTAACAACAACATAAACGATGGTTCCTGCCGGAGCGGAATGAATGGTCGGATTGGTAATTTCTCCGGCAGCATTTTCTGTTTGTGCCGCCAGCAAACTCGTATAGTAAGTTTTCACAACGGGAGTATTCACAGTTACGTTTGCCGTAGTCAGGTCAAATATTCCTACACTATTGACATTGCATGATGTTAGTGTTGCGTTTGTAACCGTTACCGGCTGTAAATTGATGGTAACTGTTATAGATTCACAATCTGGAAAATCGGGATCATTACCACAGAATGTGTAAGTAAAGGTATCTGTTCCTCCGGCAGAAGGGTTTGTTGCATTATAAGTAATAATTCCTGTTGTTGCATTTATTGTAGCAGTTCCTAACGAAGGCGGCGTAGTGATAGCAACGGTTGAAGGCACCGGATTCTGTGTAGAAGTACTAAAAGTAGGCGGTATAATTTTTACATCACATATATTTAAAGTCTCATTCGTTTGTTTTAAACAGTTTAGCACCTTGTATTGTACTGTAACAAGCGGAGCACAACTTCCCATCGTTACTGAGCATGTATAGAAACCCGATTGTGTTGGAGTAAAGGTAGGAGAGGTGGCGCCAGGAATTATAATACCATTTCGGTACCACTGATATGACTCGTAAATAACAGGATCTACAGTAAGGACAATTCCCGGAACGCAGTCACCACCTGATTTTAGAATAACAGGTTGAGTAGGGAATCCGGCAAAAAATCCACCATATCCTACTGCATCACTTCCTGCATTGATTCCTGCCGTAATGGCTTTGGTGGAAGTAATCGTGATTGTTCCTGTAGTGTTTGGGATTCCATAAGTTACCCAATTGTTTGTTCCTGTCATATTGAAAGGTCCTGTTCCTGCAGGTGGAGGAACTCCGTTTACATTTACTACGGCACCCCTTTCTGTGATTAAATTTAGTTTTGTCGGTATATTAAGTATTCCCGAAGGATTCACATTAGTATGAACAAAATTTTCATTAATGAATCCCAGCTCATCAATTTGTTTGGGAAGATAGCAGTTGAGCCCGGGAATAAAATTAAATCCGCCGGTTGCCACTTCATTTCCTGTAGTAGAGGCTCCTGCAAGCATTTGATAAACATAAGCATTTTTATTGCTTACAATATACATATTATAGTGTCCGTTACCCTGAAGGATGTATTTAGAATCTGGAATAACGAAATATTGTCCTGTATTGATTGTAGCAATAGGCAAGGTCTCATTGTTTACAAAGATGGTTGTATTGTCTTCGGTTGCAATAACCAGAGCACCTTCCATGTTACTTCCGATGTTACCGTTACCTTTTACCAGGGCAAAAGTATTTCCAAGCTGTGTCACCGGTATTGATTGATCCATTAAAATATCTGAACTCAAAGGCTGATTTCCTGCATATTGACCATTGAAATTTCCGTTGGTGACATTGACCGGTTTTGTAGCAACTATCTTGGCACCGATAAATCCGTCAAAGTTTCCTGTGATATTACCAATTCCGTCCAAAATATAGGATTGCCCTTTATTTAATGTGAAAGTTAAAGTAGGATTGGTAAGACCGGTTGTTCCGTTGGAAAACTGTACGGTTGGTTTATAACCTGAAATAGTAACACTAGTATTATCTTCTGTTGCAAGTATACTGGTCATAAAATTGAGAATTCCATTGCTGACAGTAATTGGAGCAGATGCTGCGTAAAATGTATTGCCCTTTGATGCTGTACCTTTCGATGTGATAATTTCAGCATGATTAAAAACTGAAAACCTCAGATTAGCATAAAAAGGAAAATCTGCCTGAAGATAAAGGCCCTTTGTACCTGGTGTAAATAAGTCTGATTGCTGGGTTGTAATAATGTAATCTCTCAGAACATCAAATCTTTGCGGATTCGTTTTACTGATTGTTACCGTTCCAATTAATACATTATTATTGTAGATACTTACCGGAAAGGGAGTGGTCCGGTTGGTAGACAGATATAATTTCTGATATGGATTTGGGTTTCCTGTTCTATCTATCATAGGCGCAAACCAATGTTCTCTATCCAGCTGGGCAAGGGTTGTAGAGAATATATAAAAAATAAGGAAAAAAGATAGAATTTTCTTCATTTTGGATTTGAGTTTATCACAAATTTAACAATAAAATATAGTATTGTTTTTAAAAATAATAAAAAAAACCGCAAAAAATATTGCGGTTTTTATGTGAATAAAAATTTTAAGCTGATTATTCTCTGTTTTTTACTAAAATCCAGCCCTGGAATTTAATTGGAGTCTGGTTTTTGTTATTTTCGTTCCAGCTGATGCTGTACCAGTAATTTCCTGTAGAAACTCTCTTTCTGCCATTTGTAGTACCATCCCATTTGTATCCGTTTTCTTTATTACCTTGATGGATTCTGTTTCCGTATCTGTCAAAAATATCAAACACAAGATTTGGTTTGTTTGCCAGTGAAGAGTAGTCTAAGACATCGTTTAATCCGTCTGAGTTTGGTGTAATAACATTAACAATATTTGGAATCGTAATATTAACTTCAATTGGAACACATTTGAATGTATCTCTTACGTATACTTTCACATCTCCTCTCGGTAAATCTGTAAATACATTAGACGCTTGCCAGTTTGTATTGTCGATAGAATATTCATAAGGAGCAACACCTCCGGTAACATTCACAGTGATATTATTAGTTGATATATCAATGCTGGAAATAACAGGCTGCTCAGAAGCATATACTTTTACCGTTTGCTTGGTTACACAGTCTCCAGTTTTTAGTTTTACCCAATATGTTCCTACTCCAACATTTGTGATGGTCTGTGTTGTTGCTCCTGTGCTCCATTCGTAGCCATTGAAGCCAGGTCCTGCATCCAAAGTAGTTCTGGTTTCCATACAAATTACTTTATCTTCTAAAACAGTAGATTGTGTTGGCGGAAATACAATTAAAGTTACTTTCGCAACACGGTAACATCCGTTAGCATTGCTTACTCTTACATACACCACTCCATTTGGAGCAACGTAACTATCAGGAGTGGTAATTTCGTTGGTTTGGTTGTTGGCGTCAGTTAAAGAAGGGTAATATTTTTTGGTAACTCCTGGCTGGATGGTAACATTTGCCTGAGTTAGATTAAATAATCCCGTAGCAACATTATCTTCAAGGAAACATACTCTTAAAGTAGCTTCGTTTACAACAGGACTTTCACTTACTGTCAGAGTAAGGGTGATTTGCTCGCAATCCACAAATTCAGGGTCGTTTCCGCAGAATTTGTATACAATAGTATCATTACCTGCAAAACCAAAATTTGGGGTGTAAGATATAACTCCTGTGGTAGAATTTACTAATGCTGTTCCATTAGCAGGAGGCGTTACAATTTGTACTGTACTTGGAACAAATGTCTGCGATGATGTTGTAAATTCTGGTACGATATTCAGATAACCTTCACAAACTGTTTTTGTCTGTGTTGTTTCTTCTAAACAAGTGAATACTTTATATACGGGTGTTGTAGCAGGCAAACATGATCCTACAGTAATTCTTACGGTATAGTTGCCCGATTGTGTAGGTGTATATGAGTTGCTATTGGCTCCCGGAATAGGGATGTCATTTCTAAACCATTGATAAGTGTCGTAGCTGTCATCCACTTCAAGAACCAATCCCGGTATACAGTCTCCGGTTTGTTTTGCAATTAAAGGAATTGATGAGAAGCCTGCAAAATATCCGCCATACCCTGCGGTACTGAATCCTCCGTTGATTCCTGCAGTAACTGCTTTATCAGATACAACAGTTACATTTCCTGTAACTCCTTCCAGGCTGTAGGTTACCCAGTTGGTATTTCCGGTTACAGGAAAAGGACCTTGTGCTGCTGTAGGAGCAACATTATTTACCGTTACTGTTGCACCTGCTTCAGTAAGAATATTCAATTTAATAATTGTTCCTGATGGAGTTGTACTTATACCTCCTGTTCCGGCAGGCATTTCATTAATTTTTCCAATTTCATCAATTTTTCGGGGTAAAAAACAGTTTAATGGCGGAATATAATTGAAACCACAGGTAGCGTTGCTGTTATTTACAGATACAAATTGGTATAGGTATACATTTTTGGTTGTGCTGATAAACATATTGCTGTGACCAGAACCCTGATTAATATAATTACTTCCGGATATTCTGTATGATTCACCCTGATCTAAAGTAGCGGCAGGAGTTGCAGATCCGTTTAAATAAACTTGAGTTCCGTTCTCTGTAGCAATAATCAATCCTCCTTCAATATCATTAGCCGTAGCAGATCTGGTTCTTACCATTGCGAAAGTATTTCCAAGTCTGTCTAAAGGTACAGACTGATCCAGAATAGAATCAGAACCACTGGATGATCCTGTTCCGAAATTACCGTTAATGTTTCCATTAGTTAAGGTAATTGGTTTATCTGAAACAATTTTTGCCCCAGTAAAAAGAGACATGTTGGAGGCAGGATTTCCTAAACCTGCAAAAATAAATGACTGACCTTTATTTAAAGTAAAGGTATGCGTATTAGTTGCCGGAGTTGCGCCAATAAATGTAATATTTGCAGTAGGGCTCCATGTAACTGTAACATTGGTATTATCTTCTGTCGCTAAAACGCCCGCTGTGAAATTGTTGCTTGAGCTGTTGAAAGGTGAAGGAGTTGTAGCCACAAAAAACTCTTTTCCAATACCAGCTTTCCCTTTACTTGTAACAATTTCGGCGTGGGTAGTACTGCTCGCAATTCTCAGAGTACAGTAAAATGGCTTTTCGCCTTTTAAGTATAACCCTTTGTTGATTACCGTAAATGCTTCACTTGTACTAGATGCGCTGATAAATGCCTGAGAAACGGTAAAGGTCTGAGGTGATCCTTTACTGATGGTCACTGTTCCCCGAACGATATTGTTACTGTATATGGTAACATCGAATGGTTGTACTGAATCTGTTGAAAGATACAGCATTCTTCCTGAATAGGATGTAGATTCATAGAAGGGTGCAATCCAGTGATCTGTATCTCGCTGAGCGAATGTTAAATTGCCCCCTAAAATAAAAAGTAGAAAAATAAGTAGAAATTTTTTCATAATGTAGAATTAGGATTATTGCAAAAATAAAAGAAAAATTTAGATATATTACAAAATAAGTGTGTAAATATTTGGTCTCAATCAAAAAAAAACCACAATTGTTATATTGTGGTTTTTTTAATTTTAATTATTGGCTGTCTATTCTCTGTTTTTCACTAAAATCCAACCCGTGTATTTTATTGGGGTCTTAGCAGCATTTGGTTCATTCCAATTAATATGATACCAATATGTACCTGTAAGGATTTTTTTGTCTTGATGAGTTCCGTCCCATCTGTAATTATTAAACCTGTCGCCTTTGAAAATAAGGTTACCATATCTGTCATATACTGTAAACGTAAGATTTTCTTTATAAGCTAATTCTTTATAATCAACATAATCATTTACTCTGTCACCATTTGGTGTAATGGCATTTACTAAGTTTGGAATTGTAATTTCCACCGAAATTGGTGTACATTCGAACGAGTCTTTTACAAAGAAAGTGTGCTGTCCTCTTGATAAATTAGTAAATACATTGGAGTCCTGCCAATTGGTGGTTCCGTCTACAGAATATTTGTAAGGTGCAGTTCCGCCATTCACCATTACGGTAGCAGTATTGTTTGAAATTTCAATAGATGTGATTACCGGATCTTCTGCTTTTTTAACGCTTACATACTGCGTCACGTAACACCCGTTGCTTTGAAGTGTAACCCAGTACTCCCCAACTCCAACTCCCTGAATAGACTGAGTGGTTGCTCCGTTGCTCCATAGATAAGACTGATAACCAGGTCCTGCATCTAAAGTAGTTCTGTCATCAATACAGATGGATTGATTTTTTAAAACGGTAGATCTGTTTGGTGGAGTTACCTGAAGGTTAATTTTTGCAATAGCATAACAGTCATTAGAGTTGAAAACTCTCACATATACAGCTCCATTTGCTGAAATATAGTTGTCTAAAAAAGTTGTAATTTCATTAGTTCCATTGCTTGCATCTGTGAAAGTAGGGTAGAATTTCTTAGTTACGGGACTTTCTGCCGTTACATTTGCAGCAGTCAAGTTAAATTTACCTTTGGTTTCATTATTTACTATAAAGCATTCGGTTAGAGTTGCTTCATTAACAACAGGTGTAGGGTAAAAATCTAATGTGATTTTTGCGTTTCCAACACAACCTTCAGCAGTGGTTACGTTTACATAAACAAATCCGGCTCCCGAAAAATAATTTGTAGGATTGGTAATTTGATTGCTTCCTGCATTGAGGTCTGCTAGAGTAGGGTAAAACTTCTTCGTAGTCTGTACTACACCATCGGTTACTGTAGCAGTTGTAAGGTCAAAAAATCCTTTTCCGGCATATTGACAAGCATAAATAGTACGATCATTTACTACAAATGGTACCAGATTTAAGTTTAGAGTTACCTGTTCGCAATCCACAAATTCAGTAGCATTTCCACAGAATTTGTAAACAATTACATCCGTGGTTCCAGGAGGATTACCAGGATTTGGAATATACGTGATTACACCAGTGTTTGGATTTAATGTTGCTGTACCATTGGTTGGTTGAGTGAGAATTTGTACAGAACTTGGCTGTAATGCTTGCGTTGAGTTGCTAAAAGTAGGAGTAATCGTTTTTGCACCACAAATAAAAAGTGTTTTTGTTGTTTGCTGTAAGCAGCTAAAAACTTTATATATAGGGGTCGTAACCGGAGGACATGTACCCATAGTTACTTTCACTGTATAATTACCGGCTACTGTTGGTGTAAATGTATGCGATGTAGCACCTGCAATAGGAGCTCCATTTAGATACCATTGATAAGTTTCATAACTGTCATCTACTTCAAGTATAATTCCTGGTATACAGTCTCCTATTTGTTTAGCAATGATAGGAATAGAAGAGAATCCTGCAAAATAACCTCCATATCCTGAAGTGGAGTAGCCGCCGTTAATACCTGCAGTAACAGCTTTTGTAGATTCAATAACAAGATTTCCTGCCACTCCTTCAATACCGTAGGTTACCCAAGCTGTATTACCCGTAAGAGGGTGAGGTCCTTGCGCCGCGGTTGGAGCAGCATTATTTACTAAAACTGTAGCTCCAGCTTCAGTAAGAATATTTAATTTAATTAATGTTCCAGATGGTGTAGAGCTTGAATTATTCAGAGGCATTTCATTAATAAGCGGAATCTCATCAATTTTTCTTGGAAGAAAACAATTTAACGGCGGGATATAATTAAAACCGCAGGTTGCACTGCTGTTATTTACAGAAACAAGTTGATATAAATATACATTTTTAGATGTTGATACCAACATATTATAATGGTCAGAGGTTCCTTGCTGTAAATAATTGTCTCCTGAAATTCTGTACCATTGTCCTTCGTTTAAAGTAGCTATAGCTACTCCTGATCCGTTTAGAAAAACCTGAGTGTTATTTTCAGTAGCAATTACAATGGCTCCTTCCAAATCAGATGTATTGGATCTTGTTCTTACCATTGCAAAAGTACTTCCTAATCTTTCTACAGGAACAGATTGGTCTAATATGGCATCAGATCCTGCAGCAGTACTGGCTCCGAAATTACCATTTACGTTTCCATTTGTAAGTGTTATAGGTTTGTCAGAAACAATCTTTGCTCCCATAAACGGAGCAGTTCCAGTGGTGTTTCCGGCAAATATAAAAGACTCACCCTTATTCAAAGTTACAGTATGCGTATTCCCAAGACCTGTAGGAGCTCCAATGAATGTAATACTTCCGTTCCACGTAACTGTTACCACAGTATTGTTTTCTGTAGCAAGAATCCCGGATGTGAATGTGTTGAATGTTGCAGTAGATGGGGTGTTAGCAACATAAAATAATTTTCCAATTCCAGCCTTTCCTTTACTGGTCACAATCTCTGCGTGTGTGGTAGAACTTACCATTCTCATAGTACAGAAAAATGGTTTAGATCCGTTCAGATACAAACCTTTTGATATTACATTGAATGCCTCTGATGCAGAGTTGGTTGCGATATAAGTATTAGGCACCTGAAAAACAACAGGGTTACCTTTACTGATTGTTACAACTCCACCAGGCAAAACAGCATTGTTACTGTAAATTGTTACATCAAAAGGCGTAATAGAATCAGTAGATAAATACAGAGCCTGTGTGTAAGAAGTAGAGTAATAGTAGGGTGCAATCCAGTGTTCGGTATCTCTTTGGGCAAAGAGAGAACTGAATGACAAAAATATTAATACTAAACTGAGTAGAAATCTTTTCATAAGTTAAAGAATTAGGATTTCTACAAAATTAGTATAATATTTAATATATTCTTAATAAATCATAAATAAATTGAAAAAATTATTCTCTATTCTTAATTAAAAGCCATCCTGAATAAGAAACTGGCAATTTAGTATCGGGTTCAATCCATTTTATTATGTACCAATAAGTTCCGGTAGATAAGTTGCGTCCTCCCGATTTTCCGTCCCATATATAATTTTTTCCTGAAGATTGATAAACGGCAGCGCCATATCTGTCAACTACTTCTATGCTTACTTGATCTTTGATTTTGAGATCGGAGTAATCTAAAACATCATTCTTGCCGTCATTATTAGGAGTAATGGTATTAATTAAATTTAATAGTAAAAAATCTTTTGTAACCGGCTGACATCCATCTCGCCCGATGACATACACTTTATAAGGACCTCTTACCAATCCTGTGAAAATATTAGAGCTCTGATAATCAATTCCATTTAATGAATATTGATAAGGAGGAGTTCCTCCTGTTACGTTAATCGTTGCTGTATTTCCTGTAACCGTTACGCTTGTCACTACAGGTAGTGGGGCATTGGTTACTGTAACTGTTTGTCTGTAAACGCAACCATTAAATCCTAGATCTACAAAATAAACACCTTCTCCTGCACTGATGGATTGTGTTGTTGCTCCTGTGCTCCATGAATAAGAAGTAAAACCTGCTCCTGCATCCAGTAAAGCTTTTTGATCTGCGCAAACTACCTGATTTTTTAGAACCTCAGATTTCTTTGGAAATTTTAAATTAACCGTTAAAACTGCTGTATTTGGACATCCATTATTGCTGGTGAATCTGATATAGAATGTTGAAACAGAAGTGATGTTTTGATTGGGAGTAATGGTATTTGTACCTGCCTGCGCATTGGCTAAAGTATTGTAAAATGTTAATACAACGGAAGGGTCTGTACTGAATAGATTTTTATAATCATTAAGATTAACGGCTTGAGTTCCATTCAGATCATTATCACATACATCTGTAGTGGCATTGGTTGCCAATAAGGTTATTCGGTTTCCAATCTGAAAGTTGATCTGCCCAAAAGCAGGAGTACAATTGGTGCCGATTCCGTCAACTCTTACATAAACTGTTGTATTGGCAGTATATGTCCAGTTATTAGGAAGTGTATTGTTGTTTCCGGCATTTGCATCTGTTTGGTTCAGGTAATATCTTACAGTAAAACTTCCTGAATTGGTAACGATTTGAGGTGAAACTGTTGAGAAATTTACATTGATTATTCCGTCAAAATTATCATCGCAAAGTACAGCGTTGTAATTAGCTGTATTGATATTAGGTAACGGATTGATGACTAAATTGATCTGTGCTGTTTTTGTACATCCGAAACCTGAACTCACCTGTGCATAAACTATTCCCCCGGAAGAATTGTAATTTGTAGGCGTTGCAATAGGAGCTGTGAGCAAAGCATCTGAAAAGAACAAAACTGTTGCTCCCGGAGTTGCTGTAACAGTAGCTGTAGTCAGATTAAAATTTGCTGTTCCGTTAGCATTGGCACAAGCAGATAAGTTAGCATTGGATGTTGAAAGCTGATCCAGTGATAAGGTAATCTTTGCTATATTAGGGCAGCTTCCTGAAGTCTGAAATCGAATAAAAAACACCTGAGAAGGAGCAATGATCTGATTTGAGCTGATAGCGTTGGTCGCATTTTGCGCATTAGCAAAAGTGCTGTAAAAGCTCAATGTAACAGCAGGATCTGTAGTGAAATTATTTTTATAAGTATTTAAGTTAACGGTTTCTGTTCCGTCCCAGTTGGTATCGCAAACTAACGTGGAATAATCTAATGTGGATAAAGATATTTTTGATCCTACAGAAAAGTTGATCTGTCCAAAAGCAGGAGGACAATTGGTATTAATTCCGTCAACTCTTACATAGACTGTTGTATTCGCAGTATATGTCCAGTTGTTGGGAAGCGTATTGTTATTTCCGGCATTTGCGTCTGTTTGATTCAAATAATATCTTACGTTAAAGCTTCCTGAGTTGTTTACGATTTGAGGTGTAATCGTTGAGAAATTTACATTAATAATTCCATCAAGATTATCATCACAAAGATTTGCGTTGAAACTGGAAGTATTGATATTAGGTAACGGATTTACTGTCAATATAATCTGTGCAGGTTTAGAGCATCCGTAAGCAGAAGTTACATTAGCATATATTGTTCCTTCAGGACCTGTGTAATTGTTTGGAGTGTTGATCTGACCTGTCAGGTTAGAATTGGTATAATATACAACCGAAGTGCCTGAATTTGTGGTAAGATTAGCCGTGGTTAAATCAAACGTTCCGTTACCTGCAGAATTGGCACAAGAAACCATACTTGTATTATTGGTCTGAAGAACGTCTGTGTTAATAATAATTTTAAAATATTCAAAATCAAAAGGATTACCATTTCCCTGAATATAATAAATGAAAGTATCTGTTGTATTACTAGTTAAAGTTGAGTTTGGAGTATAGGTAATCTGACCGTTTGCCGGATTTACAGTTGCTGTACCGGAAGTTGGCTGCAAAATAATTCCTGTAAGCGACGGAACAATATTTTGAGTTGAATTGCTAAACGAAGGAGTAATTACTTTTGTATTACAAGAACCGATTGTATATGTTGTTGTAGTAATTGGCGGACATAATGTGTAATTATAGATTGCAGTCAGCTTGCTTTCGCAATTGTTTTTTGTAATCTGACACGTGTAATTTCCTGCTCCGTAAAGTTCTGGGTTTATTGAGAAAGAAGTCGCTCCCGGAATAGGATTTCCATTTAAAAACCATTGGTAAGAGTCATAAGAATTATCTACCTGTAAAAGTATGCCGGCATAACAGTCACCTGTTTTAGAAATTGCAGGAACGGACGAGAACCCCGCAAAGTAACCACCGTAGCCGACAGCACCGCTTCCTGCTGCAATTCCTGCAGTTACAGATTTGGTAGAATTTACAGAAATAATTCCGGAAACATTCGGTACAGAATAGGTCACCCAGTTAGGGTTCCCTGTTACGGGATAAGGTCCGTTGTTGGCAGCAATAGGATTTCCGTTTAAAGTAACTACAGCTCCGGTTTGGGTAATAATATTCAGTTTTGTGTTAAAAGCCTGTCCTCCAATCATATTGATGAATCCGATTTCATCTACTTTGTTGGGCATAAAACAGCTTAATGGCGGAATGAAATTCATTCCTCCTGTTGCAAATTCGTTATTGGATCCGCCACCCATAATTCCGGCAAGCAATTGATAAACATAAATATTTTTGTTTGAAGTAATATTCATGTTATAATTTCCGCTTCCCTGATTAATGTAATTACCAGTCGGAACCATGTAATATTGTCCCGCATTCAATGTGACTGCAGTTCCGGCTCCGTTGAAAGCAATTTGAGTATTATCTTCTGTGGCAATGATAAGTGCCGTTTCCATTTCATTAGCTACATTACCGTTTCCTTTCACCATGATAAAATCTTTTCCCAATCTGTTGACAGGAACAGCCTGATCCATCAGAACATCATTATTGCTGAAATTAAGATTGGTATAAATTCCGTTAAAATTACCATTGGTCACCGAAATAGGTTTTGTAGATACTATTTTTGCTCCTACAAGTCCGGTAGGATTAAAAGGGCTGTCTGTACTTCTTGCATCTACAATATAAGATTGTCCTTTGTTTAATGTGAAAGTTTTGGTTGGAGAAGATGTGCCGTCAGAAAACACTACATTAGGATTATATCCTGATATTACAACAGTTGTATTATCTTCGGTTGCGGTAACTCCGATTGTAGAGTTTACATAAGTTGCGCTTCCTGTAATGGGAACTGTTCCTGCAAAAAAAGTTGTTCCGAGTCCTGCCAAACCTTTTGAAGTGATGATTTCAGCGTGATTTTGCAGTGAAAATCTATAATTTGCAAAAAATCTTTTAGTTCCTTTTACATTCAGTCCCATAGAATTGGGCGTAAAAAGATCAAACTGATTTGAGGTAATCAGAAAATTGTTTGGAATAATAATCTGCGCAGGATTTCCTTTGCTGATCTGAGTACTTGTATATAAAGTATTGTTGTTGAATATCTGGACTGTAAAGGGAACTGTTTCGTCGGTTGAAAGGTAAAGATAACCTTCTAATCCGCTATTTCCTGCCTTTGATGCCATTGGCGCAAACCAGTGCTCGGTATCAAGCTGGGCATTAAACAATAAACATAAAAATGTGCATATTAATAATAAAACTCTTTTCATACAAAAATTTCAGGGCGACAAATTTAAGTATTAATAATCAAATTTTTACGTTATTTTTTTAACATTATGTTAATATTTTTGAAATTATAAATAATGAATGAATATTGCTATGTTATTCATATTATGTGAAATATAGCATAAATAAAAATCCCGATGAAAAAAATCACCGGGACAGTATTTTAAAAATTTAAAAAGATTATAAGCTAACTCTTATAAATCCTGTTACTTTAAGATCTGAGCTTACAGATTTTACGTAGTCTGCAACAGAAATAGCGTTATCTTTAATGAAAGATTGGTGTACCAAAGTGTTGTCTTTGTAGAATCTCTGCATTTTACCTTTCAAAATATTATCAATAATATTTTCTGGCTTACCTTCTTTAGTTAATAGTTCTCTTTCAATTTCCAATTCTTTGTCAATTGTTTCCTGAGAAACCTGAGTTTCATCAAGAGCGATCGGGTTCATCGCAGCAACCTGCATAGAAACAGATTTTGCAGCCTCATCAGCTCCGTCTACTTTTGCAGAAAGAGAAGTGATGGCAGCAATTTTGTTACCAGCGTGGATGTAAGCTCCAAGGAAAGGTCCTGTAATTCTTTCAAATGCACCGATTTCAATTTTCTCACCGATAACACCTGTCTGCTCAATTAATTTTTCAGCTACAGTCATTCCGTGGAAATCTGTTGCCAATAATTCTTCTTTAGTTGCAGCAAAAATTGCCATTTCAGCCAATTCGTAAGCCAATTCAACGAAAGCTTCGTTTTTAGCAACAAAGTCAGTCTCACAGTTTAAAGAGATGATCGTACCTAAAGTATTATCTTCGTTTACTCTTGCGATTACTGCTCCTTCTGCAGATTCTCTGTCAGCTCTGTTAGCAGCAACTTTCTGACCTTTTTTTCTAAGGATGTCAACTGCTTTTTCAAAATCTCCTTCTGCTTCAACTAGAGCTTTCTTGCAGTCCATCATACCTGCACCTGTTTGGTTTCTTAATTTTGCTACGTCTGCAGCAGCTGGTGTATAAGACATAATATTTATTGTTTATTTATTTAAAATTATGATTAACTTTAATAGTTTATTTTTAAGTCGTGCAAAGATAATGATTTTAATGATAAACTAAAAAATGACTTTTAGCGTTATAGTATTTATTTAATAAATTTTTAAAGATTAATTTGATGAAAAAACTTTTTCTCATTATATTTCTAAGTATTTTCAGTTTGGGTATTGCTCAGAAAAAGAAAAAAAGCACCTCTAAAACAAAAGCAGTTGCTGAAAAGGAAACAGTAATTATTTATACTCTCGAAGAAGCGGAAAGTTCTTCCGAACCCCGAATTATTGCCGGGTTTATTAAGCAGAATCCCGGTCACGAAAAAACAGATGCTCTTAAAAGGAGACTCATGGATATCATCATGGCAGATAATTCTATTGAAGCTAAACCTACGATAAAGCCTTTGAGTAAAAGTAAGGTTGAAAAAATTGTAAGCAATAATGAGCTTAATAAAGGTAAAAATCTTGCAGTTAATACATCTTCTGAGAAAAATGTGAATTTAGCATCTACAGGAAGCAGCAAAAAATCTGAGCCGAGTGAGCATGCCAAAAAAACGGCTTCTATGCTGAGTCATATTTTCAATCATGACCCTAATGATAAAGAAGCCTACATCAATATCAAAAATAAATCGAAATGTAATCTCATAGTTAAGATCAGCGGAAACAAATATTACAATGTGGATGTTCCGGCGAGAGGTCAGAATTTTATTATGGTAGATAAAGGAGAATATGTATTGACGACTCAGGTCTGCGATGCAAAATATTCTTCTCTGAAGAAAATCCAGCGGGATATTCAGATTGAGCTGAATGTTGCGGATTAGGATTAATCAAATAATTTTAGATCAAAAAAAACCGGTACGCTCATTAAGTGTACCGGTTTTTATTTTATCCTTTAAATTGCCCCATGGCAATAAATTTTTCTTGTCTGTGGGTTTCAAGCTCTTTTCCTGTGAATTTTGAAAAGGCTTTGATGTTTTGCAGAATAGAAGCTTTTAAATTCAGATAAGCAACTTCCGGATCGTAATGTGCGCCACCAAGTGGTTCTTCAATGATTCCGTCAATGAACTTTTCTCTTAAGGCATCTTTCGGAGTTAGATTTAAAGCATTTGCAGCATCTTCTTTATGATCCCAGTTTCTCCAAAGGATTGATGAGCAGCTTTCCGGTGCAATTACAGTATACCAAGTATTTTCCATCATGTATACTTTGTTTCCGACACCAATTCCTAAAGCTCCACCGCTTGCTCCTTCACCAATAATATAAGTGAAAATAGGAGTTTTAAGCATGGTCATCTCAAAAATATTTCTTGCAATGGCTTCACCCTGTCCTCTTTCTTCAGCTTCAAGACCAGGATAAGCTCCTGGAGTATCTACTAAGGTAACTACAGGAATTCTGAATTTTTCTGCAAGCTTCATCAGTCTTAAAGCTTTTCTGTATCCTTCAGGATTCGGCATCCCGAATCTTCTGTGCTGTCTTTCTTTTGTAGTTCTTCCTTTTTGGGTTCCTATGATCATTACTTTCTGGCCGTCTAAAGTTGCCAAACCACCGATCAATGCGGGATCATCTGCAAAATTTCTGTCCCCGTGAAGTTCCAGAAAACTGCCTTTGTCTACCATTCCGTGGATATAGTCCAGTGTATAAGGGCGATCCGGATGACGGGAAAGTTGTACTCTTTGCCAAGGGGTAAGATTTCCATAGATTTCTTTTTTCTTTTCTATGATTTTATCCTCGATCTGGCTGCATGCTAATTTTACATCAACACCACTTTCTTCTCCTACTAAAGAACAGGTTTGGTATTGATCCATTAATTCTTTTATAGGAAGTTCGAAACTTAAATATTCCATTCTTGAAGTAAATTAAATCTTTCAAATTTATGAAAAATTATCAAAATCTATTTAAAATTATTTATTGCATTGTTTATTCTGGAGGTAGTTTCCTCTTTTCCAAGAAGTTCCATGATGTCCGGAACATCCGGTCCTTTAAGTTCTCCCACTAATGATAAACGCAGCGGCATCATCACTTTACCCATTCCCAGACCTTTATTTTCCGCAAAATCATGAACGATCTGCTTTAAATTTTCAGCGTTAAAATCTGCTTCCTGAAGATTTGAGGATAATTCTGCTAAAACTGCCGAAGTTTCATCATTCCATGCTTTTTTGGATGCTTTTTCGTCATAAGAAGTGGGAGCTTCGAAGAAAAATTTTCCGCTTTCGTAAATATCTTTTGGGAAAGTGGCTCTTTCTTTCATCAGCTTGATTACTTTTAACAGTTTCTCGTCTGAAAGTGTTAAATGTAAGTTTGAATTTTTAAGAATATTCAACAGTGCTTCATCCGAAGTTTTCTGAATATACTGATGGTTGAACCATTCTGCTTTTTCTTTGCTGAATCTTGCTCCGGCTTTATGAACTTTATTCAGATCAAATTCTTTTGCCATTTCATCCAGAGATAAAATTTCTTTATCGTCTGCAGGAGACCATCCCAAAAGTGCCACCATATTGATGAATGCTTCAGGAAGATAACCGCTTTCTCTATACCCTTTAGAAACATTTCCTGTTACAGGATCTGTAAAATTCAAAGGAAATACAGGGAACCCGAATTTATCACCATCTCTTTTGCTTAGTTTTCCTTTTCCTTCAGGTTTTAAAATTAAAGAAAGATGCGCAAATTGAGGTGCTTCCCAACCCATTGCTTCATACAATAAAGTGTGTAAACCTAAAGAAGGCAGCCACTCTTCACCACGGATTACGTGAGAAATTTCCATTTCGTGATCATCAATGATGTTGGCGAAATGATAAGTGGGCATTCCGTCATTTTTTACCAGAACCTTATCGTCTAAAGTATCTGTATTGACCGAGAAATTCCCACGAATAATATCCTTAAGTCCTAAAGTGCGGTCAACCGGCATTTTGAATCTTACAACATAAGGCGTCTTTTCATCCAGTAATTTCTGAACTTCTTCTTCAGAAAGCGTTAAACTGTTTCTAAGCTGATTTCTTGTTCTGTTATCATAAGAAAAAACCTCTCCTCTGGCTTCGTATTCGGCACGGATGGCATCCAGTTCTTCAGCAGTATCAAAAGCAATGTACGCATAATCTGTTTTTAAGATCTGTGCGGTATATTTATCGTAAATATGTCTTCTTTCAGATTGTCTGTAAGGTGCAAATTTGCCTCCTTTTTTCGGGCTTTCATCGGCGATAATGCCGCACCATTCAAGGGCTTCCTCAATATATTCTTCTGCTCCTTCCACATATCTTGTGGTATCTGTATCTTCAATTCTCAACACAAATTCGCCTCCTTGGTTTTTAGCAAAAAGATAATCGTATAATGCAGTTCTTACGCCTCCCAAATGTAAAGGTCCCGTAGGACTTGGAGCAAAACGTACTCTTACTTTGTCCATTTTAAATAAAATTTTTGCAAATTTACTCAAATTAAATGTTTTTGATGAGCTTTAATCTAAATGAGATTTGGATTTTTAATCTTATTATCTACATTTGTAAAAATTTAGAATTCACAGATTATGCTAGAAATAGGCGAAAGACCTTGGGGGAAATATTATGTTTTGGCAGACGAACCCAACTATAAACTGAAAAGAATTGAAGTAAATCCGGGGCAGAAACTGTCTTATCAGTATCATCATCAAAGACAGGAACAGTGGACAATTGTTGAAGGAGATGCTACTGTGGTTCTGGATGATAAAGAAATTCATTTAAAATATGGCGAAAGTATTTTCATCCCTTTGGGAGCCAAGCACAGAATGATGAATCTTTCTCAGAAGCCGGTTGTTTTTATTGAAGTTCAGACAGGAACTTATTTCGGTGAAGACGATATTGTGAGAATTGAAGATGATTATGATCGACAATAATCTGATAATATTGTCTAAATGAACTGTAAAATTTGCTCTTCAGCTGCCGAAACTGTTTTTTCTAAAATGATACTGCTTAAATATAAAGTAGATTATCACCAATGTCAAAACTGCGGATTTATACAAACAGATCAACCTTTTTGGTTAGAAGAGGCGTATAATAGTGCAATTACCTCGTTAGATATTGGTATTTTGAAGAGAAATAATGAATTGGCTGAAGCAATACCAAAATATATAGATACATTTTTTCCAGATTCTCAGAAATATCTTGATTTTGCTGGTGGTTATGGCATATTTGTCCGTTTAATGAGAGATTTGGGTTACGAATTTTACAGACAGGATTTGTATTGCGAAAATATTTTCTCAAAACATTTTGATATTACCGATACTAAGCTTAAAAAATTTGATGTAGTAACTGCATTTGAAGTTTTTGAACATCTTGAAAATCCTTTACAACAGATTGAAGAAATTTTTGAATATTCTGACAATCTTATTTTTTCGACCGATATAGTTCCGCAATCGGAATCTGTTGAAGATTGGGTTTATATAGCCAATGAAACAGGGCAGCATATTGCTTTTTATACTGAAAAGGCATTAAAAATAATTGCAGAAAAATTCAACAAAAATTATTACAGATACAAAAACTACCATATTTTCTCCAAAGAAAAATTTTCTCATGAGCAGATAAATTTTGCGTTTTATGGTATCACAAAGTACAGGAGTTTTTTCGGATTGAAAAAGAGAAGGGTTAATTTCAGAATTATCAGACAAAGTCTTTTAGAAAAAGATTATGCTAAGATTCAGCGGATTTTGCAAAGCCAAAGTTCTCACACTTCTAAATGATTAACAGTGTGTTATATAAAACCAGTCAAATCCAATTAAATATTTAATGAAAATATTATTAGATCCACAGATCTTTGATCAGCAAACTTACGGCGGAATATCGCGATATTATACGGAAGTTTTTTCGGTATTGTCAACAAGAAATGATATTGAGGTAATACTCCCTATTTACAGTTCTGATAATGCTTATGTAAATGAAACTGATTTGATGGTGAAAAATAAAAGTCTTCATCTTCTGTACGGGGTTTTGGCTTTTTTTAAAATAAGTACCAGAACATTAAGAAGAAAAAATTCTGAAAAATTACTCAATCAGGCTTTTGAAAACAAGAATTATGATGTATTTGTGCCGACTTATTACAATCCTTATTTTTTAGATAAAATCGGTGACAAGCCATTTGTCCTTACTGTTTATGACATGATTCATGAGATTCTGCCTGAATATTTTATTGATGATCCGTTTAAGGTAGTAGAGCGTAAGTTATTATTGATGGAGAAAGCTGCAAAAATTATTGCCGTTTCACACAATACCAAAAAAGATATTACTAAAATATATCCGCATATTGATCCTGCTAAAATAGAAGTAGTACATCATGGAAGTTCCATAAAAATACACCCTGATGTAAAGGTTAATCTGCCTGAAAATTATATTTTATATGTAGGATCCCGCTCAAATTATAAAAATTTTCAGTTTTTTCTGAGAGCAACAGTTCCTTTGTTGAAACAGAATCATGATCTAAAGATTATCGCAGCTGGTGGAGGGAAATTTCAGGAAGAAGAAGTTAAGCTTTTAAAGGAATTTAACGTTGAAAAACAGGTTTTTCAAAGAAAATTTAACGAAAATGAATTGGGACACTTCTACCAAAAAGCCAAATGTTTTGTTTTCCCGTCACTATATGAGGGTTTTGGAATTCCTGTTCTGGAATCTATGGCATGCGGATGTCCGATCATTTTAACCAAGCACGGTTCATTTCCAGAAGTTGCAGGAGATGCCGGAATCTATTTTGATTCTGATTCCGAAGAAGATTTGCGTACAAAAATAGAGATGCTGCTTTTTGATGAAGACCTTAGAAAGCAATACATCCAAAAAGGATTGGAACATGTAAAGAAATTTGACTGGAAAGACGCTGCAGAACAATGTTTGAAGGTTTATTCTGATGCTGTGAAACAATAATTTAAAATAATGCAGGTAATGAGCATGAAGTTAACCATAATTACAATCAATTTTAATAACAAGGAAGGATTGGTCAAAACTTTTGAATCTGTCAAAAGCCAGACATGGTCAGATTTTGAATACATTGTTATTGATGGCGGAAGTACAGACGGAAGTAAAGAAATAATTGAAAATAATTCTCAGATAAATTATTGGATCAGCGAAAAAGATACCGGAGTTTACAATGCTATGAACAAAGGCATCCGTAAAGCTTCTGGTGATTACATTATCTTTATGAACAGCGGGGATTTTTTCTACGATTCGCAGGTTTTGGAAAAAGTGCAGCAGGAGCTTAGCTCTGATGTGGGAATTCTCTATGGAAATTCAATATACTTTAATGATGAAGGCTATCGAAGAGAAGAAGTTCCGCCAAAAAAACTGACTTTTAGTTTCTTTTACTATGGAGGAATCAATCATCAGGCTGCTTTCATCAAACGAAAACTTTTCGATGAGTATTTTTATTACAGAGAAGATTATAAAATCTGTGCAGACTGGGAGTTTTTTATTGTTCTTATATGTTTGCACAATGTAAGCTATAAACACTTAGAACAGACCATCTGCTATTATGATTATTCGGGAATTTCAGCAAAACCTGAAAACTTAGCTCTTTATCACGCTGAAAGAGAGATTACGCTGAATAGATATTTTGGTGCGTTTCTTGAAGATTTGGCGTTAAGTCATGAAGCTAGAGCAAGAAGAATTCAACATGTACTTCATATTAAAAAATTTCCTGCTGCCTGGAGAATTCTGAAATGGATGATCAGCCTTGTTTTGCTTTTTGTACCTAAATTTAAAATGAAAAAAGATTGATTTTAAGGTAGAATTCTGTTGATATAATTTATAAAATAAAAAAGTGACTTACAGGCTTTCCATAATTACGATCAATTACAACAATGCAGAAGGTTTAAAAAAAACTTTGCAAAGCATTGTCAATCAGAATTCTAAAGAATTTGAATATATCGTTGTAGACGGAAACAGCAGCGACGGAAGCAAAGAACTAATTTCCCAAAACAATCCATACATCAGTAACTGGATAAGTGAGCCCGATACCGGTGTTTATAATGCGATGAATAAAGGAATCAGAATGTCAAACGGAGAATATCTTTTGTTTCTGAACAGCGGAGATCAGCTTGACAATGGAAATGTAATTGAGAAAATTCTTCCTTTTCTGCAAAATGCAGATATTATTTCAGGAAATTTAATTTACAGTTTAGATGGTATTCCTCAAACACTTTTTACGCCGCCGGAAAATATTAATCTGACTTATTTCCTTCATTCATTCTTACCTCATCCGTCTACTTTTATTAAAAAAGATCTTTTTGAAAAAACAGGTTTTTATAATGAAAATTTAAAAGTTGTTTCAGACTGGGAATTCTTTTTAAAGTCTTCAGTAATCCATCAGGCAAAATATATGCACATTGATTTGGTAGTGAGTGACTTTGATAATTCAGGTCTTTCCAGTAATCCCCAGAATGAGCATCTTATCCAACAGGAAAAGCAATCTGTATATGAAACGCTTTTTCCTCATTTGAGAGAGGAAATTGAGATGGTCAAGTTTGCGGGCTCTAAAAGAATGCTTCAGATCCGGTATATCCATAAAAACCACTCTTTCTTGTGGAAATTACTGAAAGGATTTTTGAATATATTAAATCTTTTTTCTTCGGAAAAACAAGTGAAGCAGTTTCAGAAGATTAAATAAAATGGTTATTCTTTATTGATAATTTCCGTGTAATAACTCACTGTTTCCTCAAGCATTTTCTCCAGAGAAAATTTTTCAACGATTGTCTTTCGGGCATTCTGAGAAAGATACTGAGCAAAAGGCTGATCAGAAAATATTTTAATGATTTTTTCTGCAAAATCATCTTCTGACTTGGCAATTAGTCCATTTTTGCCATCTTTTACAATTTCTCTGAAAACTTCGAGATCAGAACATACAACAGGTTTTTCCAAAGCCATTGCTTCGGTAAGCGCTAAACCAAAAGTTTCGCCTTTAGACGGAAATATTAAAGCTTCAGCTTCCGAAAGCAGTTTTATAACTTGATTTTTATCTTTTCTTCCGTGAAAAACAACTTTATTATGAAGGTTATTTTGCTTAATTTTTTCTTTTAGTTTTTCAGAAATTTCAGTCTCTCTGCCAATAAAATGCAGACTGGCTGCAGATTCACTCTGATTAATTTTTATAAAAGCATCCAGTGCTGTTTGCGCACCTTTTTCCACAGAAACATTTCCGATATAGAATATAGATTTGGGCTTGACAGGAATATTTTGCTGAGGTCTAAAAAAATCTGTGTCGATTCCGTTGTAAATAAGATGGTAATTTTTAGATCCGAAAACCTGTCTTACGATATTTTCATTGCTTTCAGAAATCGTAATGATGTAATCCGCTTTTTCAAAAGCCTTTTTCTCATTGTAAATTTTGCCTTTTGAAGCACCATATCCGAAAAATTTGTGTAAAACCGACCAAGAACCGTGACAGCGAATGATATAAGGAATTTTTAAATTTTCTGTTATCCGACTCATTCCTTCCCAATCATGAGTTTCGATTACATCAATTTCTTTATTTTTGATGAACTTTGTGAGTTCTTTTTGTAAATATTCTATTTCCCAATCATAGATTTTGTAATGTAAATTCTGCAAAAAAGAAATTTTTCCGGTAACAGACCGTAGAAGTTCTGCCAGTTTATTTTTCTTAAAATAATCTTTTACAAAAAGGAGCGAGAAGTTTTCATCTTTTTGTTCAAAAGCCTTTTTAGATGAACCAAATACAGAAACCTTTATTCCTTTTTTAATAAGACTTTCGGCAAGATTTTGGTAGAAAACACCCGTTCCTCCGCTATTCGATTGAAATTCTGACTGAAATTCTTTTGTGACAATCAATACATACCTGACTTCTTTCATCTGTAGCTTTTTATTGTTTTTAAAGGTCATCATTGCCAACGTTTGGCAGTCATGGTGATTTTATAAACTGAAAACAGTGTTTACCCAATGATCCAATGTGTATTTGTAATAAATTTCATCCGGAAGTTTTTCATAATCAGTTTCAAAAAAACTTTTATCAATGTTGCTGAAATCCTCGTTGAGGATTAAAATATTGTTGGGATTATAAAAATCGTAGTTTTTAATATTTTCGTTATCAGCAATAATTTTTTTCTCCAAAGCCATAGCTTCAAATATCCGGAAACTCAGCCCGCTCTGGTTTTCACGTTGCAGATCTAAGATTACTTTAGAATTGCTGTAAAGTTTAGGCAGAGATTTTTGCGGAATATTTGTTCTTCTGAATTTCAGAATATCAATGTTGTTTTGATTAATAGCCTGACTGAAATGTTTTTTCCAACCTTTTTTACCGGCAATAATTGTTTTAAATGAAATCTGAAGCGGCTCCAGTTTATTTATCAGCACATCAAGCTTTTCCAGACGTAACTTATCATATGAAGTAATGTAAAATAAATCCAGTTCGGGATTTTGTTTTTCGGCAGGAAGATATTTCAGATAATTATAATTGGTGATTTTTTTGAAACCGAACTGTTTCACATCATGATCATCAAAAGAATAAATTTCGTCAAAGAAATGCAAAATATGTTCTGCGGGGTTTCTCAACATACTGTCATACAGATACGCAATATTTTTTACAGTATATTTTCTGATCACTTCATGCACGCGCTCTTCGATAGCTTCGGGATTAATCACCAAAATCTGATCCTGTTTACCTATTTTTTCTAAAGACTCTATAATGAAATTCTGTCTTTTTTCGTGCTTTGGATTTTTACCGGTAAACACTTTGCTCATCGTGTTTTTCACTCTTGCCCTGAAATCTTTATGAGTAAAGGCTCCAATGTTGATATGGTGAGCTTCTATGCCTTTTTCTTTTAGTGTTCGGACAATGTGCTCATCGTAATGCCAAAAATCAAAACTTATTAAACAAATTTTCATATAACAAAAGTAAAGATTTTAAATATTAAATTTCTATTTTTGACAAAAAGCCATCTTTTAGTGAAAAAAAATATTTTAATAGATGTTGAAAGACTAAAATATCCGCGTTCGGGTATTGCTAATGTCTGTCTTGCTCTTATTAAAGGATTAGACGAAAAATTATGCCGTTTTGATTATACTTTTTTCGGTCCCGAAAAGAATATTCCTTCTACTGAGAAATTTTTCAGCATTATCAACTGGCATTTCTGGCATAAGTTTTTCCCGGCAAATACAGCCAGGTTTTCTCTTGTTCATGTAACGCATCAGCTTTCAGATTATTTTCATTCAATTAATAAAAATCAAAAAAAAGTTGTTACCCTTCATGATCTGAATTTCCTTCATGACAGCAGTTCTGAAAAGAAGATCAAAAAATCTATCCGGAAAGTTCAGAAGAATATTGGTAATGCTGATGCAATTGTATTCATTTCTGAGTTTGTGATGAATGATTTTTTGAAAAATAAACATTTGTTTAAAATAAAAGATGAGGTGAAATTTCAGGTAATTTATAATGGACTGACTTTTCCCGAAAGAAAAGAGTTTCAGTCTCGCCAGCAATATAATTTTATCAACAAAAAATATATTCTAAACATCGGGGTGCTTTTTCCTAAAAAAAATCAGGAAGTTCTGCTGGACCTAATTTCTGCTAATGACCGTGACCTTGTTCTGGTCACATCATCTGCAAAATCAGATTATAAAGAAAGATTTTTACAAAAAATAAAAGATTTGCATCTGGAAAACAGGGTTCATATTCTGGAAAATTTAGACAATGAAGAGAAATATTATCTTTTACAAAACTGCGAATCTTATTGTCATCCTTCACTGGCAGAAGGTTTTGGAATCCCGCCTGTAGAAGCCATGTTTTTCGGTAAGCCCGTATTTCTGAGCAATCTGACAAGCCTCCCGGAAATTGGTGGCGATCTGGCTTTTTATTTTGATGATTTTTCTCCTGAAACAATGCAAAATGTCTATAGCATTGGTATTCAACAATTTAATTCGGATAAAAAAAAATTTAAAATTAAATTAAAAGAAAGAGCTTTGGACTTTAGTTATAAAACAATGGCTGATTCTTATGAAAAGCTTTATGAAGATATAATAAAATAGACTTTTAGACCTACTATTGTTTTGAAAACTTTTGATATTCATAAAGCTTCATATATTTCATAAATGTATAAAAAGCTGCAGTTTTGGCTGCGTAATACCCAACAAAACCATCTAAAAATCCAAGTTGGAACAGGTAAGATTTTAAAAACTGATAAACGGGCTTAATCAGAATTTGCAAAACATCAGTTCTCTTACCTCTTTTAAACATTTTTTCTGCCATCATAGAGGTATATTTATTAGACTTTTCTATGTGATGATGTATGTCTTTGTATGTATAATGATTGATTTTACCTTCTATTGTACCTTTTTGACTGGAAGTGATAAATTCTTCATGCACAATATCTTTCGAGTATTTTCCAAAGCCTTTTCTAAAAAACCTTTCTCTTTTGATATTTCCCCAACCTCCATAATTCAGAGTTTTTCCAAGAAAAATATTGTTAAATTCAATATGAAAAACATCATATTCGTGATGTTGTGAAGAAGATATTTTTCTAATGGAATCTTTAAGTTTTTGGGTGGGAATTTCATCTGCATCTAAAAACAAAATCCAGCTGCCACTGCAATTGTCGATCGCAAAATTTTTCTGTTGACCGAAACCTTCAAATTTTTTCTGTATAAACTTTACTTTTGAATATTTTTCACAGATTTCTCTTGTTTTGTCGGTAGAAAAACTGTCAACAATAATGATTTCATTTGCTAAAGCATCAATGGCTTGCAGGTTTTTTTCTATTATCCTTTCTTCGTTATAGGTAATTATTGCTACAGAAAGATTCATACACTTTTTGTTGTAAATGCAAAAATACTGTTTATTTTAAGATTGCAGAATATGTTATAAAACAGTTTTTCTTACAATGAAAAAGCACTCCGAATAATAAAGGAGTGCTTTAATTTTTTATAAATAATTCTAATTACGATACTCTAAAACTGTTTTTTCAATAATTTTTACACAGTCAAGAAGCTGTTCTTCGGTGATTACCAAAGGCGGAGCTAGTCTGATGATATTTCCGTGAGTAGGTTTTGCAAGAAGACCGTTTTCTTTTAACTGTAAGCAAAGATTCCATGCTGTAGAGCTTTCGGGCGTATCATTGATCAGAATAGCGTTTAGTAACCCTTTTCCTCTTACTTTCGTAATAAGATTGGTTTTTACGATTACTTTTTCAATTTCGTTTCTGAATAATTTTCCTAATTCTTCAGCTCTTTCAGAAAGTTTTTCTTCTTCCACAACATCCAAAGCCGCTATTGCAACCGCACAGGCAATAGGATTTCCACCAAATGTAGAACCATGTTGTCCGGGTTTTATCACATTCATGATTTCGTTATCTGCCAAAACCGCCGAAACCGGATACATTCCGCCTGAAAGTGCTTTTCCTAAAATCAAAATATCAGGCTGAACATTTTCATGATGACAGGCAATTAACTTCCCTGTTCTCGCGATTCCTGTCTGAACTTCGTCTGCAATAAAAAGAACATTGTGTTTTTTACATAATTCAGAAGCTTTTTTAAGGAAATTTTCATCCGGTACATAAACTCCGGCTTCTCCCTGAATAGGTTCTACTAAAAATGCGGCTATATTTTCTGCCTCTCTGTTTAAAACTTCTTCTAAAGCATTGATGTCATTATAAGGAATTTTTACAAAACCAGGAGTAAAAGGTCCGTAATTCTGGTTGGCATCTGGATCGTTTGAAAATGATACAATCGTGGTTGTTCTTCCGTGAAAGTTGTTTTCACAAACTACAATTTTTGCTGCATTTTCTGATATTCCTTTTACTTCATAGCTCCATTTTCTGGCTAATTTTACGGCTGTTTCTACCGCTTCAGCTCCGGAATTCATCGGCAAAACCTTATCAAAACCAAAAAGTGTTGTTATTTTTTTCTCATACTCTCCCAACTTGGAGTTGTAGAATGCTCTTGAAGTCAATGCTAATTTTTTAGCCTGATTTACTAAAGCATCAACGATTTTTGGATGTGAATGTCCTTGGTTTACAGCAGAATAAGCTGAAAGGAAATCATAATATTTTTTGCCTTCAACATCCCATACAAAAACACCTTCGCCTTTGTCTAAAACGACAGGAAGGGGATGGTAGTTGTGAGCACCGTGTTTATCTTCAAGATCTATAAAATATTGTGAATTTTTTGTTTGTTCTGCTGTTGACATATCTTTTTTACTTTTGACAAATTTAATAATTCCTGATTAAATGTTATGGCAGAAGATTAAGATTGAATGTTTCCGGATTATAGAAAGATATTACATTAAAAGTTTATAAATCAGTAATGTTTTGTAAAGTGCTGACAAATGACAGTTTTTATATCTTTTTTTTATTTTGATATTTTTTTTAACAAAAAACCGCCTCAATTTGAGACGGTTATAAAATGTTATTTTATTTTTTTGTAAATTTTATACACAAAATAACTTAGTCCGATAAGAAAAATACAAACTAAAATTTGCCAGATTATTAAACCGCTACCCGGATTTATTTCATTTGTTTCCATATTAATATTATATTTTATTCAAACATTATCCACTTTTCAAACATCCACCAGTTTACATATCCTAAAATTACAGTAATAAATATGAATATTATATTATAATTGAATGGGTCAAAATAGGTTATAGTAAAGATATAGATCAATATTGTATATGAAATGTGCATCCATAATTTATTTCCAAATTTCTTTATCAAAAGATATAATATTAAAAGTATCCAGAAATATGCAATTGTTGCAAACAATATAAAGTCATACAAAAATATTAGTTTTAAATGGTTAATTTTTGTCTCAAAAGTAATTCTATTATTTATATTTATTAATCTATATGGCTTGGTTACTTCAGAATAATTAGTTAATGTTCCTAAAAATATTTGAAGAACGTTTTTCAAACTAATAGAGATAAACATAATCCCTATCAGTTTGAAAATATTTAGTGTAAAATTTTTCATTTATTCTTTTTTACTAGTTACAACCTACAGAACTTATAGGAATTTTTCCTTTAAGATAATTTTTAATCCCATCATAATTTGGTCTATATTTTACAGGTGTAATTACACTAGAGCTTCCTTCTCTATCATTTACATATTTCGATAGCTTGTTTTGCATTTCAGTCCATAAATCATCTGCTGCAGAAAAAGCTATAGCCTCCATGATATAATTTATTATAGGAGTTTTTTCGTCATTTATTTTAGAGGTTCTATCTACACCTCTTGTATAGATATACATTGTTGTCCCATCCATATAATAGGAAAATGCTCTGTTTCCTGAAACGGGATGTACGCCATCATATGACCAACCTTGCGGTGCTTTTATTGTTGAAAATATCCATGTATTGGTGCTTACTCCTGAACAAACAACTGTTCCATCATCTGGAGTAATATCAATATGTATCAAAGCCCCTAAAGGATTTGCAGAGTTCCAAAGTGCTGTATCATGTATATTATAGTAGTTATTTTCTATTGGTGTAAATTTCTCTGCAAACAAATTTATGTTTTTTCTAAAAAAATCAAAAAATTCAGCTGGAGTATATTTCTGTGTTGAATTAGGTTTTTTAGGCATTGTAGAAATTTTTACTGGAAATAAGTCCATATTAATATGAGCGCCTTCTCCATTATCTAAATTAGTAATATTCCAACTCGACCAGTAACTGTTTTGATTTGGAATATTTTGCAATTTTATTTTTACACTTTGGGGTATTTGGTGCATTGCAATATCTTGCCAATGAGGCAATTGGTTGCACGGGATTTTTAATAATTTATTTGGATTTTGTATAAGAGCATCACTTAAACCTTTAAATCTCAGAAATAATGCTTTCGGATTCAATGTATCGGGGTTTTCCTGCAAAAAATTTTGAGCAAATGTAAATAAAGGTTGAAACTGTTGAAGTGTAGTAGTCAGATTTTGCGAATAAAACTGTACCGCTCCCGAAATAAGTTCTGCATTTTGCTGTGTAGGATTTTCAAATAAATTCTTGAT